>JAEYMI010000093.1 GCA_023461275.1 Actinomycetes bacterium | reverse complement strand
GCTCGATCAGCGGCTTCATGAACCGGAACAACAACGTCAACAGCAGCGTCGCGATGTGCTGACCGTCGACATCGGCATCGGCCATCAACACGATCTTGTGATACCGCAACTTCGACAGATCGAACTCGTCATGGATACCGGTACCGAACGCGGTGATGATCGACTGCACCTCAGCGTTTTTCAGCACCCGGTCGATGCGGGCCTTCTCGACGTTGATGATCTTGCCGCGGATCGGCAGGATCGCCTGATACATCGAATCCCGACCCGACTTGGCCGACCCACCGGCCGAGTCACCCTCGACGATGTAGACCTCGCACTTGGTGGGGTCGTTGCTGCGGCAGTCGGCAAGCTTGCCGGGCAGACCGCCGATATCGGTTGCGGTCTTGCGCCGCACCAACTCTCGCGCCTTACGCGCGGCGAGACGGGCCTGGGCGGAATCGACGGCCTTCTTGATGATGATCTTGGCCTCGGCGGGGTTCGACTCGAACCAGTGACCGAGGTGCTCGTTGCACATCTTCTGGACAAAGCCCTTGACCTCGGTGTTGCCGAGCTTGGTCTTGGTCTGACCCTCGAACTGCGGATCGCCGACCTTGACCGAGATCACCGCGGCGAGCCCCTCGCGGATGTCGTCACCGGTCAGTTTGCCGTCTTTTTCCTTCAGCAACTTCTTGTCCAGCGCGTACTTGTTGACGGTGCTGGTGAGCGCGGCGCGGAAACCTTCTTCGTGGGTGCCGCCCTCATGGGTGTTGATGGTGTTGGCAAAGGTGTGCACCGACTCGGAGTACCCCGAGTTCCACTGCATCGCGATCTCCACCTCATGACCGGTGCCCTTGGCGGTGAACCCGATGACCGAACCATGGATCGGCTGCTTGGTGCGGTTGAGGTGCTTGATGTAGTCGACGAGGCCGTCCGGGTAGTGATAGGTGCGGGTGCGCACCTTGGCGACCTGCTTCTTCTTCTCTTCCTCGGACTTGATCGCCTCGGCGGTCTCCTCGCCGTCACCGTCCATCTCGGCTTCGGCGACGACGACATCGTCGGCCGGGCGGTTGTCGGTGAGGGTGATGGTCAGGCCCTTGTTGAGGAAGGCCATTTCCTGCAGTCGGCGTGCGACGGTCTCCGCGCTGAACTTGGTGGTTTCGAAGATCTCCGCGTCGGGCCAGAACCGAACCGTGGTGCCGGTCTTGCGGGTCGCGTCACCTTTGTGCAGCTCACCGGGCTTGGCGTAGTCGTACTGCTGCTCCCAGTGGAATCCGCCGTAGTTGATGGCGAGCTCGACCTTGGTCGATAGCGCATTGACCACCGAGATTCCGACGCCGTGCAGACCGCCGGACACCGCGTAGGCGTCGGAGTCGAACTTTCCGCCGGCGTGCAGCTGGGTCATGACGACCTCGACGGTCGGCACCCCGGTGGCGTGCATGGTGGTGGGAATACCACGACCGTCGTCGACGACCTCCACGCCGCCGTCCTCAAGGAGAGTGACGTCGACCTTGCTGGCGTAACCGGCCATCGCCTCGTCGACGGAGTTGTCGACGACCTCCCAGATCAGGTGATGCAGACCGCGTTCACCGGTGGATCCGATGTACATACCCGGTCGCTTGCGGACCGCCTCGAGTCCCTCGAGGATGCTGATGGACTCCGCACCGTACTCGGAGGGCTTCTTCTTTCGACCCGCGGTGCCGTTGGTATCGGCGGTGGGGGTGTCGTTGCTCTCGGCCACGAGGTGGGTCCGCTCCTTCTGTTAGACAGGTCGACGGCCACCGAAGCGGCGTCGACGATCGGGGACCTCGCGCACGAACGTACGATGGACACGCCGAAGTGCCCGGGCGGTGGCCCGGGACCGGCGACATACGTCGTGATCGTCCCCTGTCGGTACAACTGTTCTCCAGTGTACTGCCTAACCCGACCAGGAACGCGCATCCGGGCCCGCTAACGCGCGCACAGAGAGATTTTTTCGACTCATCTGCGGTCGGCTTGTGGATAGAACCGATTTTTAGCGCTACGGGCGCGCCCGACGCGGTAGGGTCTACGCACCCGCCGTAACGGTCTCAGCCGTAGGTGTCGCGGGGTCCCCGACCCTTGACGTGGCGGGGTCCCTTACGCCATGACGGCGCCTTGGGTCCGGTGATCCGGACACTGCTCACCACCCCGTCACCGACCGCGGCCGCGATCTTGGCGATGATGGTGGACTGCACATAGCGAAGCTGGGTGGCCCACGCCGTCGACTCGGCCTGGATGTGTAACACCTTGTCGCGCAACTCCGTTGGCTTGGCATGGGCGGCGATGTCGGCTCCGACGATCGACTCCCACATGCCGAACAGCTGTCCCTGACCGATATGCGGCTGCCAGCCGCGTTGCTTGGCGATGCCCTTGGCGAGGCTCCCGAAAGGCTGCGGATCCCGCGAATCAGGGCCACTTCCCGACCATCGACGGCGGGACTCCTTACCGGAGGCAGCACGTCGTTTCGGTGACGCGCGGCCCTGCCCCACCGACTTGCCGGCGGCCTTGGCCGCGGCTCGTGCCTCCTCCAACGCTGCCCGGGCCAGGTCGTAGCCGCGCAGTTCGCCGGACGGCTTGTTCGGATCGGACGCAGTCTCGTCGGTCACCGCAGCTCCTCTCCGTCGGCTGCCGGGCTGATGGCATCGGACACCGGCAGCTCCGACGCGCCGTCGGCATCAGCGGCATCAGTGGCGTCGGCCACCGAGTATCGGCCTTCATTGTCCTCGACGAGGTCGACTCCCACCCGACGACCGCCGATCGTGTCGGGGATGTCCTCGGCGACGGCCGCGGTCACCAGCAGTTGTTCGGCGCCGGCGGTGAACTCGGCCAGGGTCGTGCGTCGGGCCCGGTCGAGTTCGGCGAACACGTCATCGAGCATGATGACCGGTTCGGTGCCCTCGCTGCGCCACAGCTCCACCGACCCCAGACGCAAAGCCAGTGCCAGCGACCACGATTCACCATGGCTGGCAAAGCCTTTGGCGACGTCGCCGCCGAGCACGATGTCGAGATCATCGCGATGCGGACCCACCAGACACATGCCGCGGTCGATCTCCTTGCTGCGAATCTCACCCAGACGGGTATGCAGGACCGCCGAGATCGCGTCGACGTCGGCTCGGCCATCGGCGCCGGTCGCGGTCTGCACCTGCGGATCCGCGACGCATCGGTACCGCAGATCCGCGGGCCGGGAATGCGGCGCTATGGAGGCATACGATTCAACGAAATGTGGTGTGAGATCAGCCAATACGTCGAGTCGGGCGGCAGTGACCTGCGCACCGAGATCGGCGAGTTGTGCGTCCCAGACGTCGAGGGTGCTGATCACCGAATCCGCGTCGGACCCGCCTCGTCGCATAGCGGCCGACGCGGTCTTGAGCAGTGCGGACCGTTGGCGCAGGACCCGGTCGTAATCCGACCGTGCCGCGACATAGCGGGGACCACGCTGGGCGACCAGCTCGTCGAGAAAGCGTCGACGATCCGACGGCTCCCCGCGTACCAGCGAAAGATCTTCTGGCGCAAAGAGAACCGTGCGCAGAATACCGATGACCTCGCGAGGGCGTCGGGTGGGTGCGGTGTTGATGGTGGCGGTATTGCGGCCATCGGCGTTGATCGTCACACCCACGGTGAGTTCGCGGCCGGCGTTCTCGATGGTCGCGGTGACCTGGGCCGACGAGCATTCGCGGCGGATCAACGGCGCATCCTGAGAGACCCGATGCGACCGGAGTGTCGCCACGTAGTACAACGCCTCGATCAGGTTGGTCTTTCCAAAACCGTTGCGTCCCACAAAGATCGTCGGCCCAGGCCGGAGCGTGAGGTCAACCTCGCGCCACGACCGGAAGTCGCGCAGTACCAATTGTCGGACGAACACCGATCAGCTCGAACCCTCAGTCGGCGCGCGGGGTTCCGGTCTCGCCCACCGACCGGCCCGAGGTGTCACGGACCGAGTGACCGCCGAACTGATTGCGCAGCGCCGACACCGCCTTCAGGGTCGGTGAACCGTCCTGTTGACGCGACGCGAATCGTGCGAACAGCGCCGCCGAGATCACGTTGGCCGGGACCGAATGCCGGATGGCTTCTTCGACCGTCCATCGACCTTCGCCGGAATCGGTTGTGTAATCCGAGATCTCGGAGAATCCCGGATCCTCCTGCAGCGCCCGCACCAGAAGGTCCAGTAGCCACGAACGCACCACGGTTCCGGTCGTCCAGGCACGCAGCGTGCCCTCGACGTCGGTGATCAGCGGCTCAGCCGTGAGCAGTTCGTACCCTTCGCCATAGGCGTGCATCAATCCGTATTCGACGCCGTTGTGCACCATCTTCGCGTAGTGACCGGCGCCGACCGGGCCGGCGTGCACGAACCCGTTGGCCCTTTCCCCCGGCGGTCGCAGGGCGTCGAAGATCGGCATCAGGCGTTCGACGTCGTGGTCGCTGCCACCGACCATCAGTCCGTAGCCGTTCTCCAAACCCCAGACACCACCGGACACGCCGCAGTCGATATATCCGATTCCCTTGTCGGACAACTGCTTTGCATGAATGGCGTCGTCGGTGTACTTCGAGTTGCCACCGTCGACGACGATGTCGCCCGGTTCGAGGATTCCCGCCAGCTCGGTGATCACGCTGCGCGTCGGATCCCCCGACGGCACCATCACCCAGACCGCACGCGGTGCGGTGAGCGCGGCCGCGAGATCTGCCAGGGTCGCCACGTCGGTGACCTCGGGCCGGGGGTCGTAACCGATCACCTCATGGCCGCCCGCTTTGATCCTGGTGCGCATGTTCGCGCCCATCTTGCCCAGGCCTACCAGTCCGAGTTGCATTGTGTCACTTACTCCTTCGCGATTCGCCGGCCTGGATCGGCGGCATCGTCTCGGTTGACTGGTGGTCGGTTGCGCCGGCTCAGCCCGGCAGCCGCACCGGCATGAGCAGGTAGCTGAACTCGCTGTCCGGAGCAACGAAAGCACCGGACTCGTCGGGTACCGGCGTCTCACCACTGGCCGGGCGCAGAACCGCCGGACGGCTAGGAGTAGTGAAACCGAAGTCGACGCTGCCGGCTCCGATCGCGTTCAAGCCGTCCTGCAGGTAGCCGGGGTTGAAGGCGATGGTCAGCGGCTCACCCTGGAAAGCCACCGGCAGCTCTTCCTCGGCCTTGCCCGCCTCGTCGCCACCGGCGGTGAGGAGCACCGAGCCATCGCTGAACTCCATGCGCACCTGCGCGCCGCGTTCGGCGACCAGGGCGACACGCTTGATCGCCTCCATCAGCGGAGCGCTGTCGATGGTGGCGACCGCGGTGTGGCTGGCCGGCAGCAGCTGACGGAACTTCGGGAACTCCGCGTCGAGAAGTCGGGTGGTGGTGCGCTTGGCGGTCCCGAGAATTCCGAGAATGCCCTCGTTTCCGATGGCGTTGCCGGCGCCGAAGGCCAGCGAGATCTCCCCGGCGGCCTCGGCACCTGCGGTCTTGGCGCTCTCCGAGAGGGTCTTGGCCGGTACCAGGACCGCACCGGAGGCATCGGCCGCGGTGGGTTGCCACTCGAGTTCGCGGACGGCGAGGCGGAATCGGTCTGTGGCCGCCAGCACGACACGATTGCCCTCGATCTCGACCCGCACGCCGGTGAGCATCGGAAGCGTGTCATCGCGGCCGGCGGCGACGGCGACCTGCGAGATGGCCTCGGCGAAAACCTGTGCCGGGACGGTGCCGGTGACCGCGGGCGGCGTCGGCAGCTCCGGGTAGTCCTCGACGGGCATCGTCGGAAGTGAGAACTTGGCGCTGCCACACGCGATGGCGACGCGGGATCCGTCGAGCGTGACGTCGACCGGCTTGTTCGGCAGGGCGCGGGTGATGTCGGCGAGAAGGCGTCCGGACACCAGGACCTTGCCCGGTTCGGCGATCTCGGCGGCGACGGTCTCCTGAGCAGAAACCTCGTAGTCGAATCCGGAAACCTCGAGGCCACCGCCGGACGCGCTGTCGGTGTCGCCTGCGGTCAGCACCACACAACCGAGCACCGGCACCGGCGGACGAGACGGCAGACTTCGGGCGACCCAGGCGACGGACTCGGCGAACTCGTCACGTGCGACACGGAACTTCATGCTGGCAGGTTGCCTTTCCTGGTCGAGCCGATCGTCGTGCTCCGAATGCGGTCCTCGGAGAACCACAAGATTCTGGGATTACCGCATTCGGGGATTACCCCACTGGGATTACCACTGTAGAGCGCAGCGACTGCAGCCGATGGCGTTGGGGGCAACTGGCGAGGACATGTCGCGACGTCGGCAGGGTGCGGTGACCACAGATGTGCACAGGTCCTTCTTTTAAAAGGATCTCTATAGAGAGGGATCCATGGAAGTAGTAGGGACTGTGAATCTGTGGATGGGCTGGAGAACTCCCAGATAGATGCGGCATCGGAGTGTGGATCGGAACGTGGATGAATATCGAGCGCGCGACGCGTCGATGTGGAATTCGGGGGGTGTTCGCCAAGTGTCCACCTCCGGTGCACAGGGGCCGCCCGGTTATCCAGAGTGTTATCCACAGCTGGGAATGAATCGGATTCGACCGATTGTGAGGTGCGTCAGGCGTCCGGCGGCGCCGTTGAACTCTCGTGTTGGCATCGAGGTTCGGCCGCTGACAGCGGTGATCGGTGCCGTGACAAGGGGCAGGATCCGACCGGGATTCGGGTGTTTAGAAGCCGGGTCAGAGGTGGCGATGCAGACAGGAATAGCGATGCGGACAGGAATGGCGCTGTAGGGACGCGGTGAGTCGGACGAGCGGGCGCTTGGAGAGCTGAGCGGGTGTCTGCAGAGCTGAGCGCGTCAGCGAACCGAGCGCTGTTTGATCCGTGCGGTCAGTTCCTGCACGTGGTCGTAGACCTTGCGGCGCTCGGCCATTTCCTTCTTGATCTTGCGTTCGGCGTACATGACCGTCGTGTGGTCACGGTCGAACGTCTCGCCGATCTTGGGCAGGGACAGATCAGTGAGCTCGCGGCACAGATACATCGAGATCTGGCGTGCCTGGGCGATCGAGCGGGTCTTGCCGGGACCACGCAGCTCCTCGATGGAGATGTCGAAGTACTCCGCGGTGATGGCCAGGATGCTGGCGGCGCTGACCTCAAGGGTGTCGGAGTTGGGCAGCAGCGCCTCGAGCACGACCTCGGCCAGCGCTTTGTCGAGTTCGGCGTTGTTCAACGACGCGAACGCGGTGACACGGATCAACGCGCCCTCGAGCTCACGGATGTTGCGCTCGATCTTCGACGCGATCAGCTCGAGGACGTCTCCGGGTACGGAGATGTTGTCCATCTGTGCCTTCTTGCGCAAGATGGCGATGCGGGTTTCCAGATCCGGTGGCTGGACGTCGGTGATCAGTCCCCACTCGAATCGCGTACGCAGCCGATCTTCCAGTGTCGCAAGCTGTTTCGGCGGACGATCCGACGACACGACGATCTGCTTGCTGGCGTTGTGCAAGGTGTTGAAGGTGTGGAAGAACTCTTCCTGGATACCTTCTTTGCCGATCAGGAACTGGATGTCGTCGACGAGGAGGACGTCGACATCGCGGTAGCGCCGCTTGAACGCGACCCGACGGTCGTCACGCAGGGAGTTGATGAAGTCGTTGGTGAATTCCTCGGTGGACACGTATTTCACGCGCATCCCGGGGAACAGTCGCTGCGCGTAGTGGCCGGCGGCGTGCAGCAGGTGCGTCTTGCCCAGGCCGGATTCACCCCAGATGAACAGTGGGTTGTAGGCACGGGCGGGCGCTTCGGCGACGGCGACCGCGGATGCGTGCGCGAAACGATTCGACGCGCCGATCACGAAGGTGTCGAAGGTGTACTTGGGGCTGAGGTTGGCGCTCGACGGGGTGGCACCGACCGTCGGCCTCTCGGCGAAATAGGTCGACCAATCCGTGGATTCGGGTCGCGTCAGACCGTCTCCGCGAAGTGAGAAGTCCCGCCCGTCGCCGGCGGTGTCCTCGCGGTAGCCGGGCTCCGACAGTCCGCTGTCGCGGTAGGAGGTGCCCGGATGATCGAGTGAGAACGACGGAGTTACGTTGTCGGACAATGATTTTGAATCAAAGGCTGAAGTTGAATCGAAGCCGGG
The DNA here is from genome assembly GCA_023461275.1 of Actinomycetes bacterium. GTDB lineage: Bacteria > Actinomycetota > Actinomycetes > Mycobacteriales > Mycobacteriaceae > Gordonia. Next base: position 73,554 of record JAEYMI010000093.1, on the reverse strand, counting down.
ACCCGACGGCGGATCAGTGAGGTGAGCCGTCACATTGGTGGCTCCTGTGCCGTTGGCTCCTGTGCCGTTGGCTCCCGGATAGTCGGATACCCCGTTGGTCGGTAGCTGGTCGGATGTTCCGACCGGGTGCGACGGGAACCCGATCGAGTCGGGATGGACCGAGCCGTTGCTGCCGTTGCTCGCGGCGCCGTTGGTGGGGCCCGGCGCGTCGGGTGTCGCGGCATCGCCAGCGATGCCGATCGGATCGGGTGCGCCGTCGGAGGGTGGGGTGGAGATCCGGACCCCGAGGTCGACGTTCTGGCCGAGATGGCGGGATAGGACCGACCGGATGGTGTCGCGCAGATTGCGCTCGATCTGCTCCTGGACCAGCGGGGTCGGGACGGCCAGCAGTGCGAACCCCTCGGCGAGCGTCAGTGGCTGCACGAGGGATAGCCACGCCTTCTGCTGCCGGGTCAGCGGCTCGTGGTCGCGAGCTGCGTCGTCGTCGTTGAGTTCGGCGACGACCCTCAACCAGATCTCACCGAAAGTACTGCGATCAGCCGTCACGACACTGCCCTCCTGCCTTCAGCAACGTACCAGCGACGAAGGGGGTCGCAGTGATCAAGATGTGGTTGAAGGAGAGTTCTCCACATAGTTGTCCACACCTGTGTACAAAAATATCGCGCATATATCGGATGACACGCGTCGAGCTGTTCGCAGTCGAGGGTGTCTTGCTGGCGATGGTGTCTCGCCGAAAGTCTTCGCTGAAGTTAACAGAGCCCACGCGATCCGACAATGACTACGCGCAATTTTCTCAACCAGACGATAACCATGCGGCACCGGTCCCGGACCGAGGGGTGGGTCGACGATGGGTCACCGTGCACCTCGTTTGATTTGCTCAGCGGTACTCAGTAGTCTCGACTGGTCATCCAGGTAGCGGATTTGCGTGATGACGGCGTGTCGCGCCCGGCAACGTCGTCATCGTAGAGCAGCACCGACCGGCACCAGTCCGGCACCGCTCCCGGAGTTACCGACCAACTAAAGACGTGGGTTTCGTGTGCTTGTCGCGCGGGTCTCACGACCGAGCACAAGGAGTACACCGTGGCCAAGGGCAAGCGCACCTTCCAGCCCAACAACCGTCGTCGCGCACGCGTGCACGGCTTCCGTCTGCGTATGCGTACCCGCGCCGGCCGAGCCATCGTCAGCAGCCGGCGTACAAAGGGCCGCGCCAAGCTGACCGCCTGATTCGAATCATCGGACTCCGGGCTCTGTCGTCGAGTGCGGCACGATGCCCGGCCGATGACCTCTGATCAATGGTGGCATCCGCACATCGGATCTCTCGCGGGTCCGACTTCTCGCGCACACTGAAAGCCGGTGTGCGTGTCTCGACGCGCGATCTGGTGGTCCACGTTCTCGACCTCAATGGACTCGAGCATCCGCCGGTGTCCACTGTTGGTGGCCCGTGGTTGGGACTCATCGTGTCCAAGTCGGTCGGCAATGCGGTGGTTCGCCACCGGACGGCCCGACGCCTGCGCGCCGCTTTCGATGCGACCGTCGACCTGTGCCCGTCCGATCAGTGTCTCGTCGTCATCCGAGCGCGACCCGGCGTCGTCGATCAGCGCAGTGATGACCTGACCCGTCAGCTGCGGTCCGCTTATCGCAAGCCCGCTCTGGGCACGGTGTCGCGATGAGTGTGGAGTACCGCGACGAGGTCGAATCGGCTGATGGACTGTCATCGGCTGACGAGTTTGCCTCGGCGGTCGAGTCCGGCGACGGAGTCGAATCCCGCGCAGCCACTGCGTCGTGGCGCGCCCATCTCGTCCTGCTCCCCCGACGCACCGTCATCTTCTTGATCGAGCTGTACCGCACGTGGGTGTCCCCGATGAGGCTTCCGACGTGCCGGTTCGAACCGACGTGCTCGGGTTACGCCGTCGAGGCCTTGAGCCGGCACGGCTTCTGGTACGGCGGTCTGCTGTCGATCGTGCGGCTGCTCAAGTGCGGCCCGTGGCACAAACCCGGTTACGACCCGGTGCCGGAGCGACGATTGTCAGAGATCAAGTTTTCTTCAAATGCTCCGAGTGTGATCTCGGAGCCCATGGAACGTGAGGGGTAGCTAACCCGTGCTCAACTTCATCTACTGGCCGGTGTCCTGGATCATGTGGGGCTGGCACTGGCTGTTCAGCCACGCCCTGCCGAACACTCCCGGTGGCAACGGCGTCGCGTGGGCACTGTCGGTGGTGTTCCTCGTGTTCACGCTCCGAGCGATTCTGTACAAGCCCTTCGTGAAGCAGATCCGCACCACGAAGAAGATGCAGGAGATCAACCCCGAGCTCCAGGCGATCCGCAAGAAGTACGCCAAGGATCGGGTCAAGATGACCGAGGAGATGCAGAAGCTGCAGAAGGAGCACGGGTTCAATCCCCTGCTCGGCTGCCTGCCGATGCTCCTGCAGATCCCGGTGTTCATCGGTCTGTTCCATGTGCTGCGATCGTTCAACCGGATGGCCACCGGCTTCGGGCAGCCGGGCATGTCAGCGGAAGAGACCCGAGCGCTGGGCAACTACGCCTTCAGTCCCGAGTTGGTGCAGAACTTCCTCGACTCACGCCTGTTCGGCGTTCCGCTGTCGTCGTTCATCACGCAGCCGATCAACGAGTGGTACGCCTTCGTCACCCCCGGGAGTCCGATCGACTTCACTCGCGTACAGATCGCCATCGTGGTGATCCCGATGATGATCGTCGCGTCGATCGCCACGCACATGAACTCGCGGGCGTCGGTGGCCCGGCAGCCGCAGGCCGCGTTGGAGAACCCGCAGACCCGCATGATGAACATGCTTGCGCTGTACGTCTTCCCGCTCGGCATTCTGGTGACCGGTCCGTTCTTCCCCGTCGCGATCCTCCTCTACTGGATGAGCAACAACATCTGGACCTACGGCCAGCAGCACATCGTGTTCGGTCGAATCGAGAAGGAAGAAGCCGAAGCCGAGCGCGTCAAGCAGGAGAAGCTCAAAGCCAACGCGCCCAAACCCGGTGTGAAGCCCAAGCGGGATAAGAAGACCTCCGGCTCCCCTAGCTCGGATGCAGCTGCCGGGGACTCGACGGTCGCCGACACGACCAGCTCCGGCGAGGACACCGCGACGGACGGCACTTCGTCCGACGACGCCGTATCAAACGATTCATCGGGTTCGGTCGCAGCCAATGCTGTGGGCAGCAAGCCCAAGCCCGGCCAGAAGCCGTCGGGTGCCTCCGGCCCCGGCAAGCAGGCGTCGAAGAAGAAGCCGCAAGCAAAGAGTCGACGCGGCGGTGGACGAAACCGCGGCGGGCGTTGACAGCGATTCCCTGTCGATAGATCCCTGACAGCGATTGCCGACAGCGATCCCAGACAAGACCTGAAACAGACCCAGAGTTCGCGACGAGAGACGCGACAGCAGAGTGAGGTGGTGTGAGATGACAACGGATGCAGCGCACGATGGTGATGTCGTGAGCGAAGACGTGGTCCGTGAGGATGTGGTCGCCGACGATTTGGCCGGAGACCAGGCGACTGGCGAGACTGCGGACGCCGGGAGCACGGCCGGCGTGAGTGATGCCGAGACCGAGACCAAGACCGAGAGCGACGCTGCCGGTGACTCGGACGACGCGGCTGACGAGGCCGACGAACTCGACGACGAAGAGCGGTTGGTCGAAGAGGGCGAGATCGCCGGGGACTACCTCGAGCAGCTGCTCGATGTTCTGGACTTCGATGGCGATATCGATCTCGACGTTGACGGTGATCGAGCGGTCGTGAGCATTGACGGCGGTGACGATCTCGCGAAGCTAGTCGGTCGCAAGGGCGAGGTTCTCGACGCTCTCCAGGAGCTGACCCGGCTGTCGGTTCAGCAGGCGACCGGAGTTCGCAGTCGGCTGATGCTCGATATCGCTCGCTGGCGGGCCGATCGGCGCGAGCGCCTTGCTCGACTCGGCCGTGAGGTTGCCGAGCGCGTCCGCGACTCGGGTGTCCGCGAGGAACTCGATCCGATGACGCCATTCGAGCGCAAGATCGTGCATGACGCCGTGGCGGTCGTCGACGGTGTGGAAAGTGAAAGTGAAGGCGCCGAACCCAAGCGTAGGGTTGTCGTCATCAAGGCATAGTCAACCTATGCACAGCACGACGGCGTGGATTGGTCGGCGGGCGTGCACGAGGTTGAGAGGTGCGATCGGCGCAAGCCGTCGCCAGGAGAAGGTCCCGGTCTGAGAGCCGGGACTTTCTTCATTTCAGGGGTAGTGAATTACAGCTGTGTAGTTCTCCGCCACGACGATGTTTCACGTGAAACGATGGAGTGATCGCCTCAGACGGATGGGTCACTCGGCTTGATCCATGTACGCGTCGTTTCACGTGAAACAGGGAACCGTTAACTGGGAAAGGCAGGTCGATGTCCTCCGCCGACCACGGCGCAACATCTGGTCAGTCGTCATCTGAACCGACTGCGGGAGCACTCCCCGACGGGGTTGGAGTACCACCCGACGAAGGGGTGTCGGGTGAGGACATTCCGGAGGCCGCGTCGAGCGTGTTCGGGACCCGTGTCGATCTTGCCCGGGCCTACTACGAACTATTGGCCACCGATGGCATCGAGCACGGATTGATCGGACCGCGAGAAGTGCCGCGCCTGTGGGATCGCCACATTCTGAACTGCGGGGTGGTCGGCGACCTGCTGCATGCCGACGAGCGAGTCGTCGACATCGGAAGTGGGGCGGGCCTCCCGGGTATCCCGCTTGCTATCGCGCGGCCGGATGTCACGGTGATTCTGGTGGAGCCACTGCAGCGTCGGGTGGACTTCTTGGAACGGACCGTTGCTCAGTTGGAACTCGACGTTCAGGTGGTTCGCGGACGAGCAGAAGAGAAGGCGGTCCGCGAGGAGGCCGGCGGGGCGGACGTAGTCACCTCGCGCGCGGTCGCTCCCCTGGCTCGTCTCGCCGGTTGGTCCGCTCCCCTCATCCGGGTGGGCGGACGGATGCTCGCGTTGAAGGGATCGTCCGCGCGCGATGAGATCACGCGTGATGAAGAGACCGCAGCGCGCGTCGGTGTGGTCGATCTCGATGTGACGTCCTGCGGTTCTGGACTCGTCGAGACGCCCACGATTGTTGTGTCGGGAACCAAGGTGGCGGTAGCCGGCGGTGGCCCGGCCAACCGGGAAGCAGCATCCAAAGGTAGGTCCGGCAAAGCAGCGCGTTCGCGCGCGCGTAAGGGGTGAACCGAATTGGTGTGGAGTCTGCGCAGGGAGCACAATAGAGGCAATCGTGTCGCGCCCTCGAGTGCGGCGGTCGCACAGGTTGTTCCCGCGAGTGACAGTGACGATGCGTCGAGTTCCGCGGCATCGAACGGCGTAGACGAATACAGCGTAGGGCGAAGGAGTCCAAGCGTGGTCGATCAAGACCCCGATGTTTCACGTGAAACCAACGCCTCGACGAGCAGCAGCGGCGGCGGTTTTCACGACACCCCGATCGCGGCAGCGGCCGCTCGTGCCAGCCAGGTGCTGACGCCCGGTGGTGCCGGGCAACTCCCCCACCCCGCCGAGACCCGGATTCTCACGGTCGCCAACCAGAAGGGTGGCGTCGGCAAGACGACGACTGCGGTGAACATGGCTGCCGGGCTCGCCCTGCACGGCCTCACCGTTCTGGTCGTCGACCTCGATCCGCAGGGTAACGCGAGCACGGCATTGGGCATCGATCACCGAGACCCGGACATCGCGTCGGTGTACGAGCTACTTCTTGGTGAGGTCACGCTCAAGGAAGCAGTACAGCAGAGCCCGAGCAACGAGCGTCTCTACTGTGTGCCGGCGACTCTTGATCTGGCAGGCGCCGAGATCGAGCTGGTCTCGCTGGTCGCTCGAGAGAATCGTCTTCGGAACGCGCTCGACAAGCAGACGCTCGACGAGCTCGGTGTCGACTATGTGCTGATCGACTGCCCGCCATCACTGGGACTGCTGACGGTCAACGCGATGGTGGCTGCCAAGGAAGTGATGATCCCCATCCAGTGTGAGTACTACGCGCTCGAAGGTGTGGGCCAGCTTCTCCGCAACATCGAGCTGGTGCAGGCGCACCTGAATCCCGACCTGCATGTCTCAACAGTTGTGCTCACCATGTATGACGGACGCACCAAGCTCGCCGATCAGGTGGCGGACGAGGTCCGACGACACTTCGGTGACAAGGTCCTCGCGACAATCATTCCGCGTAGCGTCAAGGTGTCCGAAGCTCCGGGCTACGGCATGACGATCATTGAGTACGACCCTGGATCCCGTGGCTCAATGAGTTACCTCGACGCTGCCCGCGAGCTTGCCTTGCGAGGTGCCTCATGATGCGACATCTCATAACCCACCGCCCGATGACCCCGTTGTTTCACGTGAAACCAAGCATCAGCGCAGTACGTACTAACGCAGTAAGCACCTGCACGATCGGCACGGAAGGGAACGCACGCCAGTGAGCCAGCGAGATTCCGCACAGCGTCGTGGCGGACTGGGCCGTGGACTCGCCGCCCTGATCCCCACTGGTCCCCCAGAGACAGCTGCGAACACATCGCGGATGGGCAACGCCGCCGCCGACGTCGTCATCGGTGGGAAGGCATCGCAGCCGCAGGGCACCGAGACGCCGTCGACGAGCGATGCGGGTACCGACGCCACCGCCACGCCTACCGCATCCACACCGACTCCGGTATCGGATGCGGTCCGTGTCGGTGACACCGTTGGCGACGTGGGTGCCACCTACCGCGAGTTACCTCCCCTGGTGATCCAGCCCAATCCGCAACAGCCGCGCAGTGTCTTCGATGACGAAGCCATGGCTGAGCTCGTGCACTCGATTTCCGAGTTCGGGCTCATGCAGCCGATTGTCGTGCGTACGCTTCCGGAGCCGACTGCAGATGGCGTTCGCTACCAGATAGTCATGGGTGAACGTCGGTGGCGGGCCAGCCAGAAGGCCGGCCTTGAGACCATTCCGACGATCGTCCGCGAGACCGCCGATGGCGACATGCTCCGCGATGCATTGCTGGAGAACATCCATCGTGCCCAGTTGAATCCGTTGGAAGAAGCGGCTGCTTACCAGCAGCTCCTCGACGAGTTCGGGGTGACGCACGAGGAGCTCGCCAACCGATTGGGTCGATCGCGACCATTGATCAGCAACATGATTCGGTTGCTGAAGCTGCCGATCCCGGTGCAGCGTCGAGTCGCCGCAGGCGTGCTCTCGGCCGGTCACGCTCGAGCGCTACTCTCCTTGGAGACCGGCAGCGACGCCCAAGAAGCATTGGCGGCCCGCATCGTCGCCGAAGGTTTATCGGTCCGTGCCACTGAAGAGGCCGTGACACTGGCCAACCGGGGCGACGGTGACGACCGGCAGGCACCAACTTCTCCGAAGCGTCGGCCGATGCAGATGCCCGGACTGCAGGATGTCGCCGAGCGCCTCTCCAACCGTCTCGATACGAGGGTTACCGTGAGTCTGGGCAAGCGGAAAGGCAAGATTGTGGTGGAGTACGGGTCGGTGGAGGATCTCCAACGGATCGTCGGGGTGATCGACGCCGCCGGAGATCACTGAGTGACGTAATTGGTCCATCCTCGGGTACCCGGATGATTCGTCACTGTGACGTTAATTGGGGCGCTGACTCGGAGATTTCGCCAATGATTCAGGGGCACAACAGTTTTCGGTCGTCGGCCGTCGACGACCACGACGAGAAGAGGGGGTGATGGTGTGAGTATCACGATCGCCGGTCTGACTCTCGACGAGTTCGACTCGCTGCCCTCCCACACACGACGGTGCGTCTTCTGGGAAGTGGACCCGGACAGCCGCGACCACGAGTCGTCGACTCTGGTCGGCGACCTCGGCGGCTTCGAGAGCGAATTCGACAAGGAAGCCTGGATCTCGGGACTGCTCCTGGAGTGGGGTACGTGTGGGCAGCTGGCCCGCGACGAGAAACGAGGCGTTGTCGGCACCGCCTTTTATGCACCGCCCGGTCGGGTACCGCGCTCGAGGTTCTTTCCGACGTCGCCGGTGAGTGCGGACGCGGTGCTGCTGACGTCGATCCGCACCGAACCCGCCGCCGAGGAGTCCGCCACTCTCCTACTCGACGCCGTCGTCGCCGATCTCATTCGGCGCGGCGTCCGCGCCGTCGAGGCCTTCGGCATCGTCCGGGGCGTCGAATCCGAGTCAGGCAGCGATGACGACGAAAACATCAGTGCAACAACACGTTCGGGGTCAGATACCCAGACGCGCAGTATCCCCGACATTGAAACCGGTTCCGGGACAATTGAATCCGTACTGATGCCGGAGGGCACGCTATGGGCCGACGAGGCGCTGGCGGAGATCTCGCGGGAGTTCACCGAGGCCACCGAGAACGACCTCTGCGACCACTGCATGATCGACGCCGACTTCCTCAAGGATTCCGGATTCGACGTCGTCGCCTCACACCCCCGCTTCCCACGCTTCCGGCTCGAACTCGACCAGGGACTGGCATGGAAGTTCGCCGTCGAAGGCGCGCTGGAGAAACTTGTGGTGATGGCTGCGATCGATCTGGCCGGCCGGGAGCGGACCGCGGCGCCGGTACCGACGGGACTGCTTACCGGCAACCAGGCCGAGTAGGTTCCGGAACACTCTCGGAGAGACCGTAGCTAGACGTTGATGTGTAGCCGCGTTGCTTGGCGATGCCCTTGGCGAGGCTCCCGAAGGGCTGCGGAGCGATCAGTAGGAAAAGCGTTCGGCGGCAAGAAGTTCGGCGAAAGTGTATGTGCCGGTGGGGCGGTCGTTCTCACCGAGAAGGTAGAGGCGCTTCACCGCGACCAGAATGGCCTCGGCGATGACGTCGCGGTAACGCGAACTCTCCAGTAGCGCAGCATCTTCCGGGCTGGTGATGTAGCCGATGTCGATGAGGGCAACGGGCATGCGGGTGAGCCGCAGAATGTCCCAGGTGCGTTCGTGCGTGCGACAGTCGGTCAGGCCGGTACGGGCAACGATCTCTCGCTGGATGAATCCGGCGAGGTTGCGCCCGATGGTCGAGAACGAACCATGTGAGTTGCCGAAGTAAAACGCCGCGGCGCCATGGGCTTTCGCGTTTTCGTAGTGGCCGCATCGCAACGAGATCATCAGGTCCGCGTCGACGAGGTTGGCGACGCGGGCGCGATCGTTGTCAGTGGGCTTACCGTGTCCGTCGTGGGAGAGGAAGGTCTCCATCCCCGCGGCGGCCATCCGACCCTCGAGGCGTGAAGCGAGATCCCACAGCACGTGGCTCTCGCTGTCGGCGACAGCACCGGACGAAAACTGGTGTAACCCACCGGTTCCCGGGTCGATGACGATTCGCTTGCCGGATAGTTGCGGACCCGAGCGTCGGACCTGCTCTTCCTGGCGAATCGCATAGGGCGAGCCGCCGGTGATGCGGGTGCCGAGTCGTTCGAGGGACCGGAGCGTCGCCGGACCGCAGATGCCGTCCGAGGACAATCCGAACTCGGTCTGATACAGACACACCGCGTTATGCGTCGAATCCCCGAAGGTACCGTCGACCAGGCCGGTGTAGTACCCGAGGTTCTGCAGACGTGCCTGCAACTGTGCGACGTCGTCGCCGACCATCGGTGCCGACAACCGATAGAGCAGGATGCGGGTACCGAGTTGGTAGGACGCCTCGCGCAGTGCGCGGTAGGTGGCGGGTCCGACGATGCCGTCGACGATCAATCCGCGTTGCTGCTGGAACGCGCGGACCGCGTGATCGCACTCCTGATCGAAAACCTCATCTGGCGATGTCCACGTGGTGATGGCGTCGTGTCCGTTGGCGTCGTGCCCATTGGGCGAGAACCGTGGCGCGCGGAGCAGGCGCTGGCCGACGAGAATGCGGCGAATCTCAGCGATGGCGGAGCCACGATCGCCCAGACGAAACGTCGGCATCCTGCACTCCCTCAATTCCAAGCCGCAGTGGTAACCGCAATCCGGTGCGGCATCTGCATTCTGTCAGGTCGCCGGGGGACGACCAAATGACGCCGTCGTAGCGTCGGAACATGAGTGTGGGCTGTTCCAGGCCCAAACATCCAGGTCGCCGCGCATTCGGTGGGTCGTGATGCCCCATCGTTGTGAGCAACCCCGCATCGTCGACGATGCAGATGCGGTCGTCGACGATGCGGCTATGCTACGCGGCGACGATCAGGCCTTCGAGCTGACGACGCCGTCGAGCTCACGGAGAAGAGCGGCCTTGCCCTTGGCTCCCTTGATCCGCTTGGTGGGTTCGCCGTTCTCGAACAGGATCAGCGTCGGAATAGACATGATCTGGAAGTCGCGAGCCGTGGCCGGGCTGGCGTCGACGTCGACCTTGGCAATGGTCAGGGCGTCGGCGTGATCGCGGGCGATCTCCTCGAGCACCGGGGCGACCATCGCGCACGGGCCGCACCAGGTGGCCCAGAAGTCGACGAGAACCGGCTTGTCGGACTGCAGAACCTGCTCCTTGAAGGTCGCGTCGGTGACGGCGACGGTGTGGTCTCCCATGGTGATGCCTCCTTGTGTGATGAACGCTCTTAGGTGATGAACGCTCGGGCGAAACGCTGTTCTAGCTTGCGCAACGATCGATGGAATGTTGGTGAAAAGTGTTGGCCGGCAATGTGATTCTGCTGTCTCAGACGGCCGCCTGCCCGGCGTTGACGACCACCAGGTCGCCTTCGATGCCGGGCGTGATGTCGGTGTCGCCCTGGTCGGCGAGCCAGCGCTCGGCGTCGATCGCTGCCGCGCACCCGCTTCCCGCGGCGGTGATGGCCTGACGATAGGTGTGATCGACGAGGTCACCGGCGGCGAACACACCGGGCACCGACGTGTACGTGGTGCGGCCGTTGACCACGACGTATCCCTGCGCGTCGAGGTCCACCTGACCGCGGACGAGTTCGCTGCGCGGATCATGGCCGATCGCGACGAACATGCCGGTCACGTCGATGGTGCGCTGCTCACCGGTGACGAGGTCGGTCAGCTCGAGTCCGGTGACCGAGGTGTCGCCGACGACGTTGGTGACCGCTGCGTTGGTGATGAAACGGATCTTGTCGTTGGCGCGGGCACGCTCGAGCATGATCTTCGACGCGCGGAACTCCTCGCGCCGGTGGATCAGGGTGACGCTGCGGGCGAACTTGGTGAGGAAGGTCGCTTCCTCCATGGCCGAGTCACCGCCGCCGATCACCGCGATGTCCTGATCCTTGAAGAAAAATCCGTCGCAGGTGGCGCACGCGGACACACCGCGACCGAGAAGTTGCTGCTCACCCTGGATACCGAGGTAGCGTGCCGCGGCACCCATCGCGAGAATCACCGCACGCGCTCGGTGCACCTCGCCGCCGACCTCGACCTCTTTGATCGGACCGTCGAGCCGGATGGCGTCGACGTCCTCCATCCGCAGGTCGGCGCCGAAACGCAGGGCCTGTTCGCGCATCTCATCCATCAGGGCGGGACCCTGGATGCCGTTCTGGAATCCGGGAAAGTTCTCTACCTCGGTGGTGGTCATCAGGGCACCACCGAACTGGGTGCCCTCGAAGACCAGTGGAGCGAGTTCGGCCCGGGCCGCGTAGACGGCCGCGGTGTACCCGGCGGGACCGGATCCGACGATGATCAGATCGTGAATCTGCTGGTTGTCTGTCTGGCCCATCGATCCTCCGTGGTGATGTGAACGACTGCACCGGGTCTCCGGGGTCGTTCCGGCTGCTTCAACACAAGGGTAAAGGGAGATGTTCCCCGGCGGCGGTGGGCCCGGCCGCTACCGGCCGAGTTCGGTTCGGGAGATGGTCGACGGCCGATCGGTGTCGCAGTCGAGGCCGACGGCGAGTGCGGTGAAGCGACCCGCGACGCCGGAACCGAGCAGAATCACCGCTGCGGGCCTGCCGGACAACGTGACCGGCCCGGACCCGACCACCGGCACGTCGTCGGCGACGCCGTTGGCGGCGGTGCAGCGTCGGAGACGTTCGATGGACCCGAACGGTGCCGCGTCGGTACGGCCGAACACCGAGAGCATCGCGACGCGATCGGCCCCGGACAGGTTCGCTCCGGCATCGCTCGTGGAGATGCCGGCGTCGGTGCTGGGCTGGGCCTGCGCGGGCTGGTCATCGGAGTTGGGTGTGTTCCACACCGAGAACGACAAGGCGACCACCGCGGCGATCGCGGCCGCGGCCAGCAGTCCCGCTCCCCCGGCGATCCATTGCCCTCGGCGTCGTCGACGATCGGCCAGGTCGGTGGGTGCCGCGGGAGCAGTGCGCGCAGGAGAAACAGTGGGTCTGGCGGCCGGGGCGCTCGCGAACGGCGCGGCCGCTGGCCGTGACGAGGCGACCTCGGCGGAGATCGCGGCCAGGGTTCGTTCGGTCATCGCTCGCACATGGTCAGGGATCGGGACGTCCTCGATAGGAGCGCGACGGAGATCGGCCATCGTCTGATCGAGCGCGGCGAGGATGGCCCGGTCGCGGTCGGTGAGGTGGGCACGCACATGCTCGTCGACCTCGGCGGGCAGCAATCCCGCATGCAGGTCGGCGAGGAGATCGTCGGAGTACGGGGGTTGGGGGTACGGGCGCTGGGAGTACGAGGGCTGGGCGGATGCAGAACTGTCGTCCGCCGGATCACTGTCGTCCGCCGGATTCGATGGCGGGATCATCGTGTCACCCTCTCATTCCCTTCGTGCTCATTCCTATGTGCTCATTCCCTTGTGCGTCAGACCTCTGTGCGTCAGACCTCTGTGCGTCAGACCACTGTGCGTCAGACCTTTGTGCTTATTCCCTTGTGCGTCAGACCTCTGTGCGTCAGAAGTGGCTTCATGTGTTTCGACGTGATGACTGCGCGATCGGTTCCCACCAATCGGTGATCGGACGTGTTCGTGCAGATCAGGGCGTCGCTCATGGGTCTCGCAGATGGCCGAGCATTTCCGCCAGGCGCAACCGACCCCGTGAGCACCGGCTCTTCACCGTGCCCTCGCGGATACCGAGCAATTCGGCGGTCTCCGAGACCGAATAGCCCTCCACGTCGATGGCGATGATCGCTGCGCGCTGATCGGGATTGAGTTGCTCCAGCGCCCAGCCGATGGACGCCGACAGGTCCACGGTGGCCGTCTCGTCGCGGCCATCACTGAGGACCGACGCCAGTTGATCGGTCAGGGTCACCGTGGCTCGGACCTTGTTGCGTCGGATCCGGTCCAGGCAGCTGTTGACCACGATGCGGTGCAGCCAGCTCGTCACGCGGGCGTCGGCACGGAAGTGTGCGGCCATCCGGTGGGCGTTGAACAGTGCCTCCTGTAGCGAATCGGCGGCGTCCTCGGTGTTGCCCGAGGTGCGGCACGCCACCGACCACAGATAGCTCTGATGGCGTCGGATCAGGGCTTCGAAGGCATGGGGATCGCCTGCGACGTGCGCTGCGAGGAGGTCCTCGTCGCTGCGTTGATCGTCGGTCCCCCGGGTCATGCAGATGAGACTAAACGACGTTTCGCGGCCGCCGGATCGTCGAACACTGTTGTGCACATGCGCCTGCGCCACGCCGGTGAGGGTGTGGATAGGTCTGGAAGTAGGGGGATTATTCGGCGATCAGCGATGCGTACGCCGACACAAACAGCTCGACGCACACGTCGAGGATCGTCGCGATCTCGAAATGCTCTGGGCCAGAATCGGAATCGATGGGATCGGTGTGGCTGGTGTACCAGTCGACGAGCAACTGGGTGACCGCGCCGACCAAACCGATCGCGGCGAGCCGCTGCGTGCTCGACGACGGCTGCGCGCCGGTGGCCAGGGTCAGGATGAGTTCGGCCCAACCGTGGATGGCACTTTGCCGTTTGCGCTCGAGTTCGGGTGAGACCCCGACGATCTCGACGAGCATGACGCGCGCGCGGCGTGGATCGCCGGTGAGGGTGTCGACGAAGGCGCCCAGGATTGCCCGGGCCGCATCCGGGATTCGTTCCGCGGGAACGGCGTTGAGCCCCAACTCCTCTGGCGTCCGGGGGCCGGCGGTATCGGTGTGGTCGGTCAGGAATGGCAGCGCGGCCAACATCGTGGCCTCGCGAGTGACCTCGACGCACTGGTCGTAGACGGCACCGAGGAAGGTCGGTTTGTCGGGGAAGGACTCGTAGAAGTAGCGCTGGGTGAGCCCGGCCCGGTCACAGATCCGCTTGATCGGCACCGGAGGGAAACCGTCGGTCCCGAAGAGTTCGATGCCCGCGGTGAGCAGATCGGCCCGACGACGGGTCCGACGCTCCTCTGAGTCGGCGCCGGCATAGCGGCGTCCCGATGCTGTGCTGGTCAACGGTCCCCGCTCTATACTCGTCGGCTTGTCTCTGGACAACAGAACATCTGACACGATACCTTGTCACAAGTAATTTGGCACGGCATCGTGTCAGATGCCTGAGGAGAGACCCCATGCTCGACGTGCTTCCCACCGCTCTTCGCGAACCCATCGTGGTGGCGATCCCGTTCTTCATCGTGCTGCTGGCGCTCGAGTGGATCGCGGCCGCCAAGCTCGAGCACGACGACGCGACCGCTCCCCGTTCCACTGGTGCTCCCCGCCCCACTGATGCACCCCGCTTCGCTGACCGCCCGCCGCGTGGCGCCTATCACTCCCGCGACGCCCGGACGAGCGTGCTGATGGGCATCGTGTCCATCGGCACGAGTGCAGCGTGGAAAGCCCTGGGATTGTTCGCCTACGCCGCGGTCTTCGCCTATCTCGCGCCCTGGCAGCTCCCCATCGGCGCCTGGTACACGTGGGTGATCGCCTTCGTCGGGCTCGACGCCCTGTTCTACGCCGAGCATCGGATAGCCCATCGGGTCCGGCTCGTGTGGGCGACCCATCAGGCCCATCACTCGAGTGAGTACTTCAACTTCGCCACCGCACTTCGGCAGAAATGGAACAACAGCGCAGGGCTGGTGATGTGGCTGCCGCTGCCGCTTCTGGGCATCCCGCCCGCGGTGGTGTTCGGGGTCTACTCGCTCAACCTGGTGTACCAGTTCTGGATTCATACCGAACACATCGGAAAGCTGTGGGCACCCGTCGAATTCGTGATGAACACACCGTCGCATCACCGTGTGCATCACGGTAGTGATGCGGAGTACCTGGACCGAAACTTCGGCGGTACCTTCATCATCTGGGATCGGATGTTCGGCACGTTCGCGCCGGAGACGCATCGACCAACCTATGGACTCACCAAACCGGTTGGGACATACAACATTTGGCGATTACAGACTCACGAGTACGTCAGTATGTTCGCCGACGTGCGACGTGCGCAGGGGATTCGCGCCAAGCTGGGATATCTGTTCGGCCCTCCGGGATGGGCACCGTCACCGGCCGACGCCGTCGTTACGCGGGAGGGTCAACCTCGTTGACCGTGCAGGGCGGCCCGATGATCGGGCGCCGCCACGCGTCGAGCTAATTTCCGTTGAGCGAGATCTGGGAGATCTGCGCCTGATACCCACCATTCGGGTTGGTCGGCAGCGAGGTGATGAACACCATCAGAAAGGGGCTCGCCTGTGGTGAGGGGATGTTGATCGTCGTGCTGGGATTGGCGACCGATCCGGTCGCGACCTCACGTGTCTGATCGAATGTGGGGGTGGCCGTCGGCGAGGTGCGAATCGACACGTCGAAGCCAGGTGTAGGCGACTGAATCGTCACCGACGACACCGACTTCTCGCCACCGAGATTGAACATCAGGCCGAGGCCGTTCTTGAGCCCGCCGAAGTTGGGCGAGGTCCGGTACTGATCGGTGCGCCACGGCGGTGCCGCACCGCTGATCACGTTGGCCAGGTTCACACTCGAGTCCGGCGGCTGATTGGAGAAGTCCACCAGCGACACGTTCTGCAGCGAGATCGGACCGCTCGTCCCGGCCGCACCGGGGGCACCCGCCGACGTCGTCAGGATGGAGTCGATGTCGGTCGAACCGCTCCCACCGCCGAGCGCTCCAGAGATCCACACCACCAGCGCGATCACCACGAACAGCGCGAACAATCCGGCACCGATGAGCAGCGCCATGTTCCGTTTGGACTCGGCCTCGGTGGGTTCGTGGACCGACGCCGCACGCGCGACCGGCGGGCGATCCCCGATGGCCGGCAGCAGGTCGGTGTTCAGATCCACCACGGTGGCCTGATCGAGAACGTGCTGAACCGTTGCCGCAGTACGGATTCCGCGACCGCCGTCCAGAGCTCGCGAGGCGACGGCCGAAATCTCGAACGGGGTCTCCGGTCGCGCGGCCCGCGGTTCGATGGGCTGACCCTTGGCGTCGGGATCCGCGATCGGCAGTCCGCCCACCGGCTCGGTGGTCTCGCGCGTGGTCACCACGGTGGACCCGGTTTGCGAATCCAGCGGCCAGCGGGCCAGCAGCAACGCGTACAGCACCGCACCGAGACCACGAACATCCGACGGTTTGTCGTCTCCGGCAAGGGTTCCCGGGAATGCCAGCACGGCGTTGCCGTCGGTGCTGATGCGAATCCGATCCGGGTGGTCGATCGACAAGGCGCCGCTATAGCGGTGGGCGGCTTCGGCGGCGGCGGCCAGGGCGCGCACCGCGCGGGCCGCACCGATCGGCGACGGCTGTGAGCGCGCCACCTCGGCCAGCGACGATCCCGGTGTCCACTCGCTCACCACGATGCCGCCCGACGATCCGCGCACCACATCGAGCACACGTGCCACTCCGGCCGATTGCACCTGTCCGAGGCGCAGAGTCCGCGACAGCACCGCCTGCGGTCCGCTGTCGCTGGGCTTGGCCGATTCACCGCGCTTGGGTGGTGGGGCGAGCTGATCGGCGTCGACGAAGGTCAACGCCACCTCGCGGTCGAGGTTGACGTCGAGCGCACGCCAGAACTGCAGGCCGCGCGCGCCGCCGTGATGATCGAGGAGTCGGTAGCGACCGCCGGCCACTGCGGCACCCGGCACCAGACGCGGGCCGCGTGGCCGTCGGATCACGCCGTTGGGTGCGGCCTGGATGTTCGGCGCGCCGTCGGGGTCGAGGTTGTCGTCGGACTCGCCGATCTCATCGACGGTCTGGTCGGAGATCGTGACCGTGTCCTCGTCTCGCGGCGCGATGAACTTGGTGGTGGCCGATGACGCCGACACCGGCGACGGTGTGGCGGAGGATTCCGAGGATTCGGACGGTGAGGATCCGGACAGCGTCGTGTCCTCGATCGACAAGGTCTCGGTGTGGTCCTGGGTGGCACCGACCTCGCTGTCACTCACGCGGCGGACTCCTTTCCTGCGATATCTGATGTCTCGGGGCACAGGTCGCGGCCCGACACGTTCGTCGGGCAAGCCCGCGGCCCCGCCGCTGTGCACCGAGTACGACTGCCACGTTGCGCTTCCCCGATCGAAGCGGCGCAGCACTTGTACGTGCCCAGAGTACGGTAGTGATTCTTCGGCGGTGACCCGCGGAAACGCAACTGTGATGGTTGCCGTCGATTCGCCCGTTTCCGGTGGTGGCGGCGGGGCCAGAGCGGGGATGAATCGGCCGAGCAGACGTCGAACCGAGTCGCCGATCGCGACGACGTCGGGGACCTTGCAGACCGCGAGCCCCGCGTAGATCACGCCGAGGGTCACCACGGCCACCAGCATCAGATAGAACAGCGATCCGATCTTGCCGTATCCGGTGGACAGCTGATGCAGTCCGGACACGGTGGCCAGCAACCACACCACCGCGGCAACCACCACCGACACCGCGATGGTGACGATGGTGGTCCGGGCGACGTTGTGCAGCCGGGCATTACCCAGCCGGTTGCGCAGCAAATAGTGCCCGACGATGGCGCCGACCAGATAGCCCAGCCCGTTGGACAGCGCCAGCCAACGCACCACCATCTCCGGGTCGTCGAACACCGCCGCGCCCAGATAGGAGAACGCGACCTTGACGACGGTGACGCCCAGGGCGATGAGCGTCGGAGTCCACGGATCCTGGCGGGCGTAGAACACTCGGAGCTGCACCAGGGTCATCGCGTACGGGATGATCGTGAACGCACCCCAGGCGAGCACCGATCCCAGCTGCGACGAAGCCGCTTCGTCGAACTTGCCGAAGTTGAAGATCGCGATACCGATGGCCGGGCCGAAGAACGTCATGAACGCCACCACCGGTACCAGCGCGACCATCGTCAGCCGGGTGGCCAACGATAGGTCGTCGACGACGGCGTCGGTGTCGTTGGCGGTGGCGTTGCGCGACATCCGGGGCATGATCGCGGTCAGAATCGTCACGCCGAGCACCCCGTACGGCAACTGCAGCAGCTGCCAGTGCGTGGCGTACACGCTGATGCCGGCCGATTCGGCGTGTGCGGCGATGCGGTAGGTGATGACCAGGCCGACCTGCAGGACCGCGACGTAGAAGACGATCGCCAGCGCCATGTTGCCGAACTGTCGCAGGCGCGCGTCGATCCCCCACTGCAGCTTCAGCTGCACTCCCGCGCGCCGCAGATACGGCAGCAGGATGCCCGCCTGGATGACCACGCCCAGCGTGGTTCCGATGCCCAGCACCAGCAGCTGCGGGTTGGTCATCCGCACCGGATTGAGGGTGATCTCCCCCGGCATCACCGCGTAGAGCACCAGCGTGGTGATCTGCACGATGTTGTTCAGCACCGGCGCCCACGCGCCGGGCTTGAACAGGCCCTTCATGTTGAGAATCGCGATGAACAGCGCCGAGAGCCCGTAGAACAGGATCTCCGGCAGCAACAGGTAGGCCAGGGCGGTGGTCAGCGGCCGGTTGACGTCGCCGTCGCCGACGTTCAGATAGGTCAGCAGCGGTGCCGCGATCAGCGCGATCACCGTCGCCGAACCCAGGATCACCACGGTCAGGGTGAAGATGCGGTTGATGAAGCCCGTGCCACCGTCGCCGTCCTCGGCCTCGGCGCGCGCCAGGACCGGGATGACGATCGCGGTCAGCACGGCGCCGAGAACGACCTCGGCGATCATGTTCGGCAGCACGTAGGCGGCCTGGAACGCCGAGGCGACCGCCGGTCCGAGCATCGCCAGCACCAGAACGGTCCGGACGAAACCGGTGATGCGGCTCGTGAGGGTGGCCAGGGCGATCGAACCGCTGGTCCGCAGCACGCTCTCGTCCGACGAATTGGGTGCGGCCGCGGATTCCGGGTCGTAGTCCGGTTCGGTGGCGCCGAACTCGTCGGGATCGGCGATCACCGGTGTCCGGGAGCGCGACCCCGGCGCAAACCGCCGTGGCTCGACTCCTTGTGACCCGACTTGCTGTGGCCCGACTTGCTGTGGCCCGACCCGCTGTGGCACCGCCCGCCCGGAGATGGGTGGCTGCCGAGCGACATCGCCGGCGATGGGTGCCGGTCCGACCCGACGATCCTGCGCCCGACGATCCTGCTCCGGGCGCGGCGGGGACGCGTCATCGCCGCGCCGGCGGGGCTGCTGTCCCGTCGGTCCGGGTGGTCGTCCGTGTTCGCTCATATGTCAGGTGATGGCGGTGTCAGGCCCGGTCGTCGGGCTGGTCGGATTCAGGAACGTGATCATCGTTCACCAAAGTGCTGTCGCTCAAGAGAGTACGACGCCGGTGCTGATAGGTGCTGCCCGCGAGCAGCCTTTCGTGCTCGTCGGGTTCAGGTCGGTCGACGTCGGCCGGGTCGGGCTGCCCGCGGAAACGATGCCACAGTCGTCGGGCGGTCAACAGGACCAGTGCCGCGCCGGCACAGATCGTGACCCAGAAGAGAGGTTTTCCGTAGGCATTGGAGTGCACCGACAACCGGATCGGCTCGCCGAGCTCCACCCCGGTCGACGTTGTCAGCGTAATCGTCACCGTCAACGCCTCCGACGACCCGGCGCGCGTCGGCAACTGCAGCTGCCGGGTGCCGTTGGCCGGTATCTCGATGGCCCCCACATCTCCGATCTGCAGATCGGCCGGGGCGCTGGTGTCGATCCGCACCCGGATCGGAAGCGCCAGCCCATTGCGCACCACCAGCAGCAGCGGACTGCGTTCGGATGCCAGTGTGTACCGTCCGCCCGGGTCGAGAATGCTCACCGACTGCTGCATGCGCTGCAGCGTCGAGGCCACCGCCCGCAGTGCCGCGGCACGCTTGGCGCTCAGGTCGGCGCGCAACGCCGCCGAGTCCTCATTGGGACTGCGCACGCCGCGCAGCAGGTCCTCGCGCAGCGGCGCGACGTAGCGTTCCGGCGACGCCTCCACGTCGGCGGCATCCACCAGCGACGACTGCAATCGGAAGCTCAGTTCGGTGTCGGCCCGGATCGAGTCCACGTCTTGCGCGGACACCTGTGGCGTGACCGAGGCGATCGGTCCGACACCGGGCGGGTCGATCAGCTGCGCGGGAGTCTCGGCGCGATCGAGCTGATCGGGCAGATCCGACAACGGGCCCGGCACCGCCACACCCGACCCGAGCAGAACCGTCGCAGTGTCGAACAGGGCCTCGGCATCGTCGCCGCTCGCCGACCAGTAGGTCGGCGGGAGCACCACCGAACTCCGCCCGACGGTCGGCAACGGCGGTTGCCCATCTTCGGTGGTCTCGGCCGGGGCGCTGATCGACGGGTAGGCCAGCGCCGCGAGACCGGCCTGGCGACGGCTGCCGCCGGACTCCGACGCCAGATCGACCTGCTGATCGGGCGGAGTCAAGGCGGGCGTACTCGGCGAGGTACCCATGCCGCCCAGCGCGGCGGTGATCGGAAGCTCGAAGGTCTGTGCGTGCACACCGTCGATGAGATAGCCGCCGGAGTCCTGGGTGTCATCGGTGGCGATGGTCTGCGCGGCGGTCATCGCCCGCGAGAGCCGGTTGGCGCTGAGCAACCCGCGCCCGGCGGGGCTCAGCCCTCCGAGAGCCGGGATAACCAGTCCGCGAACACTTTTCACGCCGAGGATGGCGTCAACGACCTCCGCCGGATTGCGCAGCGCCGCGTTGGTCAGGCCCACGTTGTCCACCCGACTCAATGCGGTCAGATCGGCCTGCGCGAACGGCAACGCCACCACACACATCTTCGACGAGATCTGCCGCAGCATGGTCAGCCAGTCCTGCGCCGCCTGCCGGCCGGTGCCCGGTGTGGTGCCCGACGCCGGATCCCGGGGATTGTCGGAGACCACATAACCGCGCGACATCGCGCGCACCGTCACCAGCAGATCGGGGTCGACGGCCAGGCACATGCTCTGCTGCAACTTCGACGGCGCGGCGGTCGTCGACGTCGGTGAACCGGACGCAGCAGAGCCCGTCGCGGGTGAGGAAGCAGCGGTCGGACCACCCGGACCGGCCCCGTCGGTAGCTGACCCCGCCGGGGTCGATGCCGACGAACCGGATCCCGCGGGAGTCGATCCGTCCGGGGCCGACCCGTCCGGCGAACCCTGGTCGCCGGAACTGTCGGGTGCGTCGCCGGTACCGCCGTCATTGTCGCCGTCGGTGGGCCCGACAACGCGGTGCAGGGAGTCGACGAGCGTGTAGAGACGCCCACCGGGGCTCACCGAGCGGGCCATGTCGTCGCTGATCAGCCGGACCGGCTCGGTGCCACCGCCCAGGACTCCCGGTGCCAGCTGCGGTGGAGCGGCCAGCGGCCACAGCATGGTCAGGCGGGCCGGCGAGGAGTTGTTCGCCGAGACCGAGCCGTCGGGCCCGAGGCGGATGTCGGTGCCGGACGCGCCGGTCGACGGATCGACGTACTGCCCGGCGCGGGTGGCGTCCGGGGGCAGCGACAGCACCGGCAGCAGCGTCCGCGACTGCGCCATCCGCACGCTGACCCCATTCGGGTTGAGCCCGTCGAGCACGACGTTGAGCGGGTAGACACCGGTCTGGTCGATCCCGAGCCCGCCCGCTCCCGACAGGCGCATCGTGAGCGTGAATTGCTGCGTCCCGCCGGGCGGGAGCTGACGGCTGACCGTGATGAACTGACCGCCGGTGACCACCGGTGATCCTTCGACGAGCCCGCTGCGCAGGCCTGCGGCGCCGGAGACCGCCGCGCCGCGCTCGAGCCGCATGGTCAGGTTCGATAGCTGCTGACCTGCAACGTTGTGCACGGTGCCGCTAACGCTGACCGTGCCGCCGCTGGTCGAGGTGACCATCGACGGCGTCACCGACGCTACGTCGAGGCGCGCGTAACTCTGCGTACCGATCGACGCGTTCTGCACAGCGGGTGAGGTTTCCGACGAGCTCGGGGCGGCAGCTCCGGGTGCGGCGAGCAGCGTGGTGACGACGATGACGGCCAGGACCGCCAACCAAGAACGAAGCGCTGCGATGGTTCGACGATCAGGCATCGCCGGGCGACGGTCGCCGGGAGCGTCGTCGACGACCACGCCGCGGCCGTGGTGCCACCACCGGATCGTTGCGGCGTTGGTTGCGTGCGGCTGCGGCTCGTTCATAGGCGTTGGGCTCGGTGCGAATACTGTCGGCCTCGGATTGGGCCAACCGATGAGGATCGGCAGCGAGATCGGCGATGACGCCGCGGGCCATCCGTGCGAGTCGCCGCTCGTCAGAGTACGTCAGCTTGCGTGGCAGGTCGCGCAGCGGCACCCACGCCACCTCACTGACCTCGTAGTCCTCGTCGGAGAGCTCACCACCGATGTGACGCAACAGGTAGTGGTGCACCGTCTTGTGGATGCGCCGTCCCTCGCTGACGAACCAGTAGTCGATCTTGCCCAGCGGCGCGACCACTGTCCCCTGGATGCCGGTCTCTTCGGCAACTTCGCGGATCGCGGTCTGTTCAGCGGTCTCGCCGGTCTCGATGTGTCCCTTCGGCAGCGACCACATCATTCGGCCGCGGCGATCCACCCGACCGATCAGTGCCGCCGACAACTCGTCGAGGGGTTTGCCCAGCCCGGAGATCACCAAACCGCCCGCCGAGGTCTCCCGTACGGTCCGTAGCTGCTCGGATTCGTGATTCGACGCCTGGCCGCGACGCCTGGTCCGGTTGCCCCGGGTGGCGCCCGCGGCGGTGTCGCCGTTGGCATGGGTGAGGCCGGTCTTGGTGATCTTCGCCGTCACCGACACCAGGTCCGACGGTTTGGGCGCGGACACCCGTGTCCCGGACGTCGGCGGTTTCACCGGCTGATGATCGGGCTCGGTCGGCGGTTGACGTGGTCCCGGTTTCGCCGTGGACGCCTCACCGGCGGCGCGGTCGCCGCCCGGCTTCGGGGCGGGTCTGGCGGCGTTGTGCGTCGCAGTATGGCCTGCCGACGGGTGCGCGTCGGCGGCGTCGACGGTCCGAGCGGCCGCCGAGCGTCGGCCGCGGCGGCGTCGACCTCGTCGTTTACGGCGCTGGGGCGTCTGCTCGGCCGGGCCGGAGTGGCCGGCCGCGGCGTGGTCGCCATTGCCGGCATGTCCGTTCTTCGACGTCCGGGCCGGGGCGTCGTGGTCTCGCTTCTTCGAGCCGGATCCACCTGCACTGACGTCGGAGGCGACGTCCTTGCGGTTGGTTGCGGATTCGGCTGACACGCACTTGATGCTAGCCGCTGGTCACCTGGCGTTTGCCTCGATGGGGCCGGTGCGGCGGTTCGTCGGCCCGTGGCTTGCCCTTCCTCACCGCCGTCCGGTGACGCCGGTAACCTGACACGACGTGACTGTCCCATCTTCCGGCGACCTCCCGGTGCCCGCGGTCGACGCCGACCGGCGCACCGAGTTGCTCGCTGCGGCCGCGATCTCGCTGCAGGGGCTCTCCGATGTGCTGGGTCCGCTGGGTCGACGCTTCGCCGACGCCGGACATGAGCTGTACCTGGTGGGCGGTTCGGTGCGCGACGCCGTGCTGCGCCGCCTCGGCAACGATCTCGACTTCACCACCGACGCCCGCCCCGAACAGGTCGTCGAACTGCTCGACGGCTGGGCGGACGCCCGCTGGGACGTCGGAATCGCCTTCGGTACCGTCGGCGGCCGCAAAGGTGATCACCTCATCGAGATCACCACGTTCCGCGCCGACAACTACGACCGCGTCGGCCGCAACCCGGAGGTCACCTTCGGTGACAGTCTCGACGACGACCTGATCCGGCGTGACTTCTCGATCAACGCGATGGCAGTCCGGATCGGGCCGGCCGGTGCGCAGGAGTTCTGCGATCCCCTCGACGGGATGTCGGCGTTGGTGGCCGGGGTGATCGATACCCCCGCGGCGCCGCAGGATTCGTTCAACGACGACCCGCTGCGCATGCTGCGTGCGGTCCGGTTCATGTCGCAGTTGGGTTTTCGGCTGGCGCCCAGGGTCTTCGACGCGATCACCGAGATGTCGGGTCAGATCGAGCGGATCACCACCGAACGTATCCAGACCGAGCTCGACAAACTCCTCGGCGGTGCCGATCCGCTGCCGGCGATCGACGCGATGACCGAAACCGGTCTGGCACAACACATCCTGCCGGAGATCCCCGGCATGAAGCTGACCATCGACGAGCATCACCAGCACAAGGACGTCTACCAGCATTCGCTGACGGTGCTTCAGCAGGCCATCGATCTCGAGGACGGCGACTCCCCCGATCTCGTCCTGCGTTGGGCCGCACTGCTTCACGACATCGGTAAACCCGCCACCCGACGCCACGAACCGGCCGGCGGGGTGAGTTTTCACCACCACGAGGTGGTCGGCGCCAAGATGGTACGCAAGCGGATGCGTGCGCTGAAGTTCCCCAAGGCCGTCGTCGACGATGTGTCGCAACTGGTGTTCCTGCACCTGCGGTTTCACGGATACGGCGACGGCGCGTGGACCGATTCCGCGGTCCGACGCTATGTCACCGATGCCGGCGATCTGCTCGACCGTCTGCACAAGCTGGTGCGGGCGGACTGCACCACCCGTAATCGTAGGCGGGCCAAGCGTTTACAGCAGAACTACGACGATCTCGAGCGGCGCATCGCCGAACTGAAGGAAGCCGAGGATCTGCAGCGGGTGCGGCCCGACCTCGACGGCAACGCGATCATGGAACTGCTCGGCCTGCCGCCCGGCCCGCTGGTCGGCGAGGCGTGGCGCTATCTCAAGGAACTGCGCCTCGACCGCGGACCTCTGTCCCATGAGGAAGCCGAGGATGCGTTGCGCGAGTGGTGGTCTCAGCGGGGCTGACGCCCCAGGGCGCCTGCCGTCGAAGGGCCCTACTGCTGAAGGGCTTGCGCGAGCATGACGATGATGCCGCTCGGGCCGCGTAGATACGTCAGCTTGTAGACGTCCTGATAGTTCGCGACGCCTCGCAGCGGATGACAGCCGTGGCGCGCGGCGATCGCCAGTGATTCGTCGATGTCGTCGACGGCGAATGCCACGCGATGCATGCCGATCATGTTCGGCGGCGTCGGTTCGGTCTCGATCGCCTGCGGATGGATGTACTCGAAGAGCTCGATCCGGCTACCGCCACCGGGTACTTCGAGCATCGCGATCTTCGCGTGGTTGCCGTCGAGTCCGACTGCGGTGTCGGTCCATTCGCCGCTGACGGTATCGCGACCGACGATCGTGAGCCCGAGATCGGTGAAGAAGGAGATCGCCGCCTCCAGATCGGCGACGGCGATTCCCACATTGTCCAGTGCAATGGCCATGCCGACGATGTTACCGACGGCGGCCCCGATGCCGACTACACAACGCCTATCCGCCGGTGAGAGTCAGGCAGCGGGCGCGAAGACCTCGACGGCGTCGGGAATCACCTCGAACACCGCGGGCAACTCACCGATGACATCCCCGTCGACCGACACCAGAGCTGGTGGGTCGCAATACAATTCGATCTCCCGGCCGCGCATCGTCTGCACCATCGGATGGTCAAGGTGCTTGCCGGAGAAGACTTTCGGGAACACTGACGCGACGGTCGTGCGTGCCCATTGTTCTGGGTGGATGCCGATCGTGACCTCGAGCAACCCGTCGTCGACGAGCGCATGCGGCGCGATCTGCATGCCGCCCCCGTAGGACGTGGTGTTGGCGATCGCGGCGAACACCACGTCGCGTTCGCAGTCGATGTCGTCGACCCGGATCTGGTAGTGCCGTGAGGTGAGGTCGATGAGCTCGCGCGCGGCGGCGATCGTGTAACGCGACGATCCCTTGGGCCAGGCCATCTTCACCGCGCGATCGGTGACCGCGGCGTCGAATCCGGTGGCGGCGACAGTGGCGAACAGCGCCGACCGACCGTCGGGAAAGCTGACGCGGCCCAGGTCGATGACGCGTCGATGACCGGCACGGATGATGTCGAGAGCGCCCCGAACGTCGTCGAGCGGGATGCCGAGGTTGCGGGCGATGTCGTTGCCGGTGCCGGCCGGGATCAGCCCAACCGGGGTGCGGGTGCCGATCGTGGCTTCGACGGCGAGCCGGAAACTGCCGTCGCCGCCGATCACCACGAGCCCGTCTGTTCCGGTTCGGGCGGCCTTGCCGATCAGATCGGCGGCTTCGGCTGGGTCGGCGGTGGTGATGGCGGACGAGCTGATGCGCTCGGCGGACAGGAGGTGGCCGACTTCATCGGCGATCCGTCGAGCGGCACCGTGGCGCGCGTTCGGATTCGCGACCACGGTGATGTGGCTGAGTGTGTGTGCGGCGCGCATGAGTTACAGTGTTACACATCATGTCACTTCGTAACGAGCTAATCGGCGATTCCGTACTGGATGCGGCACGCGATTGCCTATTGCGTACCGAGGGCCGAAAGGTCACCTTAGCCGAGGTGGCGCGCGTCGCCGGGGTGAGCCGTCCGACGGTTTACCGCCGATGGACCGACATGTTCGAGGTTACCCGCGCGCTACTGACGCGGGAAGTGCTCGAGATCATCGAAAATGTCGCTGGTCAGGGAAGTCTCAGTCGGCCCACCCTCGACGGACTCGTCGACGTCATCGTCGAGGTCGTCGACGCCATTCGTAACAACGACCTCATCACCATTCTGTTCCGCGAGCAGCGCGACATCATGGCGCCGTACGCCTTCGATCGGTTCGGCACCAGCCAGCAGGGAATGCTGGCGTTGCTGTCCGACGCCATCGCCTACGGCCAGGAGAAGAGCCAGGTCCGCCCCGGCGACCCGAAGCACCTGGCGTCGATGGTGTTGCTGATCTCCCAGTCCGGCATCCAATCCCGTGGCCTGGTCGATTCCACCCTGGGTGAGCAGTGGAAGCCCGAGCTGCGGCACGCGGTGGCCGCCTATCTCCGACCTGTCGGCCGCTGAGTGTGGGCGGGGGGCGCGATGAACGATTTGAACGCGGGGCGCCGACGGCGTGATCTCGCGGTCCTCGCCGAATCGAGCCGACCGCTCGACATCCTGGTCGTGGGTGGCGGCATCACCGGTGTCGGTATCGCTCTGGATGCCGCGACACGCGGTCTGCGGGTAGCCCTTGTCGATGCCTCCGACCTGGCGTTCGGCACGTCGAGGTGGAGCAGCAAACTCGTCCACGGCGGTCTGCGCTACCTCGGTAGCGGCAACATCTCCCTCGCCTACGAGAGTGCGGTGGAACGTCATCATCTGATGACCACCATTGCTCCGCATCTGATCAGACCGGTGCGACAAGTGATTCCCGACTTCGGGCGGCGTCGTCAGATGGTGGCGATCCGCACCGGCTTCCGTGCCGGCGATCTGCTGCGCCGCGCGGCCGGGACCAGCGTCGAGGTGCTTCCACCGCCCGCGTCGTTGTCGCGCGATGAGACGGTGCAGCGGTGTCCGACGGTGCGCCTCGACGGGCTCTCCGGTGGTTTCGGTGGCTCCGACGGTCAGCTCATCGACGACGCCCGCCTCGTCGTCGCAGTGGCGCGAACCGCTGCGGCCAACGGCGCCACCGTGCTCACCCGCGTGCGCGCCGACGAGGTGACCGGTACCTCCGCCCGACTCACCGACACGCTGACCGGGGAATCGTTCGACGTCGCCGCCCGCGCCGTGGTGAATGCGACGGGCGTGTGGTCGGGCGACATCGAACCGTCGTTGTCGGTGCGGCCGAGCCGCGGCACCCACCTCGTTTTCGATGCCGCGACCTTCGGTCATCCCACCGCCGCCCTCACCGTCCCGCTGAACGGCAGCGTGTCGCGGTTCGTGTTCGCGCTGCCCGAGCAGCTCGGCCGCGTCTACGTCGGGCTCACCGATGTCGAGGCCGCCGGTCCGGTCCCCGACGTGCCGCAGGCCTCCGACGAGGAGATCGACTTCCTCATCGACGCGATCAATGTCGCGCTCGAACGGCCGGTGTCGCGCGCCGACGTGATCGGCACGTTCGCCGGACTGCGCCCGCTGGTGGACAACCGCCCGGCCGGCGACGGTGGTGCCGGCGACGACTCGATCGTCCCGGCGACCGGCGCCGGTGACCTCGCCGACGTCTCCCGTCGCCATCTGGTGCGGGTCTCCGGCGGAACGTTGGTGAGCGTGATCGGCGGCAAACTGACCACCTACCGTCGGATGGCCAAGGACGCGCTCGACGCCGCGGTCGACGTCGCCCGCCTCGACGCCGGCCCGTGTGTCACCGAACGCACCCCGCTCATCGGTGCGCGCGGCGCCGCGCCCGGTTCATCATTTCTGGCGTCGTCGTTGCCGGCATCGCTGGTGGCGCGCTTCGGATCCGAGGCCGCCAAGGTGATCGAGGTCGCCACGGTCTCCGACCCGCGCGGCCCGATCGTCGACGGCATGGACCTCACCCGCGCCGAGATCGAGTTCGCCGTCACCCACGAGGGCGCACTCGATGCCGACGACGTCCTGCACCGCCGCACCCGCATCGGCCTCGTCGACGCCGATGCCGACCGGGCCCGCGCCGCCGTCGAGGAGATTGTGGAATCCGCGCTTGTCACCTCCTGTTGACGGCGCCCTCGTCACCGTCGTCGACGGCGCCCACCCTCGCGTTGATGGCGCCCTCCCCCTCGTCGTCGGCGCCCTCGCTCGCGTTGATGGCGCCCTCCCCCTCGTCGTCGGCGCCCTCCCTCGCGTTGGCGGCGCCTTCCCCGCCATCGACGGCGCCCTCGTGGTGACTACTCCGCTGGTTGAGTAGGTCCTGCGAGCGCAGCGAGTGGGACCGTGTCGAAACCATCAGCAGCGCAACGCAACTCATCGATGACATAGCCTCGGTGGGAGAGCGTCGCGGGGGAGATAACCGGTCCGGCGCTGCGCTGACACCGAGGCTAGGTCGTCGAATTCCGCTATTCAGACCGATCTCATCGCACGTAGCGCTTCCGCGAGCCGGTCGAGGTCCTCGTGTCGCACATCGAGGTGCGGGCTGACCCGCAACACCGACCGCCCGGATGACAGTGGCGCACGCCAGGATTCGGCTGCAGTCACCAGTAGACCCTGACCCAACAGCTTGTCGCGGGCGGCAATCACGTCGGGGATCTGCCCGTCCGACGGCGGTGCCAGCGTCACTGTCGCCGACGGCTCGTCGACAGGTTCGACGACCTCCCAGCCGCCGACGCCGTCGAGTCGTTCACGGGTTGTGTGCCCGACGGCCGCCAACTCGCGAAAGACGTTATGCTGCCCCATTTTCTCGATCTCTGACACCGCGATGCCCAATCCCAGCAGCCCCGCGATGAACGTCTCCGAGCTTTCGATCTCGACCGGCCGCAAGGCGTCGACGCGGACCGCGGCGAACCCCACGCCACGCGGACCGGTGAGCCACTTGCGGCTGGTGCCGTAGACGATGTCGGCACCGGTCACGGTGGGCACGTGCCCGGCGGACTGCGCCATGTCGATCACGACGGGAATGCCTGCGCGGTGGGCGATCTCGACGATCGGACCCACCGGCTGCACCACCCCCGACATCGACCCGATCTGGCAGACGTGAATGAACGTCGGCTGTTCGGATTGCAGCATGTCGTCCAGCGCGTCGACGTCCACGCGCCCGTGCACATCGGCGTCGGGCAGTGGACGCACCGCGAAGCCACGCCGCTCGAACTCGAGGAGGTTGGGACCGAACTCGTTGGTGGCGACCCACACCGTCGTCGGGGCGGGCAGGTCCCAACTGCTCAGCAGCGCACGAAGAGCACTGCGTGCGCTGTCATGGAACGACACCTCGTCGGGCCGGTGACCGATCAGCTGCGCCAGATCATCCCGATACCGGGACAGCTGCTCGGCGCGGTCGGCCGCAGCGACATAGGAGCCGCGCTTGGACTCGCGCCACAGATGTGCGGTCATCGCTTCGATCACCGCATTCGACGACCGGCCCGCCGCCGCGGAGTCCAGATGTACGACGCCGGGCTCGACCCGGGCACGATGCCATTGCTCGCCGAGCTGACTGACGTACATACGGCCCAAACTACGCGGCGAACTCGAGGGAACCGATCAGCCCGCTCTGTGCGTCGAAGAACCATGGAGTCGGGACTGGAGTATGTGTTCGGCACCGGCGACGGTCACACCACCAGCTGGATCTCGGTGCCCGACGTCGATGTCGACGGCGACGGACACAACGATGCCGTCGGATCGACTTCGACGGCGACGGGTACCGCGACGACGCGATGTGGGACACCGATGGCGAT
Organism: Actinomycetes bacterium; assembly: GCA_023461275.1. Classification (GTDB taxonomy): domain Bacteria; phylum Actinomycetota; class Actinomycetes; order Mycobacteriales; family Mycobacteriaceae; genus Gordonia. The sequence continues at coordinate 43,317 of JAEYMI010000093.1, read as the reverse complement.
GGCACCGTCGACGTGGCCGCGCTCGACCTCGATGACGACGGACACCTCGACCACTACTTCCGTGACACCGGTTCGGGCGTGTGGGGTGTGCACGTAGACCGCCCGGTATCCGACGGGACAGGACCCGACACGACCGAACCCAGAACGACCGAACCCGAAACGCCCGAACCCCACGACCGGAAGTCGGCGCCTCGGCCGGGCCGACTCCCCGATTCCCCGCGCAGCCCGTCGGCGGCCCATCCCCAGTCCACCCCTACCCAGCCGGGCCCCGCCGGCGACCAGGATCCGGCGCTCACCGTCACCTACGACATCGATCACGACGGCACCACCGACATCGAACTCACCGGCACCCGTCGAGCCGGCATCCCCGTGGCCGACCGCCTCTACGTCGACGACAACGGCGACGGCACCTACGACCGCGTCCTCATCGACTCCAATGGCGACGGCAAGGCCGATGTCACGTGTGATCGACGCTCACCACGGTTTGGGCGTCCGTAGTGGGAACCGCGGTATGAATCAGCCGAACCGACACAGCACCGAGGAGGTACACGACGACGCCGATGACCGGCAGCGCCGCCGAATGCCCGTCGGGTGCGATCACGAAGGCCGCCACGGTGACCGCGCACACGTAGGCGATGTTGAACACCGCGTCCTGCACGGAGAACACCTGACCGCGAACCCCGTCGTCGATGTCGACCTGCATCGCGACGTCGCCGCACAGCTTGGTTATCTGACCGATCAATCCGAGGACGAGTGCAGCGGCGCAGAAGACCACCGCGTTGAACGAGAGCAGCGAGAGCTCGGCGAGTGCGCCGACGGTCAAAGCCAACAGCAGCGTGGTTCGTCGGCCCACCCGATTGATCAAGAACGGTGTGACGATCGCGGCGAGAAACGCGCCGGCCGCGGTGAACCCGCCGATCACACTGACACCGGCCAACCCGTCACCGAGGCCGGCATGCCGGCTGAGTACCAGGATCAGCAACGTGTTCATGCCGAAGACGAGTCGATGCGCGCCGATCGCGGCCAGCGCCGCCGCCACCGGGCGAGCCCCGGCCACGGCTCGTGCGCCGTGATACAGGCCTACCGCCACCGCGTGCGTCGCCGATGTGCCCGGTTCGTCGGGTTCATCGGGCCCGAGCCGGCCGGGGGAGAAGCGTCGGGCCAGGCCTGCGGCGAGGAACGCGACCACCACGCCACTCAGGGTGGTGAGCGCCGAGCCGGTGTTGTCGGACCCGAAAATTGCGCGCAAACCGATCGCGATCCCCGCGCCTACCGCCAGCATCCCCGCGCCGATGGTGGTGAACAGCGCGTTGGTGCCGACGATGATGTCGCGGGCGACCACATGGGGCAACGCCGCCGACAGGCCCGACGAGACGAACCGACTGGCGCCGGTCACCGCCAGCGCACCGATCAGCACGACGATGTCGGGCGCCCCGGTAGCGATCGAGACCGCCACGATGCAGATCAACAGACCGCGAATGATGTTGGCGTACATCAGGACCAGGCGTCGATCCCAGTGGTCGAGCAGCGCGCCGGCGAACGGACCGATGACCGAGTACGGCAAAAGCAGCACCGCGAGACCGCCCGCCACGGCGAGTGGGTCGGCGTGACGTTCGGGGTTGAACAGGATCGCGCCGAAGAGCGCGGCCTGGAACACGCCGTCGGTGATCTGGCTGGACAGGCGGACGGCCAACAGCCGACCGAGACCCGGCGAATGGCCGAGGGCACGGACAAATCCGCGCAGCCCGGTGTGCCCATGGTCGGCGGTCGATGCCACCGACACAGACTACCGAGTCGACGACCCAGAGCACCGACCTCTGCTGCGGGTACATGCCATGATGGACGGGTGGCTGGCGGCGACGAATCAGAGGACCAGACTCCGGATTTTCCTGATGGACCCGGATCGGCCGGCCGTGCCGCCGACGACGTGACCGGCGGGCCGTCCGTCGTCCCCAGTCGCGGCCCGCGGGCCCGTGTCCGCGCCGGCACCCTGCTCATCGCGGCCACCGACCTCACCGAGCCGACGTTCGCGCGCACAGTGATCTACATGATCGAGCACAACGACGGCGGCAGTCTCGGTGTGGTGATCAACCGCATGAGCCAGACCGCCGTGCACAACCTGCTGCCCGCCTGGACCGACCTCGCGGCGTCGCCGCGCGCGCTGTTCATCGGCGGCCCGGTCAAGCAGGACGCGGCCCTCTGCCTTGGAGTGGTCAAACCCGGCGCCGACATCACCGGACTCGACGCGCTGCGCCCGATCGACGGGCGGGTCGTACTCGTCGACCTCGACGCCAATCCCGAAGAACTGACCGAGGTCCTCGAAGGTGTCCGGGTGTTCGCCGGCTACTCCGGATGGGGAATCGGACAACTCGACAACGAGCTCGACCAGGACAGCTGGATGTTGGGCTCAGCGCTGGCCAAGGATCTGCTCGCGCCGCCGACCGCGGATCTATGGTCGCAGGTCTTGCGCCGTCAGCCGTGGCCGCGGCCGCTGCTCGCGACACACCCCATCGACGTCAGCCGCAACTGACCCGGGGTTTCGGAACTGACCGGGCCCGATCAGGCCTGAGCGGTCTCGTTGGTGCACACACCGCGCAGGCTGCAGGAGCCGCAGCTACTCGTCCCGCAATCGGCGGCCGCCTGCGCATCCGACGCCTGCGTGTCTGCGGAATCCGAATGATCGGCGTGCTCGGCATCGCCCGAGCAGCACCCGCAGCCGTCGTCATCGGCCGGAACGGCAGCCGCCGCGCGGATACCCGCCGCACTGACCAGCCCGACCAGGAACACCGCGGCGAGGATGCCGGCCACCGCGAACAGGACTGACCACGAGCCGTCGACGCCGACGGCCAGCAGGCCACCGAGCAGCAGGATCACCGCGGCGGCGATCATGCCGGGTGCGGCGACGCGGTTGGCCAGCGTGAACGCTTCGTCGGAACGCATCGTCTCATCCGACCGCACGCCGAACCGACGGTTGCGCGGCAATCGACCGAGGACCGCGACGACACCGATGACCAGCCAGAGCAGGCCAAGGGCCCACCCTGCGGCGGCGACGATCACAGACACGACACTCACGGAGAACACTCTACGACGCCCCGTCGTCGTTGCTGTTCCCGACCGGCGATTTCGGCACGGTCGAGACGGTGTTTACCCTGGTTGGGTGACTTCAGCGGATACCAGCCCCACCGGCATTCCCGGCCATCGCTACACGGCCGAGCTCGCCGGCGAGATCGAGCAGCGCTGGCAGCAGGCCTGGACCGAGCGTGGCACGTTCGAGGCGCCGAACCCGGTGGGTCCGCTCGCCGGCGACATGTCGGGCTTCGACGGCTCCGGCCCGCACGCCGACGACAAGCTCTTCGTCCAGGACATGTTCCCGTACCCGTCGGGCGCCGGCCTGCACGTCGGGCACCCGCTGGGCTTCATCGCCAGCGACGTCTTCGCGCGCTACCAGCGGATGATCGGACGCAACGTCCTGCACACCATGGGCTTCGACGCCTTCGGCCTGCCCGCTGAGCAGTACGCCGTGCAGACCGGTACGCATCCGCGCACCACCACCGAGGCCAACATCGAGCGCTACCTCGGCCAGATCCGACGCCTGGGCCTCGGACACGACGAACGCCGCCGGGTCGCCACCACCGACGTCTCGTTCTACCGCTGGACCCAGTGGATCTTCCTGCAGATCTACAACGCCTTCTACGACGAGGAACTCGGCAAGGCGCGTCGGATCTCCGAGCTGATCGAGGAATTCGATTCCGGTACAAGGACACTCGACGACGGCCGGGTCTGGGCCGAGCTCTCGGCCGCCGAGCGCAACACCGTCGTCGACGGCTACCGCCTGGTCTACCAGAGCGATTCGCTGGTCAACTGGTGCCCCGGACTCGGCACCGTGCTGGCCAACGAGGAGGTCACCGCCGACGGCCGCAGCGATCGGGGCAACTTCCCGGTCTTCCGAAAGCACCTGCGGCAGTGGATGATGCGCATTACCGCCTACTCCGACCGGCTGCTCGACGACCTGGACTACCTGGACTGGCCGGACAAGGTGAAGTCCATGCAGCGCAACTGGATCGGACGTTCGCGCGGTGCGCGAGTCGCGTTTGCCGTCCCCGGGGTGCCCGGTGATCTGACGATCGAGGTCTTCACCACCCGCCCCGACACCCTGTTCGGCGCCACCTACATGGTCCTCTCCCCCGAGCATCCGCTGGTCGATCAACTCGTCGCCGACGCCTGGCCCGACGACGTCGACTCGCGGTGGACCGGTGGTGCCGCCACTCCCGCCGACGCGGTCAAGGACTACCGGGCGTCGATCGCCGCGAAGTCGGATCTGGAACGGCAGGAGAACAAGGACAAGACCGGTGTGTTCATCGGCCGCTCCGCCACCAATCCGGTTAATGGCCAAGAGATTCCGGTGTTCATCGCCGACTACGTACTGATGGGCTACGGCACCGGCGCCATCATGGCGGTGCCCGCGCACGACACCCGCGACTACGATTTCGCCACTGCCTTCGGCCTGCCGATCCGTGAGGTCATCGCCTCCGACGACGGCGTCACCGAGAGCGCGTTCACCGGCGACGGCCCGCTGGTCAACTCCGACTTCCTCGACGGGCTCGACGTCGACAAGGCCAAGGCGGCCATCATCGAACGCCTCGAGGCCGACGGAACCGGCCACGGCACAGTGCAATTCAAGCTGCGCGACTGGCTGTTCGCCCGACAGCGCTACTGGGGTGAACCCTTCCCCATCGTCTACGACGAGGACGGTCAAGCCCACGCGCTGCCGGAATCGATGCTGCCAGTGGAACTTCCGGAGGTGGAGGACTACGCACCTGTCTCCTTCGATCCTGACGACGCCGACAGCGAACCGTCACCGCCGCTGGCCAAGGCCACCGACTGGCTGACCGTCGAGCTCGATCTCGGTGACGGCGTGAAGACCTACCGCCGCGACGCCAACGTGATGCCGCAGTGGGCGGGCAGCTCCTGGTACCAGCTGCGCTACATCGACCCGACCAACGAGGAAACGTTCTGCGCTAAGGAGAACGAGGCCTACTGGATGGGTCCGCGCCCGGAGCTGCACGGCCCGAACGATCCCGGCGGGCTCGATCTCTACATCGGCGGCGTCGAGCACGCGGTGCTGCACCTGCTGTACTCGCGGTTCTGGCACAAGGTGCTCTTCGACCTCGGCTACGTCACCAGCGCCGAGCCGTACCGAAAGCTGTTCAACCAGGGCATGATTCAGGCCTTTGCCTACACCGATGCCCGCGGCGTGTACGTGCCGGCCGAAGAGGTTGTCGAGCGGGACGGGCAGTTCTTCTATCAGGATCAGCCGGTCACGCAGGAATACGGCAAGATGGGCAAGTCGCTGAAGAATTCCGTTGCGCCCGATGACATCTGCCGCGACTATGGCGCCGATACCCTGCGCGTCTACGAGATGTTCATGGGACCGCTCGACCAGTCACGTCCGTGGGCGACCAAGGACGTCGTCGGAGCCCAGCGATTCCTGCAACGCGTCTGGCGGCTCGTCGTCGACGAGGAAACCGGCGCGGTACGTGTTTCCGACGCGGAGCCGTCGGACGAGACGAACAAGTTGCTGCACAAGACGATTGCCGGTACGCGGGATGATTACGCGAACCTGCGCAACAATACCGCGGTCGCCAAGCTGACCGAGCTCACCAATCACCTGACCAAGGCCTACGGTTCCGACGGTGCCCCTCGTTCGGTGGTCGAGGCTGTGGTGGTGATGATGGCACCGCTGGCCCCGCACATCGCCGAAGAACTGTGGTCGCGCCTCGGGCATGGCGAGGTGCTCGCGCACGGACCGTTCCCGGTCGCCGACGAGTCATTGCTTGTCGAGGACACCATTGAGATCCCGATCCAGGTGAAAGGCAAGCTGCGCAGCCGAATTCAGGTGGCCGCCGACGCCGACGAGGCGACGGTGCGTGCGTTGGCGCTGGCCGACGACAAGATCGCTCCCCTGCTCGACGGCGAACCGCGCAAGGTGATCGTGGTGCCCGGCCGAATGGTCAACGTCATCCCCTGACGTCATGCTGATCGTGATTGTGCTGATCGAGTGGGTACGGTAGATCTTGCTGATCGAGTAGGTACGGAGCGGAGCGAGGAGCCGTATCGAGATCTCGCCCAAGGGGTTTCGTCGGTGGTGTGGGTCTCGATGCGGTTCCTTCGCTGGCGCTCCGGAGCCTACTCGACCGGCGGCGGTCGGAGTCGTGACCCAGCCTCGGTGCCATAGCATCGCCGGACCGATAGTCGTCGTGATTTCGTTCTCCGACCGAGGTTGTGTCACCAGATCACGGTCACCAGATCACGCCGATCGAGTTCGCGCCGCAGCGGCCTCCCCCGCTACTTCGGATCCAGCGTCCGTGCGTAACCGACCCCGACGTCGATCCATCGTCGTAGATCTCGCTTGGTGGCGATGCCGTCGCCGGAGACCCGGACCCATCCGCGCACCTCGCTGCCGGACATGATCATCGGCGATGCGTGTGCACGGGACAGATACAGTTCGGTCTCCTCTTTCGGTACCCGGATCATCAGCCCGCCCCGGCCGCTGGCCGCCACGGCCATATTCCCGCTGATCAGAAACGCGAGTCCACCGAACATGTGCTTCTCGGTGACGTTCGGTTCCCCGGCGAGCAACTCCCGGATTCGGTAGGCGAGGTCCTCGTCGTGAGCCACACGTTCAGACTAGTTTGCAACTTCCACTTGGCAGACAACTTACCGAGCAGTAAGATCGCCGACATGGCGATCAACCTGGAGCTCCCGAAGAAGTTCGATTCGACGATCGAGCGCGCCCACATGGCCGGTGAGCACGTCTTCCGTCCGATCTCGCGCAAGTACGACAAGGCCGAACACGAGCGGCCCGTCGAACTCGACGACCTGGCCAAACTGGCCCGCGACGCGCGTAAGGAAGAGGGCTCGTCGGACAAGGGCAGCAAGCCCAGCGCCGAGGAGAGCATCAACGGCGGCAACATGCGCACCGTTCTGGCGGCCACCGAGGCCAGCTGGGGCGATGTCGCGATGCTGCTCGCCATGCCGTACCAGGGCCTGGGTAACGCCGCGATCAGCGCGGTCGCCAACGAGGAGCAGCTCGAACGCTTCGCCGACGTGTGGGCGTCGATGGCCATCACCGAGCCGAGCTTCGGGTCGGACTCAGCGGCGGTCTCCACCACCGCCGTGCTCGACGGTGACGACTACGTCATCAACGGCGAGAAGATCTTCGTGACGTCGGGCTCGCGCGCCGACCACGTGGTGGTCTGGGCGACCGTCGACAAGTCGGCCGGTCGCGCCGCGATCAAGAGCTTCGTGGTCCCGATGGATACCGAGGGTCTCACCGTCGCCCGCCTCGAGCACAAGCTCGGCATCCGCGCCTCCGACACCGCGGTGCTGCGTTTCGAGAACGTCCGCGTCCCGGCCGACAACCTGCTCGGCTCCCCCGAGGTCGACACCAAGAAGTCGTTCGCCGGTGTCATGCAGACCTTCGACAACACGCGTCCCCTGGTGGCCGCGATGGCCATCGGCCTCGGCCGCGCCGCGCTCGAAGAGTTGCGCCGGATGCTCGAAGAAGCCGGACACACCATCGACTACGACAAGCCCGCCTCGTCGCAGCATGCCTCGGTCGCCGAGTTCATCAAGCTCGAATCCGACTGGGAGGCATCGTATCTGCTGACCGTGCGCGCCGCCTGGATGGCCGACAACAAGCAGCCCAACTCCACCGAGGCATCGATGTCGAAGGCCAAGGCCGGCCGTACCGTCGCCGACGTGACCAACAAAGCGGTGGAAGTTGGTGCCACAGCCGGCTATTCGGAAACCATGCTGCTGGAGAAGTGGGCCCGCGATTCCAAGATCCTCGACATCTTCGAGGGCACTCAGCAGATCCAGCAGCTGATCATCGCTCGTCGTCTGCTCGGAAAGTCCAGCGCCGACCTGAAGTGATCGTCCTGGGCTCAGCCCAGCAGTCGCCGGCGTAGCTGCTCGTCGCGAATCAGGCGCTGTGCGTCGCGTTCTCGACGTTCGGCCATGATCGCGGCGAGCACCATCTCTGCGGGCGCACCGTAGGGTGGCCGCGGCGCTACGAACGGCAGGCAGCTCGCCAACAGCCGACCGGCCGCCTCCGACCGCACCTCCGGTTTGAGTTTCGTTGCGCCGGTCATGAATTGGCGGATCGCGATGGCCAGCATGTCCGGTATCGCGCCGAGATCGGTTCCTCGGGCCCACATCGCGAGTTCGGGCGGCATCGGAATCGGTGCCGGCACCTTCAGTGCTTGTCGGTCGCGGATCACATACGTGCCGGCCAGCATGTCCCCGAACCGCTTTCCCTTCCGGGAGATGATCGCGGCGAGGAAGGCCGGCACCCCGAAACAGCCGTAGATCTCCACCACGGCGAGCAGCGCCCGGCTGATCGCGTGACGGAAACCGATCGGCCCGGCGTCGTCGCGTACGGTGCGCAGGCCGAGCGCGGCGTGGCCGAGAGTCTTTCCGCGAGTGACGGTTTCCGATGCGGTGGGAATCCCGACGAAGACCAGCACGACGATCACCGTGTTGATTGCCAGTCGAAGTGCCTGGTCGGCGTCGCCGAACATCCGCAGCGAAATCCACCTCAGTGCAAACCACGCCACCAGCACCACCACCACGTCGATCAGGCAGGACACCATCCGCAGCCAGATCGACGCCGGCGGCAACGCCAGCGCAACCGCTTCACCCGAGACGAGGTCGTCACGACCCACACCGAGCGTCGCACTGGGCGGGCCGAAGATGGGTGCCGGATACATGTGCCCAGCTTAGAGTGCGTCCGTTCACCGGAAGATCCACGTACCACGGCTGAATGACGTGGCATCGACGCACGCTCTAGGCTGACGGAATGGATCTCGATGCCTACACCGCCGCGCATCGCGCTACGTGGGAGCGGCTCGACGAGTTGTCGCGCCGGCGCCACCTGTCCGGCGCCGAATCCGACGAAATCCTCGACACCTACCAGCGCGTGGCCACGCACCTCTCGGTGATCCGCTCCTCGGCGCCCGACGCCACCCTGGTCACCTACCTCTCACTGCTGCTGGCTCGAGCACGATCGCGGGCGATGGGTTCGCGTGCGGCATCATGGTCGGATATCGGGCAGTTCTTCACGCGAACCTTTCCCGCCGCGCTCTATCGCCTTCGATGGTGGTGGCTGTCGGTGCTGAGCGTGTCGATGCTGACCGTCGTCGCCATCACCTGGTGGATGATCGAGCATCCGCGGATCGAGTCGTCGCTGGCGTCGCCGGCGGAGATCCAGCAGTTGGTGAACAACGACTTCGCGGGCTACTACCGCGAATACGCCGCGTCGTCGTTTGCACTGAGGGTGTGGACCAACAACTTCTGGCTGGCCGCGTTGTGTATCGCGTTGGGAGTCTTCTGCATTCCGGTGCTGTTCATGCTGGCCAATAACATGCTCAACCTCGCTGTGGTGGCATCGGCGATGATCCGGCACGGTCGGGGCGATGTGTTCTTCGGTCTCATACTGCCCCACGGCATGCTGGAGTTGACGTGTCTGTTTGTCGCGGCCGGCGTGGGTCTGCGGATCTTCTGGGTATGGGTGGCCCCGGGCACCAGGACTCGCGTCGCGGCACTCGGCGAGGAAGGGCGCGCGGCGGTCGTTGTGGCGCTCGGACTTGTTGTGGTCCTGCTGATCTGCGGTGTCATCGAGGCGTTCGTGACTCCGTCGGGACTGCCCACCGCGGCCCGCATCGGTATCGGTGTGGTGGCCTGGGTCGGATTCCTCACCTATGTTTTCACGCTCGGGCGTCGTGCTCACCGCGCCGGGTACACCGGCGATCTGGATGAGTCCGAGCGTGGTTCGACCGCGCCGGTCGCAGCCTGACCGTTCGCACGTCAGAGCAGGCCGCGCGACTTCAGCTGCAAGTAGTGGTCGGCCAGTGCCACCGGTAGCCGTTGCGGATCCGCGTCGACGACGTCGACGCCCATTTGTTTGACCGCCGCCGCGGTGTGCTCACGCAGTTCCAGGGTCCGGGCCGCGGCGGCTGCCTGGTAGATCTCCCGCACGTCACCACGACGCTCAAGCATGGCGCCGACAGCAGGGTCGGCGACCGACCCGATGACCACTCGGTAGCGGGTCGCCAAGACCGACAAGGGCGGCAGCAGCGATTCCTCGATGGCCGCCGGCTCCAGCGGGGTCAGCAGCACCACCAGCGCGCGCTGTCGACTGATCCGGGTCACCTCGGCCCCCAACATCGCCCAATCCGCCTCCAGCAGAGCCGGTTCCAATCCGGTCATGCTCAGCACGAGATCGTTGAGCAGAGTTGTACGCGGGGACCCGACCACCCGTCGATGGACCCGGCGGTCACCGGCGATCAGATCCACCCGATCGCCTGCGTGCGACGCCAACGCGGCCAGGAGCAACGCCGCATCCATCGCCGCATCCAGTCGGGGCACATCTCCGACGCGGCCCGCCGAGGTCCGCGACGTATCCAGCACGATGACGATGTGCCGGTCCCGCTCCGGTCGCCATGTTCGGACCACCATCGCACGTCGTCGTGCGGACGCACGCCAGTCGATACTGCGGATATCGTCACCCTCGACGTAGTCGCGGAGGGAATCGAATTCGGTTCCCTGCCCACGGATTCGGACCGCCGAGCGACCGTCGAGCTGACGTAGGTGAGCCAAGCGTGACGGAAGATGCTTGCGAGAGTTGAACTGCGGTAGCGCCCGTACCATTCCGGGAACCGTCGTCGAACGCTGACGTCCGGCCATCCCCAGCGGGCCGATTCGGCGTACTGTGACGCGGGCAGCAAGACGATCGCCGCGTCGAACGGGGGTGAGTTCGGTTGTTACAGTCCGGTATTCACCGGACGGCACGGAAATCACATGGGTACCGGTCGATGCCCCGGCCGACGGCTGCCACGAGTCGCGCAGGCGGCCCCGGAACATTCGCGGGCCCGTATTGGTGATCACCAGGGTCGAGGATGTCTGCTCGCCGAGCCGGATCGGGACGGTGGGCATCCGGGTGATGAGCACCGCGCGCGTCGATCCCGCAGCCACGATGTCGAGCAGACACACCACCACGCAGAACGCGACCCAGGCGAGGACCGTGCTCGCTTGCGGCCGCAACAGTACCGGCAGCGCGCCGAGGAGCACGAGCGCGAAGAACCGGCCGGTGACAAACATCAGCGCGGAACGGGAACCGACGCGATCGCCGAGTCCAGGACGGCGCTGACCGACACCCCTTCGAGCTCTGCCTCGGGCCGCAACGAAAGACGATGTGCCAGAGTCGATTGCGCGAGTGCCTTGACATCGTCGGGAGTCACGAACAGCCGATTGTTCAGCCACGCCCAGGCGCGGCTGGTGGCCAGCAGCGCGGTGGCGCCACGCGGGCTCACCCCCAACGAGAGCGACGGCGCGAACCGGGTAGCGCGGGCGATGTCGACGATGTAGGCCGCGACTTCGGGTGCCACCGCAACTCGACGTATCGCGTCGGCTCCGGCTTCGATGTCGGCGCCCGAGGCCACCGGCCGCAATCCGGCCGCGGCGAGATCGCGCGGATCGAATCCGGCTGCATGCCTTGCCAACACGGTGATCTCGTCGTCGCGGGGCGGCAGTGGGAGAGTGACCTTCAGCAGGAATCGGTCGAGCTGCGCCTCGGGCAACGGATAGGTGCCCTCGTACTCGACGGGGTTCTGGGTGGCGGCGACCATGAATGGTGATGGCAGCGGTCGTGGCTCACCGTCGACCGAGACCTGCCGTTCCTCCATGGCCTCCAGCAGCGAGGCCTGTGTCTTGGGTGGCGTCCGATTGATTTCGTCGGCCAGAAGGAGGTTGGTGAAGACGGGACCCTCGCGGAAGGTGAACTCCGAGGTCGCGTTGTCGTACACCAGTGATCCGGTCACGTCGCCGGGCATCAGGTCCGGGGTGAACTGCACGCGCTTGGTGTCGATCTGTAGTGCCGTGGCCATCGACCGGACCAGCAGTGTCTTCGCCACGCCGGGAACACCTTCCAGCAGGATGTGCCCGCGGCACAGGAGCGCGATGAGGATTCCGGTCACCGCCGACTCTTGTCCGACAACGGCTTTGGCGACCTCACCACGAACGTCGGCGAGCGCCCGGCGAGGGGCGTCGGGCAGTGGCCCACCCGCGTGGCTGGATGGGTAGGACGGTGCAAACGGATCCGATGTCATTGTGTGCGAAGAACTTCCTTCTCGAGAGCGGTGAGCGCGGTGGTGAAGTCGACGAGTTGTTGGTCGGTTGTCGGCAGCGGCCCCAGGAGCAGGTTCCATACGTCGCGCCAATCGGAGTGCGCTGCTTCGGCAATGGCGTCGACGAAGTCACCGGCAGCGGGGGACTCGGGGTCACTGACGACCGGTATCCCGAGGTAGCGGGCGATCCTGGTGGCCGTTCGGCGGCGCAGCGGGTCGGCGGCGCGGTCGGCGGCCTGGGCGCGATGATAAAGACGCCCACGCGCCTGTGTGGTTTCCACCGCCTTGACCACCGCCGGCAGCGGTTCGGTGGCCAGCGGTCCGAAACGTCTGCCGCGCCAGAGCATCAGAACGAGGAGGCCGACCATCGCCAGGCCGATCAGCGGCGCGATGGCGCGCGGGATGTCCGTCGACTTCCCGGTGGGCGGTGCCACGAAGTCCGAGTCCGATCCGACGTACCAGAGCACCTGATCGGTGGGCGCCAGCGTGCGGATCACAATGCCGGCATTGTCCGCGGACGCCAGGGCATCGTTGCTCACGATGTCTCCGGTGAGAAGAACCAGTTCAGGTCGATACGACGTCGCCGGCAGGATCACCATCTTCGATGCCCCCGCCTCGGAGAAGCACACGGTGGCCTGGGTGTCGGTGGTGACGAAGGGGACATCATGACCGGAGGCGCGGTCGCCGGGATGAATGCCGTCGGCTGAGCACCCGGCGCGAACTTGTCCGGTACCGGAGGTGCCGTAGCTATTGTCAACGGAGAGACCGAAGTTGGTAAATGCCGTACTGGATGGGTCGAGCAGAACGATCCGGCGGGCGTCACGGACGAGGTAGCTGAACTCGACGGCCGCACTTTCGGAGTTCATCACCGGATGGGTGACCACCACCGTCGTGTTGGAGCCGGGTTGGACGGCGTTGCGTAGCTGCTTCTCGCCTCGGACCACCTCGACCGAGCCACCGTGGTCGTCGATCACCGATGCGACTGCCATCGCTCCGAGCGGGCCGGGATTGCCCGGGTCGAGTGGCGTGCTGGGGTAGTCCGGCTGCGGCCGGAACAGCGCGACCACGAGAACGAGTAGCCCGATGATGACGACACCGGCCACCACCCACAGCCAGGGCCGTGGCTTCTTCCCGCGCGGCCTGGCATCCGGCGAACTCTGTTGTACAGGTGCGGGTTCTGCGGTCGCGGCGTCGGGAGCCGGTGAGGGCGCGGTCATCGTGGCACCGCCAGCAGTGGCGATGGTGAAGTCCGATTCTTCAACGGACGCGCCGCTGCGAGCCGGTCTTCGAGATCGAGCATCCAGTGGGCCTGACGGACCCCGGAGTGCTGATGCCCGTAGGCGATTGCGTCGAAAAGGTCTGCCGCAGAGCGAAGCTCGCCGCTCATATCGGGGAAGGCAGCCGACAGCGAAACCGACACTTCGTGGGCGGTCCGTGATGCCGAGTCGTCGAGGATGAGGCGCTCGCTCGCGCGTTGGGCGATGGCGCGCATCGCATCCAGCACGCAGTCGTCGAAGTTGTTGGCGAGCAGCGCACTGTGTGCTCGATCCCGGAACTCCGTGGCCGAGAGTCGCTTTCCGCCGAGTACCGCATCCGATGGATTCCGGGGAGCTTTCGGGGTGCGCCGGAGATGGCGGGCGAGGTAGATTCCGAGCGCGAGGACCAGTAGTGCCACGATCGCAGCGAAGATCCCCGGCCATGCCGTCGACGAATCGGTGATGGAGTCGAAGAGCTTTTCGAGCCATCGGCCCAACCCGTCGAGTAGGCCCCCGCCGGAATCGGGTTGTTGGTGATACGGCGGTTTCGTGAGTTCGTCGGCTACCCACCGGCGCGCCTCGTCGTTTCCGGGTTGCACTCCGTCGGCGAGAACGAGCCGGTTGGCGGCAAGGACGTCGGTCATGGTGGCGCCCATCCTCCTCAGACTGCCCGGATACCGGTTCTGTGGGCCGAACCTACCAAATCCGATGCTGACCGAGGGCGGGCGTATACCGCCTGGATGACCCTACTTCTCGCGGCTCCAGGCGACGTCGATGTCGTCGGCATCGAGGACCTCGCCGGACTCCGACCGAACGTCGACGCGCACCGCGTCACCCGATTCACGATCGGACAGGGTCAGGGGTCCGCCCTTGGGCTGCAGGTACTCGTCGCCCCACTGCATGAGCCCGATCACCACCGGCAGTAGATCGCGGCCCATCTGGGTGAGTTGGTACTCGAAACGCGCGCGTTGGCCCGGCTCCCGGTAGGGGACCTTCTCGAAGATACCGATGTCGGTGAGCTCCTTCAAGCGAGCCGACGTCACGGCATCGGTGATCCCGACGCGCCGCGCGAACTGGTCGAATCGTGTTGCCCCGTAGAACGCTTCACGCAGGATGAGCAGTGCTGACCTTGTGCCGACGACGTCGATGGCCTTCGCGATGGAGCACGACCGCGCCTCCCACGAATCGCGGTCGGCGAGCTTTCCCGTCAGCGTCATCATGGGTCTTAGTCTACTCCTCCTGGCTTGACTAAACAAAAGTCAGACGGTATTCATCTGACTATGGAAAGCAAAAGTCAGTTGAGGCAACGAACAAGCTTCGTCCCTCTGCTCATCGTGGTGTGCGGCGCTCCGTTCCTGACCGCCCTTGACCTGTTCGTCGTCAACGTCGCCTTCTCCGCCATCGGGGCGGACTTCGGTGGCGCAGGTCTGGCGGCGGTCAGCTGGACCCTGTCGGCCTACGCGATCGTGTTCGCGGCCTTGCTCATTCCCATGGGCAGCTGGGCCGACCGGGTGGGCAACCGCCGGGCGTTCCTTGTCGGCGTCGGGATCTTCACCATCGCGAGTGCGCTGGCCGCGGCCGCGCCCTGGTTGTGGCTGTTGATCGCCGCGCGCGTCCTGCAGGCGGTGGGCGCGGCAGCCCTCACCCCGGCCAGCCTGGCGCTGCTGATCACCGAGGTCGACCCCGAGCGTCGTACCTTGGCCGTACGGATCTGGGCGGCGAGTTCTGGGATGGCCGCCGCACTCGGCCCGGTGGTCGGCGGCGTACTGGTCGAAATCTCATGGCGGATGGCCTTTCTCATCAACGTGCCGGTGGGTGTCGCGATCATCTTCGCCGCAGTTGTGCTGCTCCGGCAGGATGAGGTGGCGGCCGATGACACCCGACGCACCACTGATCGTGGTGACCTCATCGGGGCCGCATTGGTGGCACTCACCGCCGGCCTGGCTGTGCTCTACATCGTTCAGGGTGACGAATGGGGTTGGGGGAGTGCTGGTTCGATCGTCACGGTGGTCGCTGCCGTAGGGGCCGGGGTGGCGTTCTGGTGGCACGACTCGCACACGCCGTCGCCGCTGATTCCCACCTCACTGTTCGCGGTGCCGACCTTCACCCTCGGAACAGCCACCATGCTCTTGTTCAGTCTCGCCTTCGCGGCGGGCCTGCTCAACGGAATCCTGTTCCTGCAGAACGTGTGGGGCTATTCGGTGATCCGGAGTGGTCTGGCGATCGCGCCCGGCCCGGCCGTCGTCCCGGTGTTCGCGGTGCTGGCCGGCGCACTGGCGACCCGGATATCACCGTGGACGGCCACCGCCGTGGGATGTCTGCTCTGGGCGGTGGGCCAGGCGATGCTGTCGTTCGCAGGGGACAGTCCGGCCTATCTGTCGCAGTTCCTGCCCGGCTGGATGATCGGCGGAATCGGTGTGGGACTGACGCTTCCGAGTCTGATGGCGGTTGTCACCGCACATCTGCCGGCGACCCAGGCCGGCCGGGGAAGCGCGGTGGTGACCATGGCGCGTCAGCTGGGGACGGTGATCGGTGCCAGCGTGCTCGTCGCGCTACTCGCGGCCGGACACCGCACCGGCGCCTGGTGGACGGCGGCAGCAATCGGAGTCGTCGCCGGAGCGATTGCCTTCATGGCCGGTCGCGTTCGTGCGAGCTGAGTGGCTCAGCTCCGGCCGGTGGGGCGCAGGACGATCTCCTGCAGATCGGCGTCGAGCGGGGTGTTGATCGCTCCGACGACGGCTGCGGCCACCGTCGACGGCTTGAGGAACTCGGCGGCGTTGTACTCGCGTCCCTCGATGGCGACCAGGTCGCGTTGCATGTCGGTGTCGATGCGACCGGGGAACACCGACGTCACCCTGATGTCCGGTTCCTCGCCGCGCAACGCCTCGGCCAGGGCGCGCATCCCGAACTTGCTTGCCGCATAGGGCGCCCATCCGGGTCGGGCGTTGCGACCGGCACCGGAGTTGATGAACACGATGTGCCCGCGCGCAGTGCGCAACGCGGGCAACAGAAGTCGGGTCAGTTCGGCGACGGCGACGAGGTTGACCTCAAGGATGTGTCGCCACTCGTCGGCGGGCGTGTCGGCGACGTGCTCCAGACTGCTGCCAACACCTGCGCTGTGCACCAATACATCCAGACTGTCGATCGCCGCGGCCGCGGTTCCGAGAGCGTCGTGGTCGGTCAGGTCGACGGCGAAGGTGGCCGCACCCGCGATCTCGGCGGCCAGTTCGTCGAGATGATTCGACGGCCGTCCGCCGAGCAGCACGCTGTGGGTGTCCGACAGTTGCCGGGCTATCTCTGCGCCGAGCCCGCGGCTGGCGCCGGTGATCAATGCGGTGGGCATGGTTTCGAGCCTAAACGTGACGACCCAACAGCTCCCTCGATCACCGATCGTGGACTGGACATCGTCGCTGGCACGACTGTGAACCGCCCGTGGACACCTCGCTGGGCGAAGCATCGGCGAGCAGTGCAGAATCGACGGGTGGCCCGGTATGGATTCACCCCGACTCAGTTGTCAGCCCGTGCGGCGTACCTGCTGCGCGGCAATGATCTGGGCACCATGACCAGTGCGGCTCCCAAACTCTATCCGCATATGTGGAGCTGGGACGCGGCGTTCGTCACTGTCGGCCTCGCGCCGCTGTCGGTCGAGCGAGCGGTGATCGAGATGGACACCCTGCTTTCCGCACAGTGGAAGAACGGGATGATCCCGCACATCGTGTTCGCCAACGGCCGCGACGGCTACTTCCCGGGCCCGTCCCGCTGGGAGTGCGCCTCGCTGGCCGACTGTGCGCCGGAGTATCCCGACACCTCCGGCATCACCCAACCGCCCGTGCACGCCATCGCGGTGCAGCGGATCCTGGACCATTCCCGACGCCACGGCCGCACGACGAGGTCGGTGGCCAACGAGTTCATCGACCGGCGCTGGGGCTCGCTGGTGCGCTGGCATCGCTGGTTGGCCTCTGCCCGCGATCCCAACGGACGTGGTCGCATCACCATCTTCCACGGCTGGGAATCCGGCATGGACAACTCGCCACGCTGGGACCGCCCGTACGCCAATGTTGTTCCCGGCGATGATCTTCCGCCGTATCAGCGAGCCGACCTCGAGCATGTGACCGACATGTCGATGCGACCGTCGGATCTCGAATACGATCGCTACATCTGGCTCGTCGAGCAGATGAAGCGAGCCAACTACGACGACGCCGTCCTCCCGAAGGTGATGAGCTTTGCCGTCGAGGACGTCTTCGTCAGTGCCATCTTCTCCGTTGCCTGTGATGTGCTCGCCACGATCGGTGAGGACTACTCCAAACCACGATCCGACGTCCGGGATCTGCGTGCGTGGGCCGACCGCTTCCGCACCGGCGTCGTGGCCGCGGCCAACGAACGCAACGGCGCGGCAAGGGATTACGACCTTCGCGCGCAGAGCTGGATCAACACCGAGACGATCGCGGTGTTCGCGCCGCTGATCTGTGGCGGACTGTCCCGCGAGCGTGAGCGGGCTTTGCTGCGCCTGTTCGACGGGCCGCGGTTCTGCGGCCACCCCGACCTCCGGTACGCGGTGCCGCCGTCGACGTCGCCGATCTCGATGGATTTCAAGCCGCGCGAGTACTGGCGCGGTCCGGTGTGGCCGGTGATGACGTGGCTGTTCAGTTGGGCATTCGCCCGACGCGGCTGGACCGAACGAGCCGCGCGATTGCGTGACGAGGGGTTGCGGCAGGCCACCGACGGCGCGTTCGCGGAGTACTACGAGCCATTCACCGGAGAACCGCTGGGCAGCATGCAGCAGAGCTGGACTGCCGCGTCGGTACTCGACTGGTTGGACTGACGCCGACTGGCCTACGTGCGAGAAGCCTGAATCCCTTTTCCGGCCGTAGAAGAACGGGTCGACGCAACACGCCTGCGCCGATTGATCGTTATGTGTAACCGAACAACCACACACAAAAGCGAGACTTTCACAACCAGCACATGACCGGTTCTCGGTTTGGGAACGGAACCGACGCCTAGTTGTTATCCGACGCCGCACATTAGGTACTGCTGTGCCAATAGTGTCAGGAGTTAAGGGCGGGGCCTGTGTGAAAGGCTTTAACGTGAGTGACTTCAGCATGGCTGGACGATCAGCGACCCACAACCACAAATCAATGCGTTCTCGTCGACGATTCGCGGTAACCGCATTCGCCATAACCGCGGTCGCCATCGGCGCGGTCACGCTCGCTCCCGAGGCTTACGCAGCCTCGATCGAGGCCGAGTCGCTGGCGACAAGCGGATCGACCTATCCCCTCAACGACACTGCGGCGTCCGGTGGCAAGGCGGTGATTCTGTCGTCGACCGGGAGTCGGGTGACGTACTCCGGCCCGACCTCTGCACTCAAGGGAATCACGGTGCGCGCCAAAGGTGTGCAGTGCTTCGGCAGCCCCAAGATGACGCTCTACGTCGACGGCAGCGCGGTGTCCTCGCAGACGGTGAGCGCAACGAACTGGACCGACTACAACTTTACCAAGAATGTCAGCGCCGGAAACCATTCCATCGCAGTGGAATTCGCCAACGACTTCAGGTTGGGGTGTGACCGCAACCTGATCGTCGACAAGGTCTCCGAAGTGCTCGCCGATACCACGCCGCCGACGACCTCGACGCCGCCGACGACCTCGACACCCCCGACGACCTCGACACCCCCGACGACTACGACACCCCCGACGACTACGACACCGCCGACCACCACCACACCGCCGTCCACCGGCTGCCCGGTGAACCAGTTCAGCGCGAAGTACTACAACAACACCACGTTGTCGGGGAGCCCGGTGTTGCAACGCTGCGAGTACGCGGCAGGCGGAAGCTGGTCGGGCTCACCGGCTCCCGGTGTTTCGGCCGACAATTTCAGCATCGACTACACCGCCACCATGGCATTCCCGGTGACCGGCGACTACACCTTCGGCGCCGATACAGGCGAGATGAGTGTCAAGGTATGGCTCGACGGAAGCCCCGTCCTTGACAAGAGTGACCTCAATACGTGGGGCCGCTTCGAGGAGGTGCGGCGGGTCAGCGCCGGACAGCACACCGTCCGGCTCGCTATCGCCGACGGCAGTGGTGTCGCGCGCGAGTTCTTCTCGGTGTCACAGACCG
Organism: Actinomycetes bacterium; assembly: GCA_023461275.1. GTDB lineage: Bacteria > Actinomycetota > Actinomycetes > Mycobacteriales > Mycobacteriaceae > Gordonia. The sequence continues at coordinate 23,762 of JAEYMI010000093.1, read as the reverse complement.
CGCAGAACGCCAAGAGCACCAACGGGAACTATTTCGCTCAGAACTCTTTCTGGAACAAGGTGGTGCCTTCCGGCGCGACGGTTCATCCGAGCAGCACGCGCTGGGCGTCGACGCTGGCCAACAACACCTCGATCAGCGAGATCTCGATGAACTCCTCGACGTGGTCGATCCCGGTGTACAAGGCACCCGCAGGCACTCCGACACGAACGATCCGAGTGACCAACTCCAACAAAACAATTGATGTGCCCCACCCGAGCAACTATCGCCCGAGTCCGGACAGTGACGCCGCCATGGTGGTCCTCGATCAACCCACCGGTTGCCTCTACGAGTTCCAGGCGTTCAACCAGAGCGCCGGCAGTGCGATCGCCTCGGCCACCTATCACGCGTTCACCGGATCCGGTGGCCACACCGCCGGTCCGGCGCATGCCGGCGGCGAATTCTCCTGGGTCGCAGGGCTCATCACACCCGAGGATGTGCGTAAGGGCAGCATCGATCATGCTCTGCGGTTCGCGATCCCCGGTGGCGGCGACCGCTTCTTCTATCCGGGCACCCGGACCGACGGCACCGTGGCCGACGGCCCTCCCCAGGGAGTGCGTATTCGACTGGACCCGTCGCTCAACCTGGACTCCCTCGGGTTGACCTCGTTCCAGAAGATGGTGGCAAAAGCACTGCAGACCTACGGCGCCTTCAACGCCGACACCTCGGGTTCGTTCTCGCTCTACGCTGAGAATCCGATCGACGGAAGCACCTACCCGACGCAGCTGTCGGGGCTGCCGAAGTCGTTGATCTCCAAGATGCAATTCCTCAACCCGACAATGAGTTCGGTGGACGTGCAACTGGATCGGTCGTCGGATACCTCGTGCAAACAGCAGCAGTAGCCCGGTGATCGCCGAATAGGGCCGGATACGTCGATTGCGTATCCGGCCCTATTCGGTAGTCTCACGAACGTGAGCATCGGGGAGGATTTTCGATTCAACGCTGCGACTTTCGACATCTACTCGGCGTTGACCGCGGGTATATGGCGATTGGGGATCGTTGCCCATCATTCGACGGGTCTTCGACGGCTGGTTCTTCGGGTCGTCTACGCGGTCGCCAACAACATCTGGACCAAAGCGATCATCGGATCGGACCTGTCGCCAAGCGTCACGCTTGGGCGGCGGGTCAGCCTGCCGCACGGGGGGCGTGGAGTCTTCGTGTCCGACGGTGTGACCATCGGTGACGATTGCACCATCCACCAGCAGGTCTGCATCGGCATGACACTGGGTAAAGACGGAGCACCGACGATCGGTGATCGCGTCTATCTGGGTGTCAAGGCGTCAGTTCTCGGCCCGGTGGCCGTCGGAGCCGATTCCACTGTCGGCGCGCACGCTCTGGTCATCCACGACGTACCAGAGCGCTGCACCGCGGCCGGGGTCCCCGCGCAGTCGAAACAGAAACCGGTGCAGCATCATTCGTTGAGTTGATCGGCTGTTCGGGGGACGTCTCGCCGGTGGCTCAGTACTCTTCGGCACCTACCAGCGCGGCCTCATCGTCGACGTGGTGGTCGTCGGACGCGGTGACCCGGACCAATGAGACCGCCGCGACGGCGACAACGCAGTAGCCGACGGCAAACCAGAACGGTGTGCTGACCGAACCGAACCAGTCGGCCAGGTGCGCGACGAGCACGGCCGACACCGCGGCACCCATCCAGCGCAGGAAGCTGTATCCGGCACTCGACACCGAGCGCGGGGTGCCGGCGTCACCGGCCGACATCGCCACTCCGGTGAACAGGGTGTTCAGCACGCCCGACGGCAGACCCGACAGGATGACGGCCAGCCCGATCAGCCACACGGTGTGCTCGACTGCACCGATGGCGGCCAGCGCCATCACCACGGCATAGAGACCGACGGCGACCAGCACCCCGTTCTTCTGTCCGATGCGTCCGGCCAACGCAGGGGCGACGAACACGCCGGCCAGTGCGGTCAACAGACCCCATCCGAAGAACACCAGTCCGGCGTAGATGGGCCGCAGCCCCATCGCGATCGGCGCCCAGGCGATGACTGTGAACAGCGCGCCGGTGTAGAAGGCCGCGCCGATCGAGGTGATCAGCAGGGTGCGATTGCGTAATGCCTTGAGCGGGTCGACGATCCGCACCGGAGTCCGGGTGGAGCGGGGCTCATCTTTCGGCAGCATGATGGCACAGAGGATCGCTCCGGCGAGCATCAGCAGGGCGGTGCCGCCGAACGGTGCACGCCAACTCCATTCGCCCAGAACAGCTCCCAGCAGCGGGCCGATCGCCAGACCGACGCCGAGGGCGGCTTCGTAGAGCATGATCGCACCGTGCTGGCTGCCCTTCGCGGCGCTGACGATGAAGGCCAACGCGGTTGCGATGAACAGTGCGTTGCCCAGTCCCCAGAGCACGCGGAGCATGATCAGTTGGTCGATGTTCGACGCGAAGACCGATACGCCGGCCGCGATCACGATGAGGACCAGCCCCACGGTCAGGGTGCGCTTGGGTCCGTACCGATAAGCTGACCAGCCGGTGAGAAGCATTGCCACACACTGCACTCCGACGTAGACGCCGAAGAGCAGCGTCAGTTTCTCCGGTGGGGCGTTGAGTGCTTCGGCGATGCTGTTGAGGATGGGGTCGACCAGGCCGATTCCCATGAATGCGATGACCGCGGCGAAGGCGGTCACCCAGACTGTGCGTGGCTGGCCGCGGAAGGAGTCGATCAGTGAGTGGTGTTCGTCGGACGACGTGGCGGCCGCCCGTTGGTCGGTGAGTGACATGGATACCTCTGTCTAGCGTTGTGGTGCTTAGGAATTGATTGATGCTGATGCTGATGCTGACGCCCGATCGAGCTGATCGTGCAGCTCCCGAAGCGCCGGTGCGGCCGCTGCGAGCGCGTCGCGGTGGGCGGGGGATAGGCGTTCCAGCGCTGCCGACATCACGTCGTCGCGTTCGATGCCGACCTGCTTGAGCACTCGCCGACCGTGGTCGGTCAATCCGACAAGAACTGCGCGACGGTCGTCGGGGTCGGGGGTGCGTTCCACCATGCCGTTTCTGACCAACCCGTCGACGAGCGCCGAGGCGGTGGGCATCCGGATCGACTCGCGGTCGGCCAGTTCACCCATCCGCATCGGACCGTGATCGAGGAGGCCGGCCAGTGCCGATGCCTGAGCTGCCGAGTACTCGGGATTGGGGGCGTGTCGGCGAAGCGACAGGTAGAGCCGCGTCAGAATCGGGCGCAGCTCGCCGGCCAAGCGGGCATCGGGAGCATCAGACATGTTCGTAAGTCTAATAGTTCTACTTACGAATTAAAAGTGGTGACTACTCTGACTGCTATGTCTTCCCCGTCACATCGCTTCCAGCAGTTGCCCGCCCGCTCGCGCGCATTGATCATTTCCGCGGCGTTCGTGCAGTTCGCGCTGCAATTCGTCGCGTTGCGCGACCTCAAACGCCGCCCCGCCGCCGAGGTGAAAGGCCCGAAGAAGCTGTGGGCGTCGCTGAGCTTCGTGAACTACTTCGGCCCGATCGCCTATCTGCTCGTCGGGCGAAAGAAGAGCTAGGGCGCCCTAGAAGCGCCCGCCGGTCCCGATCCGGCCAGAGCTGCCCGAGCCGCCGAAGGATCCCGGGCTTCGGCCGCCGCTGCTGTATCCGCCGCCGCTCCAGCCGCCACCTCCGCCGCCGCCCCAACCTCCGCCGCGGCCGTACATCGAGCCGCGCAGGAAGCTGTCGACGAGGATTCCGCCGAGCACCGCGCCCGTCGCCGATCCCTGTTGCTGGGTCGGCTGCTGCTGGGAGTTCCACGACGCCACGTCGGCCTGCGCGGCCATCAGGGCGTCGTCGGCGAGGGTGGCTGATCGCCGCGCACTGTCGACCGCGCGGTTCATGTCGGTGGAGGTCAGTGAACGTGCCTCGTCGAGCAGTCGTTGCGCCTCGGCGAGGCGGGTGCGCGCGACCGACTGCACCGCACCGCGTCGGGTGGCGATGAAGTCGCTGGCCGCGCCGACCTTCGCCGCAGCCGATTCGATGGCCGCAGTGAGCATCTGAGTACTCCGCTGACGGGTCGAGGATGCCTCGCGTGCCGTATCGAGCGCCTTGTCGAGGTCGGCGTCGGCGTTCATCAGGGCAGTGAAGGTGCCCAGCGGGTCGGTGGTTCCCGACGCCTTGGCGTTGGTCACCGCCGTCTGCGCCGCCGCCACAGCCGTGACCAACGCCGGGCCGCCGTCGGCGGTGAGCTGCGCGGCCTCGAGGAGTTCGCCGTCGACTTCGTCGATCAGCGCCTGCATCCGCGACTTGGCCGCCGCGATGGTGCTGTCGGCATTGTCGATGGCATCGAGCAGCCGGCCGGCCTGCTCGATGGCACCCTCCGCGGAACGGATGTCGGCCACCGCCGGTCCCTGCTCGCCGACGGGCTGCGAGATGGCGGTACGCCCCTGATCGGTACTCGCCTCGGCGAAGGTGATCTGCTCGGTGGCCAGGCGGATGTTGTCGGTGATCGAGGCAACCGTCGTCGCGCCGTAGGTGGTGGTCAGCTCATTGAGCTTGGCCTGCGACACCTCCAGGCGAGCGCGGAGCGCGACGAGCTGCTGGGTGATCGAGTCGAACCGCGACGGCGCATTGATCAGCAGGTTGCGCATCTCGTCGAAGGCGTGAACCTGCTCGTCGAGTTCGGAGTCGACGTCGGAGCAGGTGGTGATGATCTGCGCGAGCATCGACCGTCGTTCCTCGTCGGTTTCGGGCACGTCGTCGTCGAGTCGTTGACGCAACCGGTACGACTCGGCGAGGCCCTTCTTCGCCTTCTCCAGCGCGGCGGTGAACGGTGCGGTCTCCGCCTCGCCGAACTCGCTGATGGCCAGCCGGAGCTCCTCGGCGCTGGTCCGGATGGCGTTGTCGGTGTCGGTGAGTACCTCGCGCGACCATGGATCAAGGACTTCGGCGGGCTGGGCCAGCAACTGCTCAGCGGTGAGTTCGTCCTGCTCGCGCAGGGATTCGACGCTGTCATCGATCTTGGTCCGACGTCGGCGTCGCGAGTACATCACCGCGGCGGTACCGCCGACGACGGCCACGCCACCGACGCCGGCTGCCACGTACAGGCCGGTGTGCGAGGGGGTCAGGGCGTCGTTGAGCCCGTTGATCGCGCCGAACGCCGCGGCATCCCACGCGCCCCGCTTGAGCTGGGGAACGATGTCGTTCTGCGCGATGCTGTCCAGCGTCGACTGAGTGATTCCGTCGACCGAATCCGGTGAGCTGAAGTAGTAACCGCGGTCCTCGGTGGCCACCGCGAGGAGCACGTCGCGGTCGCCGAGATCGCTGGCGGTGACCGTCTTCTCGGCCCATTGCTGTGCCGACATGCCGTCGAAGGTGCGTACGTAGACCACCCACAGCTGAATGCTGTGGTCGCTGAAGAGCTGGTCGATGGAGCGTTGCAATTGCGAGGTCTGCGCGGTGCTGAGCACGCCCGCGGAGTCGACGACCTGGATCGGCAGGCGGTTGGGCGGCTCGGCGGCGGGGCGGGGGGGGTTGAGCCACCCGGCGCCGACGAGCGTGATGATGCCGAGCGCGATGACAGCGGTCAGACGCAGCAAATTCGGGAGCATCCGTCGGGTGATGACCATGTCAATAATCTAGTGCATCGCCGTCTTTACCCGGTGTGGGTCGTGGCCGCGCGACCGGCCCCGATGGCGTGTCGCGATGCGCTTGAATGTCGTGTCGCGACACGCTCGGTGGTGCTGATGCGCTCAGTTGTTGCGCGAGTCCCGCCAGCGGCACAGTGCCTCAACCGCGGTCAGGTCGTAGTTCGGTCCGCCGGTGCCGACGGTGATGAGGGTGGCGCCCGCGTCGGCGATGGCGTCGGCTGTCTTGATCATCGCGTCGACGTCGCCGTCGAACTGCACGCCCGCCGACCGCTCGATGGTGTCGGGGTCGCGGCCGACCTTTGCGCAATGGTCGGCCAGCACCTTGACCTTGTGCTGATAGGTCTCCAGGTCGTTGAAGCCGTGCCAGATGTCGGCGTACTGCGCGACGAACTTGAGCGTCTTCTTCTCGCCGCTGCCGCCGATGAGCGTCGGGATCTTGCGGGTGGGCTGCGGGTTGAGCTTCTCGTAACGCTCGAAGATGCGCGGCAGTGCCTGCCCGAGGTCGTCGAGTCGCCCACCGGCGGTACCGAACTCGTAGCCGTACTCGTCGTAGTCACGCTGGAACCAGCCCGACCCGATGCCCAGGATCAGCCGACCGTCGCTGATGTGGTCGACGGTGCGCGCCATGTCGGCCAGCAGTTCGGGATTGCGGTAGGAGTTGCAGCTCACCAGGGCGCCGATCTGGATGCGCGAGGTCTGCTCGGCCCACGCGCCGAGCATCGTCCAGCATTCGAAGTGCGCGCCGTCGGGGTCGCCGTACAGCGGATAGAAGTGGTCCCAGTTGAAGGCGATGTCGGTACCGAGGTCCTCGGCGCGGCGAAGCGCGTCGCGGATCAGCGAGTACTCGGGTGCGTGTTGTGGTTGGAGTTGGACGCCGATGCGAATGGGGAAGGCCATGGAACTCAGTGTGCCGTGCGAACGACCCCGCGTCGATGTCCGATTCCCGTCGACGGCGCCCTCCTCCGCATCGACGGCGCCCTCGGTCCCACCGACAGCGCCCACCTTCCCGTCGAGCGCGCCCTCGCTCCCGTCGACAGCGCCCACCTTCCCGTCGACGGCGCCCTCCCTGGCATCGACGGCGCCCTCGCTGGCATCGACGGCGCCCTCAGTCCCATCGACAGCGCCCACCTTCCCGTCGACGGCGCCCTCCCTGGGATCGACGGCGCCCTGACTCCCGTCGACGGCGCCTCCGATCGGGGCGAGGCTGAGTATCGAGATCCGCACTCCGGTACAACAGAACTCGATGAACATCCGACCGCAGGCCCCGTCGCTTGCCGAACTCCGCACCCGGACCAGCGCGAAATGGCGCATCTACCCCGACGACGTGCTGCCGTTGTTCATCGCCGAGATGGACTACTCGCTGGCACCGGTTGTCGCCGACGCGATGATCGACCGTATCCGCGCCTCGGACCTCGGATACGCCGACGCGCCCGGTGAAGTCGGCGAGGCCTTCGCCGGTTTCGCTTCCCGACGATGGGGCTGGGCTGTCGATCCCGCCGACGTCCACCTCACCACCGACGTCAGCGTCGTCCTCGTCGAAGCACTGCGCGTGGCGATCCAGCCCGGCGATCCGGTGATCATCACCCCGCCGGTCTATCCGCCGTTCTTCGAGATCGTGCCGGAGGCCGGCGGGGTGCGCGTCGAGGTGCCACTCGTCGGGGACACCGCCGACGGCTGGGCACTCGACTTCGACGGCATCGAGCAGGCCATGCGCAACGGTGCCCGCGCGATGATTCTCTGCCACCCGCACAATCCGCTCGGATTACCGCACCCGGCAACCGATCTCCGACGCCTGGCCGACCTCGCCGCCACCTACGATGCCGTCATCATCAGCGACGAAATCCATGCGCCGCTGACACATTCGCCCCGTGACTTCGTGCCCTTCCTCGCCGCGAGCGACACCGCCGCCGAGGTCGGGATCGCCGCGCACTCGGCCAGCAAGGCGTTCAACCTGGCCGGTGCCAAATGCGCACTCACCGTGGTGGCGTCGGACCGCATGCGCGCACTGATCGACCGCCAACCCGAGGAAGTCGCTTATCGCACAAGCATTCTCGGCCGCGCCGCTACGCTGGCCGCGTTCACCGACGGCGATGACTGGCTCGACGGCTGCGTCGAGGTCATCGGCGAGAATCTGGACCTGTTGGAAAACCTTGTTGCCGAACATCTTCTGGGCGTGACCTTCCGACGACCGGCGGCGTCGTATCTGGTGTGGCTGGACTTTCGCGCCACCGACCTCGGCGACGATCCAGGCGCGCCGATTCTGGAGCGCGGTCGCGTCGCACTGCACAACGGTCCGGCGTTCGGTACCCAAGGCCGCGGGTTCGCCCGGCTCAACGTCGCCTGCTCGCCGGAGGTGCTCACCGAGGCCGTCGGCCGGATCGCGTCGGTCTTGACGGCGTATGGCACCGTCGAATCATGACCGACACGCACGGCGACACCGGTGACGCCGCCGAATGGGATGCCCGGTACAGCCAGAGCGACAAACTCTGGACCTCTAACGTCAACCCGGCCCTGATCGCCGAGGTAGCGGAGCTCGAGCCGGGCACCGCACTCGACGTCGGGTCCGGTGAGGGAGCCGACGCCCGCTGGCTCGCCGACCACGGGTGGACGGTCACCGCGATCGACATCTCGCAGGTCGCCGTCGACCGTGCTCGCGCCACCTCCGGCCACCGCCCCATCGTGTGGCTCCAAGCCGACCTACGAACCGACGACGTACCCGGCGCGGGCTTCGATCTTGTTGCGCTGAGCTACTTTCCGCTCGCCAGCCCGGACACCGCGACCGTGGACAAGCTCATCGATGCGGTCGCGCCGGGTGGTTCGCTGTTCATGGTCGCCCACGCACCCGACGGCATCCGCGCCCACGGCCGCAACCCCGACGACTACGTCCAGCCCGCCGATGTCGCCGCGATCCTCAGCGACTGGCACATCGTCACCCACGAGACCCGGGAACGGGGAACGCCGGCCGGCGGTGGGCACCACACGCACGACGTCGTGCTGCGCGTCCAGCGGCCGATTGCCTGACCGTCGACGAGATCAGCTCGGAGCGAGTCGATACGCTCGTTTCTGCTCGACGGCGGCGCAGTTGCGACGATCGTGCGGTCGTCCACCAAACCGCGCAGCGCCGGCCGGACCAGACCTTCATCCACGAGGTCATCGAGCGCGCTCTGCGCAACCGTGGTGTCGATGGCCAACTGTAGTCGTAGTTCGTCGGTCGTGACCGAACCGACGTGGTGATCATGGCCAACGCGCTGTCTCCGACGGTGCTGCGCGCTCGGCCGCCGATCTGGTCAAGCCAGTCGCGCGTCTTCGGGTTGAGTAGGCCGAATCTGTCGAGAGTCGTGACAAAGGCCGCGGGAGTGGAGGTGAATTTCGGTGCGGGTAGACCGCTGAGAAGCATCCCTCCGAGCATGCGGGGAACACCGGAACCGGCGTTCTCGCACACTGACTCGTCCCGATCGGCGAAGGGGACTTCGGTCAGCAACCGGGCGAGCAGTTGATTTCGGGAATGCGACCGGCCGTCGAATATCGAGTCGATTCCGTATCCTCCCCACAGCCCGCCGGGGCTGTGAACCTCCAACCGATCGGGATACAGTTCGATTCGCACCTGGTCGCCGCGGGCCAGTTCGCTGTAGTCGCGGTGTGTCAGTGCGTTGGCGATGGCCTCCCTGATCGCATCGATGGGTATCTCGGGAATATCCTGTGCTCCAGCACCTTTGGATACTCGCCGAACGCGCAGATTGCGAACGACTACTGCTACCGAATCATCGATGATCGCCGGAATGGGCCCCTCGAGGACCGCGCGGTCGAGCATTCGCTGATCGCCGACAACCACGTCCTTACTGCCACCTGGATACCGCGCGAAGCTGACCATCAACTGCGGAAAGAATTGCTGAGGGAATCGTCCGAGCGCAAGGAGGCCACCAAGAGTTGGTGCTCCGGTTCGGCGGTCGAGAACGCCGATGCGCTCAAGAGCCTCGGTCTCCGAGTGTGTGCCGTCGAGTGCTCGTGGTCGATACGTCCGGAGTCTCTCGATTGTGCGCTTGATCAGGTTCGGATCGAGGTCGTCAATGTTCGCTGCGGTGACGGCTTCGCGGTCGGCGGTGCTGGGTTCCGTCAGCGTGGAAAGTTGGAACACCGAATATGTGTCGAGCCGATGATCGCCTTGCCCGACGCGCATATAGGTTCCGCGCTCCTTACCCTGCGCCGTGACAAAGCACGGTTTCTCCGCAGCCGGGAGCTCCTCTACCTCGGCGACCACCACGGGGCTGCCGTCTACTTCCATCTGTTCGGTGGTCATGATCGGGACCGGTGTGAGGGGCCCGTCGGGCTCTTTGCCCTGCCGGAGCCGAGCCGCGTCGGCGAGTTGGTCGAGTACCGCTCGTGCGTCGAAGCCCTGAGCCGGGGCGAATCCACTCTTCTCGTCAAGGCCGAGGATCAATGGCAGTCGGAGGTGGACTCTCAGTGAGCATCACTGACGCCTCACTCATATCACTGAGGATCATTGGCGACGCCCTGTCACACCCGCATGCGAACATATGTTCTATGCGTATCGAGCGTCGCGAGCGGACCGAGGCGACGATCCTGCACGCCGACCTCGACTCGTTCTACGCATCGGTCGAGCAACGCGACAACCCGGAGCTGCGCGGCCGGCCGGTGATCGTCGGCGGCGGGGTGGTGCTCGCCGCGAGTTACGAGGCCAAGGCATTCGGCGTACGCACCCCGATGCCCGGCCGCGACGCCCGCGCCCTGTGTCCGGATGCCATCGTCGTACCACCCAGATTCGACGCCTACATGGATGCCAGCCGCGCCGTCTTTGAGATCTTCGACGACGTCACGCCGATCGTCGAAGGCATTTCCGTCGACGAGGCCTTTCTCGACGTCGGGGGACTGCGCCGCATCAGCGGCACTCCGGTCGAGATCGCGCAGACCCTTCGACGCCGCGTCCGCGACGAGGTCGGACTGCCCATCTCCGTCGGCATCGCGTGCACCAAGTTCCTGGCCAAAGTCGCGAGCGCGGCATGCAAACCCGACGGCCTCCGCAACGTCGAACCGGGCACGGAACTTGCTTTCCTGCACCCACTTCCGGTCCGCGCGCTATGGGGTGTGGGCGTCAAGACCGAGGCGAAGCTCAATGATGCCGGCGTCAGCACTGTCGGTGATCTCGCAGCACTCGGCGAGCATTCACTGTCGGGCCTTCTCGGCCGCGGCGCCGGACGCCACCTCTACGCCCTGTCGATGGCGCGCGACCCGCGCCGTGTCGACACCGGTCGTCGCCGACGATCCATCGGTTCCCAACGCGCACTCGGCCGAAGACCAACCAGTGCCGCCGACCTCGACGCCACCATCATCGCCATCGTCGAACGCCTCGGTAAACGCCTGCGCACCGCGGAAAGGATCTGTCGCACAGTCATTCTCCGACTCCGATTCGACGACTTCTCCCGAGCCACCAGGTCCCGCACGCTGGTCGAGGCCACCGACCGCACCGACATCATCATGGCCGTCGCGCGCGGCCTGCTCGACGAGGCGATGCCGATCATCGGCGACCGCGGCTGCACCCTGGTCGGTCTCTCGCTGACCAACCTCGACGAACACGACACCATGCAACTCACGCTGCCCTTCGACCGTGACAGTGGCGCCAAGAATGGGGGCGTCAACGATCCCAGCGTCGACGGCCGCGGCGCCGGACTCGACGTGGCGATGGACGAGTTGCGAAACCGTTTCGGGCGCGACGCGGTGACCCGCGGGGTTCTCGTCGGCCGTCATCACGGCGACGACGCGCCCATGCTGCCCGACTGATCCAATTCCGCTCTCCGCAAACGGTTCCCGCGGCTTTAAGAATTTATTCATTCCAATGGCGTAGAACTGACTCAAGGGGAGGTGTCCGGGGCGAGATCTCGCGAAGGGACCCGCACATGACCGAGGTCATCAGCCGCCGCCACATCTATACCGATGCCGATCTCGACGCCGATCTGCGCTGGTGGTCGGCAGCGAACTACCTGACCGTCGCCCAGATCTACCTGCAGGACAACGTGCTGCTGCGCGAACCACTCGCACCCGAGCACATCAAGCCGCGCCTCCTGGGACACTGGGGAACCAGTCCGGGGCTGTCGGCGATCTACACGGTTCTCAACCGCATCATCAACGAACGCGCGGAACCGTGGCTGTACGTCACCGGACCGGGGCACGGCGGGCCGGCACTGCTGGCCAACACCTACCTCGAGGGCACGTACAGCGAGGTCTACCCGCAGGTTTCGCGCGACGCCGACGGGGTGCGCCGCATGTGCCGCCAGTTCTCGACACCCGGCGGGGTACCCAGTCACGTCAGCGTCCAGATGCCCGGTAGCATCCACGAAGGCGGCGAGCTCGGCTATGCACTCGTCCACGCCGCGGGCGCCGCCTGCGATCACCCCGAACTCACCGTCGCCTGCGTCGTCGGCGACGGTGAAGCCGAGACCGGGCCGCTGGCCGGATCATGGAAACTGCCGGCATTTCTCAACGCCCGCCGCGACGGCGCGGTGCTGCCGATCCTGCATCTCAACGGCGCCAAGATCGCCGGACCCACCGTCTTCGGCCGCAGCACCGACGCCGAGATCACCGACTTCCTGCGCAGTCAGGGATGGGAACCGATGTTCGTCGAAGGCGACGACCCGTACAACGTCTTCCCGGACCTATACGAATCCATTGTTTCTGCACGCCAACGTATCTCGGAGATCCACGACGCCGCCCGAAGCGATGACACCCACCCCGACACTCACTGGCCCGCCATCGTCATGCGCACCCCTAAGGGCTGGACCGGCCCAAAGATGGTCGACGGCAAGCAGATCGAGGGCACACACTGGGCACATCAGGTCCCTCTGTCGGGCGTGCGGGACAACCCGGAGCATCTGCGCATGCTCGAGGACTGGCTGCGCTCCTACCGACCCGACGAGATCTTCGACGACGCAGGAACCGTGGCCAACGACATCACCGCACTCGCACCAGTCGGCGACCTACGCATGGGTGCCACCCCCTACGCCAACGGTGGTCGGCTCCTCGCTCCGCTGCAGATACCGCCGATCAGCCGGTACGCCTTGACCTTTGACACTCCGGGTGTCACCTCGCACGAAACTACCCGCGTGCTCGGCGAGCTCATGCGCGACATCTACCGCGAGAACTCCGACGCCGACGGTGGTGGCACCTTCCGGCTGTTCTGTCCCGACGAGACCGCGAGCAACCGGCTCGGCGCAGTATTCGAGGCAACCGATCGCAGCTGGCAACTGCCAACCACCGACCTCGACGACAACCTCGGCCCCGACGGCCGGGTGATGGAGGTGCTCAGCGAGCACCTGTGCGAGGGCTGGCTGGAGGGCTACACGCTCACCGGACGCCACGGACTGTTCGCCACCTACGAGGCATTCGCGATGGTCAGCGCGTCGATGATCGTGCAGCACACCAAGTGGTTGCAGCACGCGGCCGGACTCCAATGGCGAGAACCGGTGTCGTCGTTGAACATCCTGCTGACCTCCACGTGCTGGCGTAACGACCACAACGGCTTCTCCCATCAGGGCCCGGGCCTGATCGACCTGGTTTTGCCGCTGTCACCCGACGTCGTACGGGTGTGGCTGCCACCGGATTCCAACTCGCTGCTGTCGATCGCCGATCACTGTTTCCGCAGCCGCGATCATGTGAACCTGATCGTCGTCGACAAACAGCCTCACCTGCAATACCTTTCGCTCGACGAGGCCAACGAGCAATGCGCGGCCGGCGCGTCGGTGTGGCCGTGGGCGGGCACTGAAACACCAGACCGTACCGAATCATCGGGCAGTACCGAATCATCAGACAGGGCGACATCTTCCGGCGGGACAGACGACAACGACCCACCTGACATCGTGCTCGCCTGCGCAGGAGATGTTCCGACGCAAGAGATTCTGGCGGCGGCGCACCTCTTGCGGGAGCGGGTGCCGTACCTGCGGGTGCGGGTGGTCAACGTCATAGACCTGATGGCGTTGCTGCCACAGAACGATCACCCGCACGGTATGAGCGAGGACCGTTTCATCGATCTGTTCACCCGCGACACACACGTGGTGTTCGCCTTCCACGGGTATCCGCGCGCGGTGCACCAGTTACTGCACGGCCGGACTCATCCGGGCCGCTTTCATGTTCGCGGATTCTCCGAACAGGGCACCACCACAACACCTTTCGACATGGTGGTGCTCAACAAGATGAGCCGCTATCACCTGGTGCTGGAGGCCCTGCGACGGTCCCGGCGGGTGCCGGAAGGAGGCGAGGAGCTCGCGGAGTTCTGCCGGCAGCAGCTCGACCGCCACCACAGCTACGTTCGCGAGCATTTCGAGGACCTGCCCGAGGTGCGGGACTGGACGTGGTCGGCAGAGGAGAAACGCAGGCCAGCGGAACCGGCGGGCTCGTAGGTCTAGGGACGAGTCGCGTGGCATTAGCCTCGGTGGGAGAGCGTCGTCGCCGCCACTATCGGTCCGGCGGTGCTCTGATACCGAGGTTGTGTCACGGATCTCCGCCGGGCGAGTTGGTTCTGGAGCGCTAGCCGAGGAACCGCATCGAGATCACCGTCGCTCAGCTCACAGGTCGACGGTCGGCACCAGCGACAACGTGCGTACCGCGAGCCCGACGGCCGGGCCGATCAGCACCACGAAGGCCAACGTCCCGATGCCCACGACGCCGCCGAGCAGATACCCGATCACCAGCACGGTGGCCTCAACTGTCCACCGCGACACCGCGATCGACCATCCGAACCGTCGGTGCAGACCGGTCATCAGGCCGTCGCGTGGGCCGGGGCCCATCCCGGCACCGAGATAGAAGCCACTGCCCAACCCGACGATCGCGATGCCGCCGAGCATCAACACCACCTCGATCGGCACCGACTCGACGTCGGGCATGTAGGCCAGCGTGACGTCCATCGCGGTCCCGATCAAGGCCACATTGGCGATGGTGCCCAGGCCCGGCTTCTGCCGCAGCGGTATCCACAGCAACAGGACCAACGCCCCGACAATGTTCGTCACGATGCCGACCGACAGCCCGGTGACCCCGGAGATGCCCTGCGCGAAGACCGTCCACGGCGACGACCCGAGATCGGCCACCACCAGGAACGCCTCACCCGTCCCGAACAGCCACAACCCGACCACCAGCATCACCGCGCGTCGGGGTGAGGGCCTCCAGCGGCTGAGCGCGGCGTCGGTCATGACGGGAAGTAGATAGGCCCTCAACGCTGCTCGTCAAATGAATTGCGGATGCTTCTGCGTCGACGCTCCGCGGGCGAGCAAAATGCGCACAATGCGCCTTAGGCTCACAACAGTGACTGTGACGTGCATTACCTCAACACTTCAGACGTAACGACCATCACTTGGTCGCCTTCGCTCTCGGAACGGACTGAAGAAATGAGTACGACATGTTGGTAGCACTCGGACTGGCGATGGTCGCCACGTTCATGTTCCTCATCATCACCAAACGTGCCACTCCCGTGGTGGCCCTCATCCTGGTACCGGTGGCCTTCGGGCTGTTCGCCGGCGCCGGCCTCGACATCAGCGACATGATCAAGGACGGCATCAAAGAGCTCGCACCGACCGCGGCGATGTTGTTCTTCGCGATCATCTTCTTCGGCATCATGATCGACGTCGGACTCTTCGATCCCATTGTGCGAAAGGTGATTCGGCTGGTCGGCAACGACCCCGCCCGGTTGGTCGTCGGTACCGCGGTCCTTGCGATGGTGGTCTCCCTGGACGGCGACGGCTCCACCACCTTCATCATCACCACCGCGGCCCTGCTGCCGCTGTACCTGAAGATCGGTGTCAGTCCCGTCGTGCTCACCGTTGTCGCCGGATTGGCCAACGGCACCATGAACATTCTCCCGTGGGGCGGGCCGACCGCCCGCGCGGCCAGTGCGTTGAAGATCGACACCAACGACGTGTTCGTCCCGATGCTTCCTGCGCTGGCCGCCGCGTTGATCGTGGTATTGCTCTTCGCCTTCCACCTCGGCGTGCTGGAACGACGTCGCATCGGCACGCTGACGGTTCGCGAATCGATTTTGATGCCGGCCGACGAGGTTCTGGTCGCGGCAGGCGGCGGCGCATCCGGCGGCGGTTCCAACACCGGAGCACATACCGGTGGATCGTCGGGAACCGGGTCGTCGGACGACTCCTCCGATGAAATCGCTGGGTCCCACGGCTACGACGAGGTGAACGAGAACGGCGAAACGACCTTCACCGGTGTCCTCGACCCCACCCGGAAGACCCTGCGCCCCAAGCTGTTCTGGGTGAACGCCGCGCTCACCATCGCACTCCTGGCCGTCCTCGGCGCCGACATCGTCGCGATCCCCGTGCTGTTCATGATCTTTGCGGCCCTCGCGCTGGCCATCAACTTCCCCCATATCAAGGATCAGCAGGAGGCCATCACCCGGCACAGCTCGAGCATCGTCTCGGTGGTGGCGATGGTGTTGGCGGCGGCCGTGCTGACCGGCGTGTTCAGCGGGACGGGCATGGTCGAGGCCATCGCCCACTGGCTGGCCGACGGGATTCCGCCGTCGATGGGTCCGCACCTGGCTGTCATCGTCGGTATCCTGTCGATTCCGTTGACCTTCCTGATGAGCAACGATGCCTTCTATTACGGTGTGCTGCCGGTACTTTCGGAGACCGCAACGCGCTACGGCATCGACCCGGCGGAGATGGCGCGCGCGTCGATCACCGGCCAGACGTTCCACATGCAGTCCCCGTTGGTGCCTGCCATTCTGTTGCTGGTCGCGCTGGCCGGTGTCACCTTGGCCGATCACCACAAGAAGGTGTTGTGGCGGGCCGCGGTGGTGTCGCTGGTCATGCTGGTCGTCGGGGTCGTCGTCGGTGCCATTCCGTTCTGATCGCCAGGCTGATCCGGATTGAAGGTCATCGTTCTGATTCGGACACCGCCGGCCACCCACGTCCTAGGCTGATCGCATGCGATTGCGAACGCAGGTCCTGCTCCTGCAACTCGCCATCCTCGCGGTCAGCCTCGGCGTCGGTTTCGGGTATGTCATCAACGGCGCCGACGATCGCATCCGTGACGAGTACGCCCAACGCGCACTGGCGATCGCGCAGTCGGTGTCCGCCGATACCGACATCCGTACCGAGGTCGTCACTGCCCAGGGCACCGGCCTCGACCGCGCACAACTTGTCGGTGGCCCGGTTCAGCGGCAGGCCAACGCCGTTCGCGCACGTACCGGTGCTTTGTTCGTCGTGATCGCCAACCGCGACGGCATCCGTCTGGCCCACCCGGAGGACGCGGAGGTCGGAAAGCACGTTTCGACCGACCCGCGTCGAGCTCTCGGTGGCGAGGTGGATCTGACGACCGATCGAGGCACGTTGGGTGACTCGGTGCGCGCGAAGGTGCCGGTCTTCGACGACGCGGGCAGGGTCGTCGGTCTGGTCAGCGTCGGTGTCTCGACCCGACGTGCCGACGCCGACACCCGGAACAGCATTCTCACGTTGATTCTCGTCGCGTTGACCGCACTCGCCGTGGGAGCCGTCGGGTCGCTGTTGCTGGCCCGACGCTGGCAACGGCTCACTCTTGGTCTGCAGCCCGATGAGCTCGCCGAACTGGTCCGTGAGCAAGGGGCGGTGCTGCATGCGATGGCCGACGGGGTGCTGGCCGTCGATCCCGACGGCGTGGTCCGCGTGGTCAACGAAACCGCACGAGGACTGCTGGACATCACTGCGCCGATCGGCACCAACGTCGCCGACATCGGGTTGACGCCGAGGATCATCGACGTGCTCGAGACCCCGACCGACGACCCGGTCGCGGCGATGGTCGGCGACAAGGTGGTGCTGGTGTCGTCGCATCGGGTGTCGGCCGACGGGCGCGATCTCGGGATGGTGCTGTCGGTCATCGACCGTACCGACGTCGAACGTCTGGCACGTGAAGTGGATTCCATCAAATCGATGAGCGCGGCGCTGCGGGCGCAGCGGCATGAAACGGCCAACCGAATGCACGTCCTGGCAGGATTGTTGAGACACGGTCACGCCGAAGAGGCGCGCGCCTACCTCGACGAACTGACCGGGCTGTCGGGTACCGGGTCGCGACTTGCCGGGCTGGAAAACGTCGATGAACCGCATCTGCACGCATTTCTCGACGCCAAGGCGGCCCACGCCCGGGAGCGGAATGTCACGCTGCAACTCGGTCCGCAGACCTGGGTGCGTGGCACGCTGGCCGAGCCGGTAGTGGTCACCACCGTCCTGGGTAACCTGATCGACAACGCGATCGACGCCACCTTCTCGAATCCGGACGGCGCCATGATGATTGAGGTCGAACTGGTCACCGATGCCGACGCGCTGTGGATCACTGTCAGCGATTCCGGAGCCGGCGTGCGCGTCGACGATCCGGAATCGATTTTCGAGGAAGGCGTGACCAGCAAGCCGGACTCCGGCGTGCCGGGCGGCCGGGGGATGGGTCTGGCGATCGCACGCCAGCTCGCCCGTCGAATCGGTGGTGACATCCGCATCGCCGACGCCGGTGGAGATGGCACCGGAGCGATCTTTGTCGCGAACCTGCCCGCAACGCTGCAGGAAACCGAGCGTGAGTACGCAGAACAGGGGCCACGAGACGATGAGTGACATCAGCTCGATCGGCGTGTTGATCGTCGACGACGATTTCCGCGTGGCGGCTCTGCATTCTCAAATTGTGGAGTCGTTGAATGGCTTTCATGTGGTGGCGACGGCCGGCACGGTGGCGCAGGCGCGTGCGGAGATCGACGCTCATCCCGACATCGATCTCGCACTGCTCGATGTCTACCTGCCCGACGGATCCGGTATCGACCTGGTCGCACAGATCCCGTGTGACTGCTTCATCGTCGGCGCCGAGACCGATGCTCGCGCGGTACGGGCCGCGACCCGGGCGGGTGCACTCGCGTACCTGATCAAGCCGTTCGACGACCGTGAACTTGCCCGACGTCTGGCGGGTTACGCGCAGTATCGGCGAGTGCTGGCCGCTGATCACGTCGATCAACGGGCTGCTGACGACGCATTGTCCGCGCTGCGGTTCGGTACGCGCCATTCCGAACGAAGTGAGCCCGGCGGGTCGCCGACCGAGCAACGCATCCTGGAACTGTTCTCCGACGGTGCGGTGCTGTTCGCCGACCAGGTATCCGATGCCGTTGGCATCGCCGCCCCCACGGCCCGCCGTCACCTGGCGAATCTGGTGGGTTCGGGGAAGCTGGTGATGTCCCTGCGCTACGGGTCTGCGGGTCGGCCGCGGCAGGAGTATCGGCGCGCGAACCGAGCGGATTGAGCGAGACTCTTCGGTCTCCCGGACAGGTATATGGAGCACCGACCGGGAGCATAGAGTGTCCGCATGACGATGCACGTAGACGCCGGTAACCCTGATCTGATCACCGTCGGGGTGCCGACGCACTGGTACAACCTCGCGGCCGAACTCGACAGTCCGATCCCGCCGCACCTGCATCCGGGCACCAAGGAACCCGTCGGACCCGACGACCTCGCGGCCCTCTTCCCGGCCGGGCTGATCGCCCAGGAAGTGACCACCGAGACCTACGTCGAGATCCCCGAGGCGGTGCGCGAGATCTACCAGATCTGGCGGCCGTCGCCGCTGATCCGGGCCCGGAAGTTCGAGGAGGCCCTGAACACCAAGGCGCGCATCTACGTCAAGTACGAGGGCGTCAGCCCGGTCGGCAGTCACAAGACCAATTCGGCTGTCGCGCAGGCGTATTACAACAGCGTCGACGGCGTGCGGAAGCTCACCACCGAAACCGGAGCGGGACAGTGGGGGAGTGCGCTGGCGTTTGCCGGTGCGCAGTTCGGCATCGACGTCGAGGTATGGCAGGTCCGCGCCTCCTACGACTCCAAGCCCTACCGCGGTTACCTGATCAAGACCTACGGCGGCACGATCCACCCGAGCCCCTCGGATCTCACCGAGTCCGGCCGCGCGATGCTTGCGAAGGACCCCAACACCACCGGCAGCCTCGGCATGGCGGTCAGCGAGGCCGTCGAGGTGGCCGCGAAGAACGACGACACCCGCTACGCACTCGGCAGCGTGCTCAATCACGTTGTGCTGCACCAGAGTGTCATCGGGCAGGAAGCCGTCGAACAACTCAACGCGGTGGAGCCGAACGGCGCCGACATCGTATTCGGTTGTGCCGGTGGCGGTTCGAACCTGGCTGGGCTGTCGTTCCCGTTCCTGCGGGAGAAGATCCATGGCCGGTCCAACCCGCGCGTGATCGCCGCCGAGCCGGCCGCGTGCCCGTCGATCACCCAGGGCGAGTACCGCTACGACCACGGTGACGTCGCAGGCCTGACACCACTGCTCAAAATGCACACGCTGGGAATGGATTTCGTGCCCGACCCCATCCACGCAGGCGGACTGCGCTACCACGGCATGGCGCCCGCGCTGAGCCATACGGTGGAACTCGGACTCGTCGACGGTGTCGCCATCTCCCAGCACGACGCCTTCGCCGCCGGTGTGCAGTTCGCCCGCGCACAGGGAATCGTGCCGGCTCCGGAGTCCACGCACGCGATCGCGGTGTGCGCGCAGCACGTCGCCGATAGCGACAAAGAGCAGGTCGTGGTGATCGGCCTGTCCGGCCACGGCCAGCTCGATCTGCCCGCTTACGCCGACTTCCTTGACGGAAAGTTCTGAGTCACCGCCACTCTCAGCCGATGCGCACCGCGGGCGTGGACCTGGCCGCATCGCCGGTCCATACCGCGGTCGCGGTCCTCGAGTGGTCCAACGGGACAGCGCGGCTCGTCGACCTTGCCATGCCGGCCGACGACGCACGGATCCGGGAGATGGTGTCCGGAGTAGAGCGCTGTGGCATCGACGCGCCGTTCGGATGGCCCGACGACTTCGTCGATTTCGTGGTGGCACAGCGCAGCGGCACCCTCAATGCGGATCAACAGCTCGACGAGATCGCCAATCGACGACCGCTTGCCTACCGTCGAACCGACTTCGCCGTCATGGAGGCCGGGCAGGGACGGCCGCTGAGTGTGTCAGCCGACCAGATCGCGCACGTCGCCTTCCGATGTGCCGGCCTGCTGGCCGACCTCGGCATCACCGACCGGGTCGACGGGTGGGCCGTCGAAGCTTATCCGGCCGCGGCGCTGAAACAGTGGGGTCTGGTCTCGCGCGGCTACAAGGGGCGGACTCGACGGACTGAACTCGAAGCGCTGTATGCGTCGCTCAACGAGCACGCCCCGTGGCTGGATCTCACCGACCACCGCGATCAACTGATCGCTGACGACAACGCCTTCGACGCCGTCATCACCGCACTCATCGCCCGCGCCGCGGCCCTCGGCCGGACGCATCTTCCGGACTCGAGAACCCGACCCGTCGCGGTGCGCGAAGGGTGGATTCACGTGCCCACCGGCGACCTCGATGACCTGCCCTGACCCGGAGTCAAGGATCGACTAACGCCAGAAAGGTGGCGGAACCAGACCAATTTCGCCACCTACCACGCGCTGACCTGCTCATTAGCCGGTGTTACAGGTGGCGTAACACGCAGGGTAACGCGGGCCCGCTGATTCGTTGGCAGCATCATCTGCATGTTCGTCGACACCCCCACGGTCCGCACCGACGCCTCACCGGCCGCCGCGTCGTCGGTTCAGACACCCGTGAATCCGGCCCGTGCGCCCAAAGGCATGGCCTACATTCCGGGCGGCACGTTCTGGATGGGTTCCGAGGACTTCTACCCCGAGGAGCGACCGGTACACGAGGTGCGCGTCGACGGATTCTGGATGGACGTCCACCACGTGACCGTCGCCGAGTTCCGCCGCTTCGTCCGCGACACCGGATACGTCACCATCGCCGAACGCACCCCCGATCCCGCCGACTACCCCGACGCCGATCCGGACCTCCTGGTGCCGGGTTCGATGGTGTTCACACCGCCCCCGGGACCGGTGCCGCTCGACGACTTCCGACGGTGGTGGACCTACGTACCCGGCGCCAGCTGGCGCCATCCCGAAGGTCCGGGAAGTGATGTCGGAGAACGTAATCGGCATCCGGTCGTGCACATCGCCTACGCCGACGCCCTCGCCTACGCGCAGTGGGCGGGCAAAGAACTGCCCACCGAAGCCGAGTGGGAGTTCGCCGCACGTGGCGGCCTGGACCGCAAGCCCTACGTGTGGGGCGACGAGTTCGAGCCGAACGGACGCCCCGGCGGCAACGTCTGGCAGGGCGAATTCCCCTGGCAGAACACCGAAGAGGACGGCTACGCCGGAACCTCACCGGTCGGCCGCTACAAGGCGAATGGGTACGGCCTCTACGACATGGCCGGCAACGTCTGGCAGTGGACCGTCGACTACTACACCCCCGATCACGCCGCCGGTGGCCGCAACGTGGCTCCGGCCAAGAGCTGCTGCATTCCGCGAAATCCCGTGCAGGACGCGGCCATCGAAACCGGCTTCGGCGTCGAGAGCTTCGCACGACGCACCATCAAGGGCGGCTCACACCTGTGCGCACCCAACTATTGCCGGCGCTACCGGCCATCCGCCCGGCAGAGTCACACCGAAGACGCCGCCACCGGACACATCGGGTTCCGCTGCATCATCCGGCAGGAGGCCTCCTCATGACGACGGCTCCGGAGATTCCCATGACATCGGATTCCTATGGGGCACAGTCCATCACCGTGCTCGAAGGCCTCGACGTGGTCCGCAAGCGCCCCGGCATGTACATCGGATCGACCAGTGTCCGCGGCCTGCACCACATGCTGTGGGAGGTCATCGACAACGGTGTCGACGAGGCGATGGCCGGGCACGCCACCCGCGTCGATGTGATCCTGCATGACGACGCCAGTGCCGAGGTCCGCGACGACGGCCGCGGTATCCCGGTCGCGATGCACGCCAGTGGAATTCCCACCCTCGAAGTGGTGATGACCCAACTACACGCCGGCGGCAAGTTCGACGTCGAGGGCGGGGCCTATGCGGTGTCAGGTGGCCTGCACGGCGTCGGCGTATCGGTCGTCAACGCGCTCTCCACCCGGCTCGACGTCGAAGTCAGTCGCGACGATTACCGTTGGCGCCAAACCTATCTACGCTCCGTACCCGGTTCGCTGGAGCAGGCCGAACGCACCGACGCCACCGGAACCACCGTCCGGTTCTGGCCGGATGCCGACGTCTTCGAGACCACCGACTTCTCCGCGGAGACCGTCGGCCGGCGTCTGCAGGAGATGGCCTTCCTCAACCGGGGACTCATCCTCACCCTCCACGACGCGCGTACCGATGAGCACATCGAGTACTGCTATCCCGACGGTCTCGTCGACTACATCAAGCACCTCAACCGCACCAAGCAGCCGATTCACACCTCAGTCGTCGGGTTCACCGCCAAGGGCACCGGCCACGAGGTGGAGGTCGCGATGCAGTGGAACTCGGGCTATTCCGAGTCGGTGCACACGTTCGCCAACACGATCAACACCCATGAGGGCGGCACCCACGAAGAAGGCTTCCGCGCCGCGCTGACCACCGTGGTCAACAAGTACGCCCGAACCCTCAAGGTACTCAAGGACAAAGACGCCAACCTCACCGGCGACGACATCCGCGAAGGACTTGCCGCCATCGTCTCGGTGAAGATCGCCGACCCGCAGTTCGAAGGGCAGACCAAGACCAAACTCGGCAACAGCGAGATCCGCTCCTTCGTTCAGAAAGCCTGCCACGAACACATCAGTACATGGTTCGACGCCAACCCGGCTGAGGCCAAGGTGATTCTGACCAAGGCCGCGGCGTCGGCGCAAGCCAGGTCCGCGGCGCGTAAGGCCCGAGAGTTGGTGCGCCGCAAGACCGCCGGAACGCTGGGTGGCCTGCCGGGCAAGCTCGCCGATTGTCGCAGTAGCGACGCCGAGCGCAGCGAGATCTTCATCGTCGAGGGTGACTCGGCCGGTGGTTCGGCCAAGTCGGGTCGTGATTCGATGTATCAGGCGATCCTGCCGATTCGCGGCAAGATCATCAACGTCGAGAAGGCCCGTATCGATCGGGTGCTGAAAAACGCTGAGGTGCAGTCGATCATCACTGCGTTCGGTACCGGTATCCATGATGAGTTCGATCTGTCGAAGTTGCGGTATCACAAGATCGTGTTGATGGCCGATGCCGATGTCGACGGTCAGCACATCGCGACGCTGCTGTTGACGTTGTTGTTCCGGTTCATGAAGCCGCTGATCGAGC
>JAEYMI010000092.1 GCA_023461275.1 Actinomycetes bacterium | reverse complement strand
GCCTTATGGATCTTGAGGAAGGGGAGAGCAGCGCACTTTTTAGTATAATATCGATTTTCTCTTTTTCTACTTCCTTCTTTTGGTACTTTCTAATACTTCTTCTGGCTTTTAAAATATCAATTAACATAATATTTCCTCCTTGTTCTATGATTTTGTTTGCTGTAAGGTATTAACTTTCTAATTCATTAGGTTCCTGACTACAGACCTTTGTCAGACCGTCTAAAACCAGTGAAATCATGAGCAGTACATCTCTTTCCAGCTCATTCCTTTCATTTTCTGTTGTACTATCATTGACGGAACTGCTGCTTTTTTTGCATATGGCAGCGTTGGTGATTCTTATAATACTCCTGGCAATTTCTTTTGAATCACATTCCTTGAACTCGCCTTCCTGAATTCCCGTTTCAATAGTCTTAGATAGATAATGTATTAACTCATTCATGAAATCCTCAGTCAGGCTCTTAATACAGGGACGGGCAGCTTGCATTGTTTCATTAGTAAGACCGATTAGATTGGCAGCATTTCCGGAATAGATTAAAAGCTCTTTCATGTAGACTTTTATTTTGGATGCGTATCCATAAACCTGCTCTGTTTTATCCTTTGTTACGGATAAAAAATTGTCCAGCTCAGACTGCAGTACATCTGTAAAAATGGTTTCTTTATTTTTATAGTAATAGTATAGGGAGGTTTTATTTAGACCTACTATTTTACCGATGTCATCCAAAGTGGTTTTGTCATAGCCATAATGCGCAAATATTTTTCTGGATGCTTGTATGATTTCATTTTTTTTATCTATGCCGGACATATGTACCTCCAAAATAATAAATTCAATATTTCAAACATTATATTGTAAAGTTTGAAAAAAGTCAATACGTTTCAAAACAAAATATCCAATATACCTTAAAGCAGGAGAAGGATTATACCTTTATTTAATATATTTTTATAAAATTACATATAAAAAGTATTTGTAAAAAATGATCCGGGTATTAAAAAAGTGCCGCTCCATGTGTTTTATTAAGATGCTCATAATCATTCAGAATACAAAATTTATATTTTAATATTTAACTCAATTCAAAAATAATAAGAATAATAAGATAAAAATTTTATAAAAAAACAATTATATTATAAATACTATATTGCAATATATAATAGTTAGTGATAATATATATTAAAAGATGAAACATAGCAACTTATCAATTACATTACTTTTCCTTTTTGTAAAGGAGGGCAATGCCATAGTAATAGCATTTGTGAAACGAGCAGAAAGGAGTTGACATATGAATGCACAGTATAAAAAAGGGGTATTAGAATTATGTGTACTTTCAAAATTAGTTGAGACAGACCGATATGGATATGAATTGACGGAAGCGATATCAAAACAGATGGTGATTTCAACAGGTACCTTATATCTTATTTTAAAACGTTTAAAAGATGATGCTTACGTAGAAACCTATCTGGTTGAATCCGGAGGGGGACCCGCCAGAAAGTATTATCATCTGACGGAAAAAGGAAGAGAATATCAGACCACTCAAAAAAAAGAATGGCTGGACTTTATCAAAGTTGTAGAAGATATCATAGAATAGGAGGATGGATATGAACAAGACAGAATATTTAAGTGCATTAAAAGAAGCACTAAAAGATACCGATGAAAGTGTAATGGAAGAAATCGTACTAGATTATGAAGAACATTTTCAGATAGGAATGGAAAATGGAAAAAGCGAAGAGCAAATCTGTGAAGAACTGGGAGCAATTGATGACCTGGTTAAGGAAATTAAAGAAGCATACCATACAAATCACAGTGAAGAGAAGAATGAAGAAAGTAAAGAAGAAAAGAACGAAGAAAATAAAACCTTTGATGAACAAGCAAACAAAAATAAATTCAAAGATTGGTATTCTAGCATCCATAGCATAGATGGCGAGAAGCTTGGTGATGCAATTAACAATGCTCTGGATTCAGCCGGCGATGCGATTAGCAAAATAGATGTGAATGAGATAAGCCGTACCTTAAAAAGCACCCTGGACCAGGCAACCTCCTCCATTAATAATTTTGCGGATAACTATCTTAAGAATCAGGGCAGCCCTTTCGATTTCGGTAAAAGGGGTGCGGAAGGTTATAAGGATAATGTATCAAAAAGTTATGATTCATCCGACGAGCCTGATGAAGCAGGGCAGCAGAATTTTAGTTATGATGTGAATACAGAGGATGCGTCAAAGGATGAGTCCGCTGAGAATGGGAAGCCTGAAGCGATGAATACAGACAGCGAGGCTGAAACCTTAAATAATAAAGCAGAATCTACAGACAATATAACAGAATCAGCAGGCAGCGGTGATGATTCCGCTGACCTTGGGAAAGGCAGTGAAGAAGCAGTGAACCAGACCCAGAAATCTGAGGATGTTAATACCGATAAAACGAATAAAGGGTTAAATCTTACAGTAGATGGAATATGCGCTGACATTACTGTTGAAAAATCCACTAATGGCAAAATAAATGTTTCTTATGAAAATAATGGAAACGAAAGACAACGTCAGATGTATGAGTTTTATAGTTATAAGGAAGGAAATACGGTTTATGCCGGAATCCGCAGAGTTGGAAAAGCCGTATTTTTGTTTAATGCTAAGCTCTATTCCATGAATATTTATGTTGAGATACCGGAGGATACGGGGAATGTCAATGTAAAAACCGCAAGCGGCAATATCAGGATTTCCAATGTAAATGCGGATAGTATCATAGCAACAACTGCAAGCGGTGATGTTGTGATTGATGGAGTATATACCACTGATTTTAGAATCAAAGTTTCCAGCGGAGATATCAGCCTGGATGATGTGAACAGTGTTCAACTAAGAGCAGGAGCTACCAGCGGCGATATTGAGGCAAATAACATTGATACCAAATTCCTTTCTCTCAGAAGCTCAAGCGGTGACATTGAAATAGGAAATATAAAAGCAGACATTGTGGACTGCAGCCCTTTAAGCGGTGACCTGGAAATTGTCAATATGAAAGCCGGTGAATGTAAAGTCAGAAGTTCAAGCGGCGATATTGAAATACGTGATTTTACAATGAATAACGCTGACGTCAGCAGTATAAGCGGTGATATAAGAATGATTCAGGTAGTAGGTGATGGTTTAAGGGTGAACAGCGGAAGCGGCGATGTAACAGCGGAAGTAAATGTGAAAAGATGCCATGCAAGCTCAAAGAGCGGAGATGCCGAAGTAACCTGTAACGGAGATGTTACACTGGAGTCCAGCAGCACCAGCGGAAGTATTAACATTACCCTGAAAAACTATAAGAACGGATATAATGTCAAATCCAGAACTACTTCAGGTTCCTTATATATTGATTATGATAATATGCACCAGAGAAATCAGAAATCAGGAACTTATACCTATGGCAATCAGGGTAGTGAACTAATTTTAAGTACTGTAAGCGGTGATATTCATTTGAATGATTAAAAGTCAGAACTGCTTAAAAGCAGTTGATACTGCTTTAGCAGCACAAGAAAGTAATATCTGGAAATAACCCAAAGTTTGTATAAACCTTTAAAC
>JAEYMI010000091.1 GCA_023461275.1 Actinomycetes bacterium | reverse complement strand
TCTTCCTTCGGGAAGGCCTGGATGACCTTGCCCTTGGCGCCCTTGTCCTTGCCCGAGATGACGATCACGGTGTCACCCTTGTGCACCTTCATGTCAGATCACCTCCGGTGCCAGCGACACGATCTTCATGAACTTCTTCTCACGCAGCTCGCGGCCGACCGGGCCGAAGATGCGGGTACCACGGGGGTCGCTCTCACCCTTGAGGATGACGGCGGCGTTCTCGTCGAAACGGATGTAGCTTCCGTCCTGACGGCGGCGCTCCTTGACGGTGCGCACGATGACGGCCTTGACGACCTCACCCTTCTTGATGTTGCCGCCCGGGATTGCGTCCTTGACGGTGGCGACGATGACGTCGCCGATGCCGGCGTACCGCCGGGACGAGCCGCCCAGCACACGGATGCACAAGATTTCCTTGGCTCCGGTGTTGTCGGCGACCCGCAGGCGAGATTCCTGCTGAATCACTCGTTGTCTCCTAGACCTGGATGTTGTCGACTCGCTATGTTTCGCCTGCGCGATTCACCGAGTCTGTACGCCGGATTTCCGACCCGACGCACACGGTCTGTCACCATCGGAACACGCGCCTGCCTGGGCTTTCCCGCACAAGACGGGCCCGACCAGTGGGTTCGCGAGCCGATTCGCGGCACTTTCGTACCGCAGGCAACCGTTCAAGTGTAGGGGAATCCGCAGGTCGGGACCAAATCGCTCCAGCTCGACGCCTCCGGAGTCCAGGCAGGCGTCACGTGGCGAGCGGAACCTGCACCAGGATCGGTGTCGTCGGCTGCGCGGAACCACCGATCGGTTCGACGGTGACCGCGAGAACCTTCGCCGAGCCGAGTTCACCGACCAACAACGGCGCACCACTGCTGCCGACGGGTACGAGACCTGCCGACACCGGCTGATCAGACCCACCGACCAGCCACATCTGGAACTGGCTGTCCGACGGGATCGGCGCACGTCGATCACCGAGTTGCGCGACCGCCTCATTGCGTTGCCGCGAACTCACGACCGAGATCACGCCGCGATCGCCGTCGAGACGGCCGACCGAGAGCGACGCGTCGGGCGCGGCGAGGACGTCGGCAATCTGCTCGAGCTGTTGTCGCTCCGCGGCCGGTGGGGCCAGCTCGGGTGCGGTGGAGCGCCCGATGAGCACACCGGCGCCGAGCGCGGCAGCCACCACCGCGGCGGCCGCGACCAGTGCCAGCCCGATCCGTCTACCCCGTCCCGCGCGATCGGCCCGTCCTTCTGGATCATGCCGTCGTTCTGAATCCTGCAGTGACACAACGTTGTTGCCCGAGCCGTCCGGATCGACCGTCGACACGGCCTGTAGCACCCGCTCGCGCAACTCGGGCGGAGCGTCGACGGCCACGGCACGCGCCCAATCACCCAGGGCCGACTGGATTTCGGCGATCCGGCCGTCGTAGATGCTGCGCTGCACCGGCGCCAGCGCAGCCAATTCGCTTCTCGCCCGGTCTTCTTCGTCCGGCGGGAGCGCGTCGGCGGCGTAGAGCTCGATGTTGTCGTCGAGCCAAGTGGTGTCAGGCATCGTCACGTGACCTCAGGCAGTTGCGCAGATTCCGCAGCCCCTCGCGGATCCGGGATTTGATCGTCGGCAGCGGCGTGTCGGTGTGCTCGGCCACCTCCGGATACGACATGCCGTTGAAGTACGACATCTCAATGCTGTTGCGCTGCAATTCCGTCAGCTTCCCCAGGCATCCGTGTAGCGCGGCGGCGTCGTCACGATCGACGACGATGTCGAGGACCGCGGGCTGATTCACCGCGGCGTCGGCCGCCCCGTACTCGGCCAGCCGACGATGCTGCAGTTCTTCTCGTCGCACGCGGTCCACGGCTCGACGGTGGGTGATCGTCATCATCCAGGTGATCACCGACCCGCGGCCGGCCTGATAGTTCGACGCCTTCTGCCACACCTGCAGGTATGCCTCCTGCACAACCTCCTCGGCATAGTTGCGGTCGCGCACCACACGCAGCGCGAGACCGTAGATCCGGGAACTGGTCAGGTCGTAGAGCTCGGCGAACGCCGAACGGTCGCCATCCGCTGACGCGGTGAGCAGGACTCGAAGACGCTCGGCCTCACCGGACCGGGTCAAAAGGGTCATGACATCACCGTACGACGCAATCCACTGTCCACGCCGCAACCGCGCCATCATCCCCACCAGACCGTCACACCAGGTCGGTGTCCACCGCACTGCCCATCGGGCCCGCGCGGTGGACACCGCCCGTTACACTGCAGGAGCCGGAGGCGCCGTCCCGGCCCCGGATGCCCGGTGACCTGCACCTCGAGGTGGGTAGTGAACGCGAAACGACGACCATCGACCCTGGTCATCACCGTGATCCTGGCAGCGATCGGCGCTCTGCTGGTGCCCCTGCTGAACGGCACGCTGACCGGGGCAGCACACGCGGCACCGCCGTCGCGCATCATCGAAACCATTCGCGACAATCCCCAGCAGGAGACCGTCGTCGTCTACTCGGGCTCGATGGGCCGCTCGATCCCGGTGACGGTCCTGCTGCCGCGCAACACCTCGCGCCCCGCGCCGACGCTCTACCTGCTCAACGGTGCCGGCGGTGGCGAGGATTCGGCGACGTGGGATGCGCGCACCAAATACAAGAAATTCTTCGCCGACAAGAACGTCTACGTGGTCACCCCCATCGGCGGCGCGTTCTCCTACTACACCGACTGGCAGCGCGACGACCCGGTCCTCGGCCGCAACAAGTGGCAGACCTTCCTCACCAAAGAGCTGCCGCCGCTGATCGACGGGCGCTACAAGACCACCAAGGTCAGGTCGCTGGCCGGCATCTCGATGGCGGGAACCTCCGTTCTGAACCTGGCGATTGCCGCGCCCGGCCTCTACCGCTCGGTGGCCGGCTTCAGCGGCTGCGCCCGGACCAGCGATCCGCTCGGACAGCAGTACATCCGGTTCGTGGTGGCCGACCGTGGGGGCGGCAACCTGACCAACATGTGGGGACCGCTCGACGGACCTGGCTGGCGTGCCAACGATCCCTACCTGAACGCGGCCAAGCTGCGCGGCACCAAGGTCTACCTGACCGCGGGAACCGGACTGCCCGGACAGCACGAGCAGCTCTCCGATCCCGGCATCAACGGCGACGTGTTCACGCTGGCCAACCAGGCACTGCTCGGCGGACTGATCGAGGCCGCCGTGGACGGCTGCACCCGCCAGATGGTGGCGCGGATGAACGAGCTCGGCATCCCGGCGCGAGTGAATCTGCGGCCGGTCGGCACCCATTCCTGGGGCTACTGGCAGGACGATCTCTACCGGACCTGGCCGTCGATCGCCCGCGACCTGGCCTGAACAGACCTGATCTGGCGAATAAGTCACCAGTTGCGGCGAGGTCACCAGTTGTCGAGGCTGGTGTAACCGTCCTGCAGTGCGCGGGCGAAGAGGTGGGTCTTGGTCGGCGCGGCACGACCCACCGCGGCGTACTTGGCGCGGATCCGCGCCACGTGGGTGCTCACCGTCGACGCGGAGATGAACAGCGCTTCGGCGACATCGTCCTTCGAATCCGCGCCGAGCCACGCGAGCAGCACCTCGATCTCGCGCGCGGAGAGGTCCGGGCGCACCAACAGCGGAGCCGAGTCGGCGTCGGGATGCCGATAGTCGTCGATCCGGGTCACCCCATGCACCCGCGGGGTACGAACCCGACCACCATGCGAAGCGGACAACCGCTGGGCCGACGATGCCCCGGTCCGACGAGAATTCATCTCCGAGCCAGCACTCACTCCACGTCCTCCACATTCCACTGCGGCCCCGTGACGAGTATCGAGCCGCGCAAATCCTGGTGATCCGATTCGCACGCTAGACGTTCGCTCGTTCTGGACGATAGACCCAATAATGGGGACATACCCCCGGTTTCGGTCGATCGACCCAATCAGCGAGCCCGACGTCGGGCATCCCGCCTAGGGTGGAGACCATGCGCCGCCGAGGAGCCCGATCGTGAGCAATCTGGACAGCCACCCCATGGAAATGGATTGCCGCCCCGAGCCGGCATTCGAACCCGGATCCGACGACCTGACCGTCGAGGTGATCACCGCCCGCGACGTACCGCTCGGCGGCCCGCGGGCGATGACGGTGCACCGGACCCTCCCCCAACGACGACGTTCGCTGATCGGCGCATGGTGCTTCGTCGACCATTACGGTCCCGACGACGTCTCCGACACCGGCGGCATGGACGTGCCGCCGCACCCGCACACCGGATTGCAAACCGTCAGTTGGCTGTTCACCGGCGAGATCGAACACCGTGACACCCTCGGCAACCACGCCATGGTCCGGCCCGGCGAACTGAACCTGATGACCGCCGGTCACGGCATCGCCCACACCGAGGTGTCGACGCCGGACACCACCACCCTGCACGGCGTGCAGCTGTGGGTGGCATTGCCGGCCGGCTCGGCCGACACCGCGCGCGACTTCACCCATTACGCGCCCAGCGAGATTCATCGCGAGGGGGTGTGCGCCAGGGTCTTTCTCGGTGAGCTGCTCGGCGATCGGTCACCGGTGACCACTTTCACCGCACTCCTGGGCGCGGAGATCATTCTCGACCCGGACGCCAGCATCGAACTCGACGTGAACCCGACCTTCGAGCACGGCATCCTGGTCGACCACGGCGTCGTCGGCATCGAGAACTCGGCCACCCCACCGTTGAACCGCACCGAGCTCGCTTACATCGGCGTCGGCGCGCGCACCATCACGCTGCGCAACCACTCCCCCGACGATATCGCGCGGGTGGTACTGCTCGGCGGTGAACCGTTCGCCGAGGAGATCATCATGTGGTGGAACTTCGTGGGCCGCACCCACGAGGAAATCGTCGGATTCCGCGACGAGTGGATGGCCCACAGCGACCGCTTCGGACAGGTGCACGGCTACGTCGGCGATGTACAGCACCTACCCGCCCCGGCCTTGCCGAATACGACGCTGCGACCGCGGCACAACGAGCCCGGACGTGCATGAACCCGGCGTCGATTGAAGTAACGAATCGCGGCAGATCCGGGATATCGCCTGAGGGCGCCGGGTTAAGCTGCGCCGCAAACACGTGGGGGGCCACGAGGGACGGGAACGCATGCTGACCACACGGAGAACGCTGTCGACGGCAACGTTGGCGGTGACTCTGCTCCTCGCAACACTCACCGGCGTCGACGTCTCCGCTCACGGTGCTCCCGGGCCCAACGGCCCCGCGACGACGGCCGCGGCCACGTCGAAGATCGTCGGCGTCACCCGCGACGACCCCCAACAGGTGACCCTGCAGGTCTATTCGGCGTCGATGGGCAAGACCTTCCCGGTGATCGTGCTGCTCCCCCGCGATACCGGTACGCCGAGTCCGGTGTTGTATCTGCTCAACGGCGCGGGCGGCGGTGAAGGCGTCGGCACCTGGGGAGGGCAAACCGACTACAAGTCGTACTTCGCCGACAAGAAGGTCTACGTCGTCACCCCGGTCGGCGGCGCGTACTCCTATTACACCGACTGGCAGCGCGACGACCCGGTCCTCGGCCGCAACAAGTGGCAGACCTTCCTCACCAAGGAACTGCCGCCGCTGATCAATGAGCAGTTCGACACCACCGGCGCCAACGCGCTCGCGGCCATCTCGATGTCCGGAACCTCGGTGTTCAACGTGGCGATCGCCAAACCCGGCCTCTATCGCTCGGTCGCCGCGTTCAGCGGCTGCGCTCGCACCAGCGATCCACTCGGTCAGACGTACATCAGGCTCGTCGTCGAGAACCGTGGCGGCGGAAACGTCGTCAACATGTGGGGCCCGCTCAACGGTCCCGGATGGCGAGCCAACGACCCATACCTCAACGCTGATCGGTTGCGCGGCACCAAGATCTACATGACCACATCGAGCGGACTCCCGGGCCAACACGAACGGCTCGAGGACCCCTACATCGACGGCAACCGCATCAAGCTCGCCGATCAGATCTTCACCGGCGGCATCATCGAAGGCGCCATCGACCAGTGCACCCGGCAGATGGCCGACCGACTTCGTTCCCTCAACATCCCGGCCGACGTGACACTGCGCGCCCGCGGTACCCACTCGTGGATGTACTGGCAGGACGATCTGCACAACACCTGGCCCAAGATCGAACGGGATCTCGCCGCCGGCTGACGAGTTCGATCCCCGCCGGTCACTGCCCGTCGGTTACTGCCCGCCGAGCAGCCGCGCGAAGGTGGCGATACCGGCTTGCTCGACCTCGCGTTGGCCTGAGGTGTCACCCTCACGTGCCGCGACCGGTGCGCCGGATTGCTTCCGCGGTCGAGCGCCGTCGACGGCGACCAGCAGTTCCCTTGACGCGCGATCGATCCGAGCACCGAGGCCGTCGACCGAAGCGTCCGCCCAGTCCTCGGCGGCGGCGTAGACCCCGGTAGGTAGCACCACGGCCCGCAGGTACGAAAACATCGGGCGCAGTGCATGATCGAGCACCATCGAGTGACGAGGACTGCCCCCGGTGGCCGCGATCAGTACCGGCTTGCCGCGCATCTTCTCGACGTCGAACAGGTCGACGAAGCTCTTGAACAACCCACTGAAGGATGCGTTGAACACCGGGGTGGCGGCGATCAGGCCGTCGGCGGCGTACACACTCCGCAGCGCTTCGGCGACGTCACCGAGCGCGAAACCGGCCACCACCGATTGCGCGATCTGCGCGGCCAGGTCACGAAGGTCGATGACCTCGACCTCGATCTCCTCGGCCGATCGATGTGCTTGCGTGACAACCGAATCCACCAGTCGATCAACCAGCAGTCGGGTCGACGACGGGTCGCCGAGACCGGCGTTGATCGCCACGACGCGCCGCGCGGTCATGCGTGCACCTCCTCGGTCTCGGTGGTCTCCTCAGCAGCGACCTTCTCAGCGGCGACCTTCGCAGCATCGGCAACAAGACTGGCGTGGGTCGGGGCGTCCGGGACGTCGTCGGGACGACCTTCGGCGAACCCGGCACGCAGATCCGGCAGCACCTCGCCCAGTAGATCCAGTTGTTCCAGAACGGTTTTCAGTGGCAACCCGGCATGATCGACGAGGAACAGCTGACGCTGGTAGTCACCGAAGGACTCCCGGAACGAGAGCGTCTTGTCGACGAACTCCTGTGGGCTTCCGACGGTCAGCGGGGTCTGCTCGGCGAAGTCCTCCAACGACGGGCCGTGTCCATAGACGGGCGCGTTGTCGAAGTAGGGCCGGAACTCGTTGACCGCGTCCTGGGAGTTCTTGCGGATGAAGAACTGTCCACCGAGTCCGACGATCGCCTGATTCGCCTTGCCGTGGCCGTAGTGCTCATAACGCTCGCGGTAGAAGTCGATCAGCCGCTGGAAGTGCCCCTTGG
Source organism: Actinomycetes bacterium (assembly GCA_023461275.1). GTDB lineage: Bacteria > Actinomycetota > Actinomycetes > Mycobacteriales > Mycobacteriaceae > Gordonia. The sequence goes on along the minus strand of JAEYMI010000091.1, from coordinate 18,791 downwards.
GCCAGAAGATGTTGTTGGCAAAGAATCCGTCGCCGTAGTAGGCGGCCTGCTCGGCGATCTCCGGGCTGCGGATCGAACCGTGCCACACGAACGGCGCGACGCCGTCGAGCGGTCGCGGTGTTGAGGTGAACGACTGCAGCGGGGTACGGAATTTGCCCTCCCAGTCGACGACCTCCTCGGTCCACAGTCGGTGCAGCAGATGGTAGTTCTCGATGGCCAGCGGGATGCCCTGGCGGATGTCCTGACCGAACCAGGGATAGACCGGTCCGGTGTTGCCGCGGCCGAGCATCAGGTCGACGCGGCCGTCGGCGAGATGTTGCAGCATGGCGAAGTCCTCGGCGATCTTCACCGGGTCGTTGGTGGTGATCAGGGTGGTCGCGGTGGAGAGCTGCAGCGTGGCGGTCTGGGCCGCGATGTAGGCCAGCGTGGTCGTCGGCGACGACGAGAAGAACGGCGGATTGTGGTGCTCCCCGATGGCGAACACGTCCAGGCCGATGTCTTCGGCCTTCTTCGCGATCTCCACGATCGCCTTGATCCGCTCGCCTTCGGTCGGCGCGATGCCGGTCGTCGGATCGACCGTGATGTCGCTGACGCTGAAAAGTCCGAATTGCATGTCGCCTCCATAGTTGGTCCGAATGCTGTCATCCATCTAAACGGACCACGGTCCGATTAATTCCCGTCGTGGGGTTCTGGCGGCACGGTCGCTTCGATAGTTAGTGTTGGCTTACCCCTAAGGAGGAGTGAGATGAAGGTTCGCAAGACCCTGGCCGCGCTCGCGCTGGCCGCAGCGGCAGTCGCAACGGCCGCCGGCTGCTCAAGCAGCACCGACACCGTCAGTGAGGCCACCAGCAAGGCGTCGACAGCCATCGAGTCCGCTGTCGGCGAGGCCACCAACGCCGTCGTCGGGCTCCAGACCAGCGACGCGCAGGTGATCATCCGCAAGGCCGTCGACCCGGCCACCGGCATGGACCAGATCGACACCGTGGTCGACACCACCAACCCGGCGACCAAGGCGGCGATAGTCGCTTACGCCAAGGGCTCGAACATGGCCGGCTACACCCCGGAGGTCTACACGGTCAAAGAGGTGAAGGCCGACGGCACCGACAAGGCGACCGTCACCGTTGCGGTCGCGAGTCCGCACTCGCCGCAGCCGGTCGACCTGACGTTGAGCTACGTCAAGGTCGACGGCACATGGAAGCTCAGCGGTGACGCGGTCACCCAGCTGTCGTCGATGGGCGGCCAGCACGGCGGCTGAGGCCACCTGACGGACTGACAGGTCCGCTTCGTTCGACACGATCGCCGCACCGGATAAACGTTCCGGTGCGGCGATTGTCATCTGGTTGATTTCGAGGCCGGGAATGCACGACCCACTGTCGGTAAACTCGTCGAAAAGACCCCGCGCCACGCCCGTGGCGACCGGCGAAGGAGCACCGATGCGCACGGTAGAAGAGTCGACCCAGCCGATCCCGGCACCGGTCACCGCACAGCATCGACGCTGGCCGACGACCAACGAATTGGTCGACCTCGCGCCTATCCCCGAGGTCGGCGACTATATCGGTCCGATCAGCGAACCGATCCCGACCGCGTACCTCGCCCCGCCCACGATGGAAACAGCTTCTGCGATGGGCCCGTTCATCGCCCCGCAGCGATCATCGGGCATGAGCACGGCCGCCCTGGTGCTGGCACTGATGTCGGTGCCGTTACTACTGCTTTTCGGGCTGGGCGCCATCCCCGGCTTCGCCGCAATCGGGCTCGGTATCGCGGGGGTACGACAGGTCAGCCGGAATCCGCAGGCCTATCGAGGCTCCGGGCGTGCGGTCACCGGGATCATCGTCGGAACCGGCAGCGTGATCATCGGTGCACCGTTCCTGCTGCTCACGATGGGTCTGCTCGCGCTGCTCTGATCAGTGACGCCGGTCAAGTACCCGATTTGCTGGGCGGGTGCCCCGAGCCGCCAAGTCGAAGTAGCGAGGTAACCGAGGTCAGCCGACGGCGCGCAGGTGAACGCCGGTCCGGGCAGTGGTATCGATGTCGACGTCGCGGGCCAGCCACGCCACGATCTCGTTGACCACTCGCATCAATTCCGTGTGATTGTCGATCGCCGACAGTGCCGGAATCAGATTCATCAGCGCGGCGAAGAATGCCGACCGCTGCGAGAGGGAATGTCCGGCCAGCGTCGATTCGTACCCAGAAATCGTCGAGTCGAGATCGCCAAATGTGATCGGTGAGCCGGAAAAACGAAGCGCCACCAATTGCGGAGTGGCTTCAGCGGATTGCCGAATGTGATCCCGTACTGCGTCGATCATCATGTCATCGCCCCCGAGCGTTGCTGATTTCGTCGGCGTCATCTCTACCTCCCAATACAGACAGGCGCCGGCTGCATTTGTATTCATACACTGTGACTCCGAATGCGTCACAGCGATACAGAAGCACCATATCTGTGGCCAATCCCACAAAATTCAATGGAATGTACTCACACTTTGATGTTACGTATGGGAAGTGTGTGATGAAAGTGACGAGTGAGCTTGATGTTCAAGCGTTACCGGGGCGACACGTCACCGCGACGTCATTCGGCGGTTGAGCTCCCGACATCTGCGCCCGCCTCGGCGGCCTTATCGGCTTCCATCGCGTCGATGAGGCTCTTGGGCCGCAGATCGGTCCAGTTCTTCTCGACGTACTCCAGGCACGCGGCGCGGCTGTCCTCACCGAACACCTTGGTCCAGCCGGCCGGGATGTCGGCGAAGGTGGGCCACAGCGAGTGCTGGTTCTCGTCGTTCACCAGCACAAAGAAACGCCCGTTTTCGTCGTCGAAGGGGTTCGTCATCGATCACTCCTCATCGTTTGGGTGTTGCTGATTTCTGCTGCCGTCTAAGGCATGCCTATGTGGCCATTCTGTCAGGCCCGAGGTGAGAGCCGTGCCTGCACCCGCGGCCCGACGACGGCCAGTGCCGCGGCATCGGCCATCCCGAGGTGGTGGGTGTCCACTGCGGTGTTGCGCACCGACCCCGCGGTGTAGTCGGCCCAGGACCGCGCCAACTGTTCCGGATCGTCCTTGTCGGCGGTGGCGGTGAACAGGTCGATGTCGACGGACACCACCGATGGCCGGTAGTCGGCCAGCATCCGGGCCGACGCATCGAAGCTGTCCATGATCCGATCGATCTGCTCATCGGGGACCAATCCGAGCGCCGCGATCTGCGTCCGGATGACCTCGGTCAGCTCCGCCGACGTGCTCGCCTCGATGTCGTCGCCGAGGTCGAACAGCGCCCGCCACCCGCCGAGCAGGTCCGCCACCACGTCGGCCTCGGTCCGCTCGGGCGCGGGCGCGGATTCGACGCCGGTGGGTTCGACGGCGGCGGGTGAGCCGGCCTCCCCGGGCGGAGCATCCATGATGCCGAGGTAGGCGACCACGTCACCGTCGGCTTCCAGCAGCGCGGCCACCGCGTGCGCAATCGCTCCACCCACCGACCAGCCGAGCAGATGGTAAGGACCCTGCGGTTGCACTCGTCGGATCTCAGCGACATAGCGCTGTGCCAACGCGTCGACATCGTCGACGACCGGTTCGTCGCGAACCACGTGCGGATCCTGGAGACCGTAGATCGGCCGATCCTCGAGGTAGGGCGCCAACCCGCCGTAGAACCAGGCCAGGCCGCCGGCCGGATGCACACAGAACAGCGGCTCGCGTGAACCCTGGGGCCGTAGCGCGATCAGCACTTCGTCGAGCGATCCCGTCGCTCCGGGATCCTGGGCGAGCCGCGTGGCCAACCCACGGACGGTGGGTTGGTCGAACATCCACGGCAGTTCGACGGCGAGGTCGTGGCGTTCCCGTAGTCGAGCGACCACTCGTGCGGCGGCCAGCGAGTTGCCGCCGGCGTCGAAGAACGAGTCGGTCACGCTGATCGTGTCGAGTTCGAGGACGTCGGCGAAGACCTCGGCGATGGCGCGTTCGACGTCGTCGCGTGGTGCTTCGAACCGGCCGGCGTCGGAGTCGGTCTGCGTGGGCCGCGGTAGCGCCCGACGATCGACCTTGCCGGCACTGCTGAGCGGCATCTCGTCGAGCCACATATAGGCAGCCGGCCGCATGTACGCGGGCAGTTCCCGGGCCACCAGGTCGTCGACGGCGTCGCGATCAACTGTCGACGGGGCGAGGTAGGCCACCAGCCGGTCCCCCGCGGCGGCATGGTCGACGACGACCGCCGCATGCAGCGCTCCCGGCGCGGCGGCCAGTACCGCCTCGATCTCGCCGAGCTCGATCCGCTGACCCCGCAGCTTCACCTGGAAGTCATTGCGGCCCAGGTATTCCAGCTCCCCGGCACGGTTCCACCGGACGCGGTCGCCGGTGCGGTAGAGCCGCGAACCGGCCGGTCCGAACGGGTCGGCGACGAAGCGTTCGGCGGTGAGACCAGGCTGACCCGCATAACCGCGGGCGATCTGCACACCTCCGAGATAGAGCTCACCGGGCACCCCGGTACCGACCGGATGCAGCCGGTCGTCTAGGACGTAGGTGGTGGTGCCCGGCACCGGCCGGCCGATGGTCACCGTCGCGACGTCGCGGGGCACATCGACGCCGGTGACGTCGACGGCGGCCTCGGTGGGGCCGTACAGGTTCACCAGATCCGCGTCCGGCACGCCGTCGAGCAAGGCCCGCGCGGTCTCGGCGCCGAGTGCCTCACCGGAGGTGTAGACGGTACGCAGCGAGGTCATCGTCGACAGTCCCGCGGCACCGACGACGTCGACGAAAGCCGACAGCATCGACGGCACGAAGTGCATCACGGTGACGCGTTCGCGCTCGATGATCGTTGCGAGATGGTCGGGGTCGCCGTGCCGGTTGTGCTCGGCCAGCACGAGGGTGGCCCCGGACATCAACGGCCAGAACAGTTCCCACACCGAAACGTCGAAGGTGTACGGCGTCTTCTGCAGCACCACGTCGCCCACGGCGATCGGTCGCTGCACACCCATCCAGTCGATCCGGTGCGCGATCGCGTCATGGGAAACGGTAACGCCCTTGGGCACACCGGTGGAGCCGGACGTGAACAGCGTGTAGGCGGCGTCCGAGCGGCGCAGTGGCATGCGCGACGCTCTGGCGAGCAACGGATTCGGTTCGCCGATAGCTCCGGACTGGGTGTCGACGACGCGTACCCGGACGTCGAGGTCGTCGGCGACCACTCGCGCGGCGGCTCCGTCGCTGGTGATTCCGCACAACATGACGTAGACGCCGGCGGCGGAGAACATCGCGCGTACTCGGTCCTCCGGCGCATCCACGTCGACCGGGACATACTGCGCGCCCGCGGCCAGCACCGCATGCACGGCCACCAGCATGTCGATGGACCGTGGGATACACACCGCGACAGCAGATTCCGTACCCACACCGTCCGCGCGCAGACGTCGCGCGAGGTCGTCGACGTGGGCACCGAAGTCACGGTAGGTCAGTCGCCGGTCGCCGGCCACCAGCGCGATCGCATCCGGTGTCTCACGGATCTGACGCGCCACCGCATCGGGTAGAAGCTCCGGGTCGACGGCTGCCGGCGCGCCCACCGACCACGATGCGACCTGCGCCGCATCGGCATTCGTGGTGGGCACGGTGTCGCCGACCGCACGGCCACGGTGGCGGGTCAGCTCATCGAGCACCGTGATGAAGGCGTCGGCCAGGTCATGCGCCGTCGATTCGTCGAAGAGATCGGTCGCGTAGACCAGCGAGCCGCTCCACGACGTACCGGCGTCGCCGATGCCGACGGTGACGGTGAGATCGAGCTGGGCCGGGATCTCCGGCGGGGTGATCGAGGAGATGTGCAGCATGTCTGCGTCCACGTTCAGCCCGGTGGCCGCGAGTCCGGCGGCCGCCTGATCCACCGAGAGCATCACCTGCGCCAATGGCGAGAATGCTTCCGAGCGCGCCGGATTCAGGGCGTCGACGACGGCTTCAAAGGGGGCGTCGGAGTGTGCGAAGGCCGCGACGTCGCGCTCACGCACCTGCGCGAGCAGCTCGTCGAACGACTGGGCGGCACCCACCTCGGTGCGCAGGATCAGCGTGTTGACGAACATACCGATCAACGGCTCGAGCTCGGCTTGTGCGCGGCCCGCAACCGGTGTCGCGATGGCGATGTCGTCGGTTCCCGAGACCCGCGCCAGCAGGACGGCCAGCGCCGCGTGCAGCACCATGAACGGCGTGGTGGCCGTCTCCGCGGCCACCCGCGCCACGCGCTCGGTGATCTCGGGATCGATGGTCAGGTCCAGCATCCGGCCCCGATGCGATGCCTTGCGAGGCCGCGGCCGGTCGGCCGGGATCTCGAGTACATCGGGCAGGTCGGCCAATTGGGTTGTCCAGTAGTCGAGTTGGCCGGAGACCACAGATGTCGGATCGTCAGGTGAGCCAAGCTCTCGTTGCTGCCAGAGTGCGACGTCGGCGAATTGCACTGCGAGCGGGGTGAACTCCGGTTCGGTTCCGGCGGTGCGTGCGGTATAGGCACGCACCAGGTCCCCGATCAGCGGCGCGACCGATCCGCCGTCGGCGGCGATGTGGTGGACCACCATCGCCAGGACGAATTCCTTTGCATCATCCGCAGGTGTGGTGGACACCAGGCGGACCCGCAGCGGCCAGTCGCTGGTGACGTCGAAGCCGGTGGTCATCGCGGTGGTGATCGCCGCTTCGGCGTCGACGGCCGCTAGGTGGGCAGCCCAGTCGAATTGGTCGGGGATCATCGACGCGGAGTGCACGAGCTGGAACGGCTGTCCGTCGATGGCGGGGTACGTGGTCCGCAGGACCTCGTGTCGAGTCACCACATCGAGGAAGGCGGCATGCAGTGCGTCGACGTCGAGCTCGCCGGTGATTCGCAGCAACGCAGGGATGTTGTAGGTGATCGCCGCCGGGTCGAGTTGGTTGATGAACCACATCCGCTGCTGCGCAAAGGACAGTGGAACCAGTTCCGGCCGTGGCGTTGTGACGGTGATCGGCGCGAGTGCACGATCTCCGGTGTGCTCGGCGATCCGGGCGAGCAGGGTACGCACGGTCGGCGCGTCGAAGATGTCGCGGACCGACACGTCGGTGTCGGTGGCCTCGCCGATGCGGGCGGCCAGACGCGCCGCCGACAGCGAATTGGCACCGAGCGCGAAGAACGAATCGGTGACGCCCACCGCGGCAACGCCATCCAGATCGAGGACGTCGGCGACGATCGACGCAACGCGCTCCTCGTCGGGTGTCGACGCAGGCACGTGGTTCTCGATGGTCGTACCGACCTCGGGATCGGGCAGCGCCCGTCGGTCCAGTTTGCCGCTCGGCAGCAGCGGCAACGCGTCGAGGATCTGGATGCTCGACGGCACCATGTGCGCGGGCAAGCGTCGGCTGATGATGTCGCGCAGGGCATTCGGGTCGAGGTCGGTACTCGGGTCGAGGTCGGCAGACCCGACGACATAGCCGGCGAGTGCCACCGCCGGTGTCCCGACACCGACCACGACGGCCGATGCGACCCCGGGCACGTCGGTGAGCACCGAAGTGATCTCGTCGAGTTCGACGCGCTGCCCGTTGATCTTGACCTGGTGGTCGGCGCGGCCGCGGTACTCGATGTCGCCGGATGCGGTGATCCGCGCGAGGTCGCCGGTGGCGTACATCCGACGCCCGGCGTGGAACGGATCGGCAACGAATCGTGTTGCGGTGAGCCCGATTCGGCCGAGGTACCCGTGCGCCATCGCGACCGGTGACGCGAGGTAGAGTTCGCCGACCATACCCTGGGGCAGCGGTCGCAGTCGGGCGTCGAGCACGTAGCCGTCGATGCCGCGGATGGTCGCGCCGATGGTGATGGTCTCGTCGGGGGCGAGCACCTTTCCGGCGGCCACCACCGAGGTCTCGGTGGGCCCGTACAGGTTGAGCATGCGGCCGACCGTCGGCAGCCAGCGGTGTGCGAGTTCCGGTGGGCACGTCTCGCCGCCCACCGCGAGGCTGCGTAGCCCCGCGCCGACCCGCGGGTCGAGGGTGGCCAGCACCGACGGGGTGGCGAACATGTCGGTGACGTTGTCGCGCTCGATGATTCGTTCCAGTGCCGGGCCGGCGTAATCCTGGGCGGGAGCCACCACCAGGGTGTGTCCGGCGGGGATGGCCCACAGCATCTCCAGAACGCCGGCGTCGAAGCTCGGTGCCGCCAGGTGCAGGATGCGGGTGTCTTCTCCGCCGTCGAGGGTGCCGGTCAGTTCGTTCAGCGCGACAGCGAGATTGGCCAGGCCGCGCTGCGGTACCGCGACCGCCTTCGGGCGGCCGGTGGTACCCGAGGTGTAGATCAGGTAGGCGAGGTCGTCGACGGTGACCGGGCGGCGGCGTTCGTCGTCGCCGATGGAGCCGGTGGCCGCTGTGGTGACTGCGGGGTCATCGATGGCGAGCCACGTGGTGGCTGTTTCGCCGAGTCGGGCGTCGAGTCCGGTGAGCGTCTCGATCGTGGTCAGACCCAGTCGTGCGCCGGCGTCGGCGAGCATGAAGGCGATGCGGTCGTCGGGCAGTGCCGGGTCGATCGGAACCCAGGCGGCGCCGGACTTGATGACTCCCCAGACCGCGATCACCGAGTCCAGCGACCGCTCCATTCCGACGGCGACGATGTCACCGGGGCCGATGTCGCGGGCAATGAGTGCGCGCGCCACCTGGTTGGTTCGGGCATCGAAGTCACTGCGCGACAGAATGATTGCGCCGGATACCAGCGCCGGGCGCGGATCGTCGGTGGCCACGCGTGTGGCCAACTCGATCAGCGTCGCCGGGGTGACGGCATCGTCGGAGCGACAGTGTACGTCGCCGAATCCGTTGCTTGGTACCAGCGATACCTCGGCGGTTGTCGACGATGTCCTGCGGGCCATGTCGGTGACGATCTGGACCAGCGCCGCGCCGAGCGAGGCGGCGGTGTCGGCATCGAAGGCGGCCGGCAGGTACTTCAGGGTGAGGCGCAGTTCGTCACCGGCGCGCGAAGACGCCAGGTTCAGCGGGTAGTGCGTCGCATCCTGGGTGTCGATGCCGCGAATGGTGATGCCCTCGGCGCCACCGGCCGAGACCACCGATTCCTCGTCGACCGGATAGGACTCGAACACGGTGAGGGTGTCGAAGACCACCGGCGCACCGCTGGCGGCGGCGATGTCGGGCAGACCGAGGTGCTGATGGTCGAGTACGGCGATCTTGTCGGCCTGCATGTGCCGCAACAGATCTGCCACCGGTTCGGCCGGGTCGACGTCGACGACGACGGGCAGCGTGTTGATGAACAAGCCGATCATCGTCTCGACACCGTCGAGGTCGGCTGGCCGGCCGGAGACCGTTTCACCGAAGGTGACCACCTGGTTTCCGGTCATGCGTGACAACAGGATTGCCCAGGCCGCCTGCAGGAAAGTCGCCACGGTGGCGCCGGATTCTCGTGCCGCGGAGTCGATGTCGGCCGAGAGCGGCGCGTCGAGTGCGATGGTGAGGTCGCGCGGTAGCGCGTCGCGGGTGGGAACCACTCCTGGTGCGACCAGCGTCGGCTCCTCCAGCGTCGCGAGAACCCGAGCCCAGGCAGCCAGGCCACGGGCGGAATCCGTTGTCGCCAGCGCGAGTACGTGATCGGCGAAGTCGGTGCGGGTGGCGCCTCCGGTGACGGTGGCGGTGTAGGTCGCGCCGGTGGCGTACAGCGCGAGAAGGTCGGCCAGCACCAGCGGTGCCGACCAGCCGTCGAACAGCAGGTGATGGCTGGTGAGGATGACACTGGTGCCCCCGTCGCTGATATCGCCGTCTCCGATATCGCCGTCGTGGGTGACGGCGATGACCCGCAGCAGCGGCGGGTGCGCCAGGTCGAAGGGTGTCACCTTGTCCGCGGCCGCGATCGCTGCGATGTCCGCAGTGGCATCGGAGGTGTCGCTGAGTGTGACTGTGCGCCAATCGATGTCGACGTCATCCGGGATGACGGCCACGGCGGCACCGCTCGGTGTCCGCACGAATCCCGAACGCAGTACGCGGTGATGCCCGACGAGATCGACTGTCGCACGGTGCAGTCGAGTCAGATCCACGTCGCCGCCGAGGTGGATGACGGCCTGGGTGACGTAGACGTCGACGTCGGCGGCGCCGGTCAGTTCGGTCTGGAACATCAGACCACGCTGCAGCGGGGTCAGCGGCCAGACGGATGCGCCCGGATACTGCTCGGCGAGGATGTCGAGGTCGTGCTGGGAGACGCCGCTGCCCGGCACATCCGACGGCGACGGACCCGGGGTTCCGCCGTCGGCCACGAACTCGGCGATCGCGGCGAGTTCGGTACCCCATCGCGCGGCGATATCGGCAATGTCGTCGGCGTCCAGAACGTCGGGCCCGTAACGGAAGTCGACGCTCAGCCGGCGTCCTTGTGGCCCGACGACGGTGCCGGCGTTGATGGTCAGCGGGGTCATCGCGGCCAGATCGCCGTCGATGACCGGCGGCAGGAAGGGTGCGTCGGGCGCCGGCAACAGGGCGGCCGACTCGAGCTGCGCCCCAGTCGATGTCGCAGTCGATGTCTCAGTCGATGTCGCATCGGCATCGCCACCGGCACCGCGGTTGCCGAGGTAGTTGAACGCGATGGTCGGTAGCGGCAATCCTGCTCCGCCCGCGCCGCCGCTTCTGAAGCCTAGGCTGCCGAAGCCGAGGCCGTGGTCCGGCTGGCCCAGTCGTTCTTCCTTGGCGGCCTTCACCGCGTGGATCATGTCGGTCGCCGGGTCGAGCGCCAGTGGTGCGACGCTGGTGAACCAGCCGACGGTGCGGGACAGATCGGCGCGTCGTGGGTCGCTGCCCTGGGCGGGGACGTCCTCGTAGCGTCCATGACCTTCCGACAACACGTTCACCGGACCGGAATCGGTGATCCCGCGGTCGGTCTGCCAGCCACGGACCGCTCGACTCAGGGCGGCGAGCAGGACGTCGGATACGCCTGCGCCAAAGGCTTCCGGGACAGCGGTGAGGATCGCATCGGTGACGGACGTATCGAGGTGGTGCACCACCGACTCGGTGTCGCGGAACCGTGTGACGGCGGTGATTGCCGTGTCGTCTCGGGTCAGTGGCGTCGGGATGGTCCGGCTCCGCCAGAACGCGATCCGCGCGTCGTCGGCATCAGCGTTCAGCTCGCTCACGGCGGCGAACCAGGTGCGGGCCGAGGTGTCCTCCGACCGCAGCGTGATCGGTTGTCCCGCTTCGATATGTGCCCACGCGGTGAGCAGATCCTCGACGATGATCGGCCACGAGACCGCGTCGACGGCGAGGTGGTGGATGGTCAGCACGACGCGGCCGATGCCGTCGGAGGCGGTGACGATGCCGGCCCGGATCAGTTGTCCGGCAGCCGGATCGAGCCGTCGCGCGTCGTGTGCGTGGGTGTTGGCGACGTCGTCGGCGAACTCCGCGCTACCGGCCGGGTGGGCGGAAGCGATGGCGGTCACCGACGCGGACGTGATGCGACGGGCACCGGCGGTCAGCGCCCACCCTGCTGCGGTCTCCACAAGGGACGCGCCGAGCATCGGATGCGCGGCGACCAACGCGTCGAGCATGCCGGCGAGGTCGTCGACTCCGAGCTCCGGTGGTGCGGTGAGCACCAGGGCCTGGTTGAAGTCGGCGAAGTCCGCCGGTTGTTCGGCAGCCCCGATCATCCAGGCGACGATCGGCGGCAGCGGCATCTCGCCGACGGCACCGCCGGGCAGTTCGGCCAGCGGAGCGAGCTGGGTGCGAGTACCGCCGACCACCTGCGCCATCGCGCGAACCGTCTTGTTCTCGAAGATCTCTCGTGGCGAGAGCGTGAGCCCGGCCGCCTTGGCCGCCGACGCCAGCTGGATCGACATGATCGAATCGCCGCCGAGTGCGAAGAAGGACTCGGTGACGCTTACCCGGTCGCGGCCCAGTACACCGGCAACGATCGCGGCGAGCGTCTCCTCCGTTGCGGTCGACGGGTCGACGTGGTCGTCGATCACCGCGGTGGCCTGGGGCACCGGCAGCGCACCCCGGTCCAGCTTGCCGCCCGGCGTCACCGGCAGTGCGTCGAGCACCACCACGTGCTGCGGGACCATGTGGCCGGCGAGCCGTTCAGCCGCGGCGGCAAGCACATTCGCGGCGTGGATCGATGCTCCCGGCTCGGCCACCAGGTAGGCCACCAGCCGGGACCGGCCGGTGTCATCGGCGACGCCGAGCACCACCGCCGATGCGACCGATGGATCGTCGGTCAGTACGGCCTCGATCTCGCCGAGTTCCACGCGCTGCCCGTTGATCTTGACCTGGTGATCGGCGCGGCCGGCAAATGCCACCTCGCCGGCTCCGGTGACGCGCACCAGGTCACCGGTGGCATACATCCGAGCGCCTGGTGTATCCGAGAAGGGATCGGGCACAAAGGACGTGGCGGTCAATCCGGAACGGCCGAGATAACCGCGGGCCAACGCAACATCGGTGCCCAGATAGAGTTCGCCGACGACGCCGGCCGGCACCGGATGCAGGCGAGAGTCGAGCACATAGGCGGCGATCCCGCGGACGGGTCGCCCGATGGTGACCGGCCGGCCGATCTCGGAGCGACCGGTCATCGACCAGACGGTGACCTCCGACGGGCCGTAGAAGTTGAACATCCTGCGTGCAGGCGTTTCTGTTCCGCTCGGAGTTGCCCACCGCGCCACCAGCTCCGGCGGGCACGCCTCACCGCCGGTGACCAGGTTGCGCAGGCTTTCCCCACTCACCGGGTCCACCGTCGCCAGCACCGTCGGGGTGATGAGGGTGTCGGTCACCCGGCCCTGCTCGATCACCCGGCCCAGTTCGTCGCCGGCATACTCACCAACTCCGGCGATCACCACTGTGTGGCCGAGTCCGATGGACCATAGCATTTCCAGCACCGAGGCGTCGAAACTCGGTGAGGCGACGTGCAATACGCGGGCGTCGGGTCGCTGGGCTCCGGTGCCGCTGATCTCGGCCAGCGCCGCGACCAGGTTGGCGATACCGCGATGGGTGACGCCAACTGCCTTGGGCCGCCCGGTGGAACCGGATGTATAGACCAGGTAGGCGAGGTCGTCGAGGCTGACCATCCGGTCACGCTCAGACTGCTCGATGCCCGACTCCGGCTGGTCCGCACCGACCAGATCGGCGATGTCGAACCACTCGCATCCACTGTCGCCGAGCCGGTCTCGGGTGGCGGCGTTGGTGATGCCTTGCCGTGCACCGGAATCGGTGAGCATGAAATCGATGCGGTCCTCGGGATAGGCCGGGTCGATCGGTACCCAGGCCGCTCCCGCCTTGGCCACACCGAACACCGCGATCACTGAATCCACCGATCGCTCCAGGCCGATGGCGACCACGTCTCCGACACGCACGCCGGCGGCAATCAGGGCTCGTGCCACTCGGTTGGTGCGCGCTTCGAATGCGGCGTAATCGATTTCGGCATCACCAGAGATGATTGCCGAGCGGGCGGGATCGAGCGTGCGCGCTGCGAGCAGGTCCACCAGTGTGCACGGTTGTGTGACTCCGCCGTCGGCGGCGACGCCGGCGACGCCCGTTGAGTTCCGGCTCACCTGCAGTGCGCCGCGGGCCGGGCCGGACGTCGACCTATCGGCGATCGCTATGTCACCGACCGGCCGGTCCGGATGGGTGACCATGTCGGCGAGCGTGTCGGCCCACGCCGCCATCAGATCCTCGATGGTGGTCTCGTCGAACAGTGCTGTCGCGTAGACGAACTCGGCACGCATCGGCGACCGCACTCCGCGGTCGGTGACCGACACCGTCAGATCGAACTTCGCCACCGGTGACGCGACGTCGAGCGCTTCGGCGTCGACACCCGCCGACGCCAGACCTGCCGCGGTGTCCTCCCCCGCACCCGCCGAGCTGTGCGTGAACGCGATCTGTACCAGCGGTTCATGCGATGTCGATCGCTGTGGTGCCAGCTCTTCCACCAGATCGTCGAATTGGACAGCGGCGTGGGCGAATCCGTCGACGTCGACGGTCCGGATGTCGGCAACGAACTGCGTGACGGTCCGGGATGGGTCGACTGCGGTCCGCAGCACGAGGGTGTTGACGAACATGCCGACCAGATCGCGCAACGCAATGTCGTCACGTCCGGCGATCGGTACGCCGATCACCACATCCGTGGTGGCGGCGTACCGGGCGATCACCGCGGCCAACGCGGCATGCGAGACCATGAAGGTGGTCACGCCGTGGGTGCGGGCGAACTCTTCGACGCGCTGCGCCACCGCGTCGTCGACCTCGGTGGCCACCACGGCGCCGGTGGTGTCGACCACGGCGGGCCGGGGCCGATCCATCGGCAGGTTTGTGACCACCGGCAGATCGGCGAGTTGAGCGCGCCAGTAGGCCAATTGAGCGGCAATCGGCGAGGCCGGGTCGGCTGCGCTGCCAAGCACCTCACGTTGCCAGATCGCGTAATCGACGTACTGCACCGGCAACGGCGCGAACGTCGGCTCAGCACCGGAGAGCCGGGAGGCATACGCCGACAGCAGGTCTCGCACGAACACCGGCACCGATTCGCCGTCGAAGGCGATGTGGTGGGCCACCGCGACGATCTCCACCGTGCCGTCGTCGGCAGCGCGGACTGCGCCCCGGATGGGCAGGTCAACGGCAACGTCGAATCCTGCGGTGGCGATGGCGGTGAGGTCGGCGACGGTCTCAACGGTGTTCCACTGCAGTATCTCTCGGGCCCGCGCGGGGTCGAGGATCACTTGTCGCGGTCCGGCATCTTGTCGCGTCCCCGCGTCATCTGCCGGGTAGATGGTTCGGAGCACTTCATGCCGGTCGATGACGTCGCCGACGGCGGCAGCCAACCCATCGATGTCGACGCCGCCGCGCAGCCGCAGCGCGAGCGGGATGTTGTAGGCAGCCGAGGCGGTGTCGAACTGGTTGATGAACCACATGCGCAGTTGTGCGGTGGATAGCGGCAGGCGTTGCGGCCGTGGCGTTATCGGCACGATGGCCCGGGTCTGGCGTGGCGCACGGGCTGCGGCCAGTGCGGCCAGGTCGCGTACCGACGGTGCGTCGAAGATGTCGCGCACCGTCATGTCGACGTCGAGTGCGTCGACGATCCGAGCGATGACTCGTGTTGCCGAGAGCGAGTTTCCGCCGATGTCGAAGAAGGATTCGACGACGCTGACCTGTTCCACCCCGAGCACGTCGGCGACGATCTCGGCGATGGTGGCCTCGTCGGCATCGGCTGGCGCCACCACGTCGCCACCGACGCCGTCGACGTCGGGGGTCGCGAGCGCGGTCCGATCGAGCTTTCCGTTCGCGGTCAGCGGGAGTGTGTCGACGATGACCACCACGTCGGGGACCATATAAGCCGGGACCGAGCGAGCGGCGGCGGCGCGGATCGCCTGTGTATCAGCGGTTTCCCCGACCACGTAGCCGATCAGTTGTTCTCCCCTACCGGGCAGTTCGCGGATGTCCGCGGCGGCCGCCGTGACGCCGTCGGCGGCGAGGAGCCCGGATTCCACTTCGCCGAACTCGATCCGGAAGCCGCGGAGCTGGACCTGGGCGTCGCCGCGGCCCAGGTATTCGATGTCCCAGGAACCGTCGGTGGCCCGTACCCGTCGGGCCAGATCGCCGGTGCGGTACATGCGGGTGTCCGCGGTATCAGTGGTACCGAACGGGTTGGCCACGAACCGGCCGGCGGTCAGCTCGCCGCGGCCCAGGTAGCCCTGGGCCAATTGCGTTCCGGTGACGTAGAGTTCGCCGACCACGCCCGGCAGCACCGGATGCAGTCGGGAGTCGAGGAGGTGCAGGCCCAGTGAGGACAGCGGCCGACCAATCAGGGAGGCTTCACCGTCGGCGACGAGTTCCGGACTCAGCGGCCGGAAGGTTACGTGCACGGTGGTCTCGGTGATGCCGTACATGTTGACCAAGCGCGCCGGGTCGTGCGGCCACGCCTCATACCAGCGGCGGACCTGTTCGAAGCTCAGTGCCTCACCGCCGAAGATCACGTAGCGCAGCGCCAGATCAGTGCGATCGCCGGAGTCGACGCCGGACCGCAGCCGCGCGTCGATCAGCTGGTAGAAGGCCGACGGTGTCTGGTTGAGCACGCTCACCCGGTGTTCGGCGAGCAACGTGACGAAAGCGTCTGGGTCGCGGGTGGTTTCGCGATCGACGATCACGAGCTGTGCACCGGTGCTCAGTGGACCCCAGAGTTCCCACACCGAGAAGTCGAAGGCGTAGGAGTGGAACATCGTCCAGACGTCGTCGGCGCGGAACTCGAAATCCTCTCCGGCAGCGGCCAGTAGCGCCAGCACATCGCCGTGGGTGACCTTGACGCCCTTGGGTTTGCCGGTGGAACCGGAGGTGTAGATGACGTAGGCCGGCATCCGTGGGTCGATGCTCACGTTGGGTACATCGGCCGCACTCGCTCGTAACCCGGTGACGTCGAGAACCGTAGCGGTGCCGGTGACCTCGGCGGGCATCTCGATGATCGACGTCGGGTCGGCGATGATGACCGATGCCGCGGAGTCGTCGACGATGTAGGCCAGTCGTTGCGCCGGGTTGGTGGTGTCGAGCGGGAGATAGGTTGCGCCGCATTTGAGTACACCGAGGATGGCGACGATCAGATCCACCGAGCGGGTGGTGGCCACCCCGACGATGTCGCCGGGCGCGACGCCATGTTCGGTGAGTCCGGCGGCCACCGCCGACGATGCGGCGTCGAGTTCACCGTAGGTGAGCGCGTGTCCGCCTGCATCGCGCACCGCGATCCGGCTGGTTGCGGTCGCCGACGCGGCACCGAACAGGTCGGTCAGCGAGCGATGTGCCACCGCCTCGGCGCTCGCGGAATCCCGCAGTGCGATGGCCGGTTCGGAGGTGAGGACCGGATCCGACGGAAGGGTCAGGTCGACGTCACCGACGACGCCACCGGGCCGGTGTACCAGGGCCGAGAGCAGTGCCACGTATCGTTCCGCGAGCAGGCGCACCGACGCCTCGTCAAACAGGTCGGTCGCATAGATCACCGACCCGAACCAGCCCGCATCGACGCCGGTCTCGGTGCCACCGCCGGGGCTGATACCGAAGACGAGGTCGACCTTCGCCGAGATCTCGAACGGTTCCAATGCCTGCACGCTTAGGCCCTCGAAGGCTTCGGTGGTCAACGATTCGGAGGCGAGTTCGGCAACCGACGACGGATCGAAGGTCAGCCACACCTGACTCAGCGGCGCAAAAGACTGCGAGCGAGTCGGATTCACCCGTTCGACGACCGACTCGAACGGTACGTCGGCGTTGTCGAGCGCGGCCAAATCCACCGACCGCACATCGTCGAGGAGTTCGGCAAAGGTCATCGCCGAATCCACCGGCGTACGCAGCACCAGCGTGTTGACAAACATACCGATCAGGGGATCCAGTGCCGATTGTCCACGCCCGGCGATCGGGGTGCCGATGGCCACGTCGTCGGTGGTGCCCAACCGCGCGAGCAGTACCGCGAGCGCGGCATGCGCCACCATGAACTCCGACATCCCATGCGTGCGGGCCAGTTCGGCGACCGCGGCGGCGACCTCGGCGGGAACGGTGAACTCGACCCGGGCGCCGCGTGCGGACGCGACCACCGGCCGCGGACGGTCGGTGGGCAGCGCGACGACGTCCGGCAAACCGGCCAGTTGTGTTGCCCAGTAGTCGAGTTGGCGCCCGACCACGGAGTCGGCCACCTCGGCCGATCCCAGCACCCGGTGTTGCCACAGCGCTACGTCGGCGACCTGGACTCCCAGCGGCGCCCACTCTGGTGCGAGGTCGCGTCGTCGGGCGCCGTACGCGGTGAGCAGGTCATGTGCCAAGGGCCGCAACGATTCACCGTCGGCGGCGATGTGATGCAGAACCACGACGATGATCGCCTCGTCGTCGGAGATCCGCCACAACCGCGCGCGGATCGGTTGTTCCGCGGTCAGATCGAACCCGCGGCGCACCGCATCCTCGACCGCTGCGCGCTCCTCGACGACCTGCCAGTCCAGGGTGAGTTCGACGCCGTCGGCGGTGCCGATCACCTGTTCCGGGACACCACCGACAGACGGGAAGGTGGTGCGCAGCACCTCGTGCCGGGTGACGACGTCGACCATCGCCCGCTGTAGTGCGGCAACGTCCAGAGTTCCGCGCAGGCGCAGTCCGATCGGCATGTTGTAGGCCGACGACGATGGGTCGAGGCGGTTGATGA
The DNA here is from genome assembly GCA_023461275.1 of Actinomycetes bacterium. Lineage (GTDB taxonomy): Bacteria > Actinomycetota > Actinomycetes > Mycobacteriales > Mycobacteriaceae > Gordonia. Next base: position 693 of record JAEYMI010000091.1, on the reverse strand, counting down.
ACCACATCCGCTGTTGGGCGAACGTCAACGGAATCCGTTGCGGCCGTGGTTGTGCGGCCTCGATCGGCGGGAGTCCGGTGCCCCGGTCGCCGGAGAGGGCGACGAGACCGCGGACCGTCGGCGCCTCGAAGACGTCGCGCACCGAGACCGCGACGCCGAGGACCTCTGCGGCGCGGGCCGCCAATCGTGTTGCCGACAGCGAGTTTCCACCGAGTGAGAAGAACGAATCGGTGACCCCGACCTCGTCGGCGCCGAGGAGTTCGGCGAAGATGGCGGCGATCATCGTCTCCGCCACTCCCCGTGGTGGTTCGAACTCGCCGGTCGGCCCGAACTCCGGCGCCGGCAGGTCCCGACGCGAGACCTTGCCCGCGGAGTTCAGCGGCATCGCCGCCAGCGGTACCCAGGTGGTGGGTCGCATGTAATCCGGCAGGCGCTTGGCAACCTGGTTCTCGATCATCTCCAGGTCGACGGTCTCCGGGGCCACATAGGCGACCAGGTGTTGTCCTGCAGGGGAATCGACCACGGCGGCGGATGCGTGCACCACGCCGGGGGCTGAGAGGATGACGTCTTCGATCTCACCGAGCTCAATCCGCTGCCCACGCAACTTCACCTGAAAATCACTACGCCCCACATACTCCAACTCACCACCAACACCCCACCGCACCACATCACCCGTCCGATACAACCGAGCCC
>JAEYMI010000090.1 GCA_023461275.1 Actinomycetes bacterium | reverse complement strand
GATATATTTTTTAACGGCCATCATGTCAATAAGATGACCGAGCGTGAAATGCGTAAAATGAGAGGTAATGAGGTTTCGATTATTTTCCAGGACCCCATGACAAGCCTTAACCCCGTGTATACAGTCGGTAATCAGATTATGGAGGCAATTCTCCTTCATACCGATAAGAATAAGAAACAAGCCCACGAGCGTGCCAGAGAACTTCTGCAGCTTGTAGGTATCAATGAACCCGAAAAGCGTCTGAAGCAGCACCCCCATGAACTCTCCGGCGGTATGCGCCAGCGTGTTATGATTGCCATGGCATTAGCCTGCGAACCAAAGCTGCTTATCGCCGATGAGCCGACAACAGCGCTTGATGTTACCTTTCAGGCACAGATTCTGGAACTTATGACAGAATTAAAACAGAAGCTTGGTATGGCGATTATATTAATTACCCATGATCTCGGTGTGGTTGCCGGTATGTGTGACCGTATTGCCGTAATGTATGCAGGCAAGGTAGTAGAGACTGGTACGGCAGATGATATTTTCTATCGCCCGTCTCATGAATATACAAAAGGACTTCTTCTAAGTGTTCCCAACATTAATGATGATGAGCACAAGAAATTGGTTCCAATCGAAGGACAGCCAGTGGATATGCTGAATCCGCCGGCCGGATGTCCATTTGCACCGCGCTGCAAATCCTGCATGAAAATTTGCCTTCGTACCATGCCTGAGTACACTTCTCTGGGTGATGACCATTACAGCGCATGCTGGCTGTTAGATAAGGCGAAATTTGAAAAGGAGGCGCAGGTCTGATGGAAAATAAAAAACTAGTCGAAGTACAGCACCTGAAACAGTACTTCCCGGTACATGGGGGAGGCTATTTTGATAAAAAAGTCGTAAAAGCTGTCGATGATGTATCTTTCTTTGTTAACAAAGGAGAGACTCTGGGGCTGGTAGGTGAATCCGGATGCGGAAAAACCACCACCGGACGTACACTGCTTCGTCTTCATGAGCCCACCAGTGGCAAGATTTTTTACGACGGAAAAGATATTACTCATGTTAATATGCTGCCTTACCGCAGAAAAATGCAGATCGTATTTCAGGATCCCTATGCCAGCCTTGATCCTCGTATGACAGTAGGCGACATAGTAGGTGAGGCAATTGATATACACAAGCTTGCGGCGAATCAGAAAGAACGCCGTGACCGTATTGTTGAACTGTTGAGTCTGGTTGGACTGAATACCGAACATGCCAACCGTTATCCTCATGAGTTTTCCGGCGGACAGCGCCAACGTGTCGGCATCGCCCGTGCTCTGGCTGTAAACCCGGAATTTATCGTATGCGATGAACCTATTTCTGCTTTGGATGTATCCATTCAGGCTCAGGTAGTTAATATGTTCGAGGAGCTTCAGGAGAGAATGGGCCTCACTTATCTGTTTATCTCCCATAACTTAAGCGTTGTGAAGCATATTTCCAACCGCATCGGTGTTATGTATCTTGGTAAACTGGTTGAACTGGCAGACAGCATCGAATTAACAACACATAGTGTTCATCCTTATACACGTAGTTTGATTTCAGCTATACCCGTGGCGGATCCGGTTGTTTCCCGTGATTCCAAACGAATTGTTCTAAAAGGAGATGTTCCAAGTCCTGTAAATCCGCCGTCCGGATGCCGTTTCCGTACGCGTTGTCCTTATGCCGATGAGCAGTGTGCTGCAAAAGAACCGGAGTGGAGAGAAGTATCCACCGGACATTTTGCTGCCTGCCATCATCTGGACCGTGTGAAATAACGGTTCATTAAATACGCCCAATTTCACCGCAAATATTATGCGGTGAATTGTATATAACCTAAAAATAAGGAGGGAAATTTATGAAAAGAAAAATATCATTTTTCTTAGTACTAGTTATGCTGCTTACCATGGTACTTGGTGCCTGCGGTAAAAAAGAAAGCCCTAGCAGCGACAACGGTAGTAACACCGGCAATACTAGTGACACCGGCAGCAATACCGAAGCAACTACAGACGACACCGCTTCAAGCGGCGGAGAAAAGCAGCTGGTTGCTCAAATCGGCCCTAACCCTGAAACTATCGATCCTGCACTGAACAGTGCCGTTGATGGTGGTAACATGCTTTTATTTGCATTTGATACGCTCTTAGCCATCGACAAAGATAACAAGGTTATTCCCGGCGCTGCAGAATCCTATGAAGTAAGTGAAGACGGTCTTACCTGGACTTTCTACTTACGCAGCGGTCTGAAATGGTCCGATGGTTCTCCTTTAACTGCAAAAGACTTCGTATACAGCTGGAAACGTGTTGCAGATCCTAATACCGCAGCACCTTACGGTGAAACTGTTCTTGGTATGGTTAAAGGTTATGAAGAAGCTGCAGCAGGCAATCTGGATGCTTTAGCTTTATCTGCACCCGATGATACCACTTTTAAAGTTGAACTTTCACATCCTTGCGGATATTTTGACAAACTTGCAGCTTTTGGTGTTCTTAGTCCTGTTAACCAGGCAACCATCGAAGCAAATGGTGATGCGTGGGCAACAAAACCTGAAACTTACATCTGTAACGGACCTTTCTATGTTAGTGAATGGGTACCCAGCTCTTACATTACGTTCACAAAGAACCCGAACTACTGGGATGCAGCATCCATTAAACTGGATTCCATTAAACTGCTTCTGATCGAAGATCCTAATGCAGCATATGCCGCTTACCAGAACGGTGAAACAGTTCTTGGTATGGTTAAAGGCTTTGAAGAAGCTGCAGCCGGCAATCCGGATGCATTAGGTTTATCAGCACCTGATGATACAACTTTCGTAGTTGAACTTTCACATCCTTGCGGTTATTTT
>JAEYMI010000089.1 GCA_023461275.1 Actinomycetes bacterium | reverse complement strand
GGGCTCGGTTGTATCGGACGGGTGATGTGGTGCGGTGGGGTGTTGGTGGTGAGTTGGAGTATGTGGGGCGTAGTGATTTTCAGGTGAAGTTGCGTGGGCAGCGGATTGAGCTCGGTGAGATCGAAGAGGTCATCAGCACCGTCGCCGGTGTACGCCACGCCGCGGTCACCGTCACCACCGCGCCCGGCGGCGGGCAGCACCTCGTCGGTTACGTGGCACCGGCATCGGTCGATACCGACCTGATCACTGAGGCCCTGCGCGCACGCCTGCCGGAGTACATGTGGCCCACCGTGTGGATGCGGCTCGACGACATCGCACTCAACAGCGCCGGCAAGATCGACCGAAAAGCACTGCCCGACGCCGACTTCGGCGGACAGGCGACCGGATACGTTGCCCCGTCCACCGCGGTGGAACAAGCCCTGTCCGATGTCGCGGCGGCGGTACTCGGTGTTGACCGCGTCAGCGTCACCGACTCGTTCTTCGCCCTCGGTGGCGACTCCATCGGTTCCATCCGGTTTGCCTCGGCAGCGCGTGCGGCCGGGCATCCGCTGTCACCGCGAGACATCTTCGAGGCCAAGACCATTCGCGCGTTGGCGGCGCGGATCGCCAACGCCCGGGATGTACTCGAACTCGTCGCCGAACCGGACGATTCCGGCCCGATGCCGGCGACGCCGATCATCCGGTGGATGCTCGAACACTCCACGTCACGCGGCGACATCAACGACGGCGACATCAATGACTACGCCCAGCCTGCGCTCTTCGCAGTCCCGGCGGAGGCTTCCCTCGGCGATATCCAGACCGTTCTCGACGCGGTGGTCCGTGCGCACCCGGCGCTGACCGGTCAACTGATCCCGAACCCCGACAACGGTATTCCCGCGCTGAACGTCGGCGGACCCTTCGATGCGTCGACCGCGGTCACCGAGATGCCCGGTGACACCGACGACCCGGCCGCCACCGCAGAAGCCGTCCGGGTGGCGCTGAGTCGGCTGAATCCCTGGACCGGAGAACTGGTTCAGGCCGTGCTCCTACGCGGCGACCGGTCCGCGCGACTCGCGTTGGTCATCCATCACATCGGTGTCGACGCGGTGTCCTGGGGCGTTCTCGTCGAAGACATCCTGACCGCATGGTCGCAACGGCAGGCCGGCACCTCCATCGTGCTGCGCCCCGAGGTGACCTCGGTACGCGCCTGGGCCGCAGCTCTATCCGAACGGGCACTCGATCGCGGCGACGAGGTGCGCTACTGGCTGGAGCGGATGCCGCAGACACCCACTGTGCTGCACACTCAGCCGGATGATGGGCAGCAGACGTCGACGAACGCGAACCTGACCCGCATCACTGACGTTGTGCCGGCGCAGGTGAGTGCCACCGTGCTGACCGCGGCACCGGAAGCCTTCGGCGGCAGCGTGAATGATGTCCTGCTCGGCGCGCTGGCGCGTGCGGTGCGTTCCTGGCAGCAGGCCCGCAATATCGTCGACGACGCACCGGTCACCTTCCTGGTGGAAGGCCATGGCCGCGACGACGACGTTCTTGCTTCCGGCGCCGACCCGCGTAGCGCCGACCTCTCGCGCACCGTCGGCTGGTTCACCCAGATCGCACCGATGGCAGTCGATCCCGGCGCCGACATCGTCCACGCTGTCAAGGCGGCCAAGGAAGAACGTCTGCATCAGCCGGGCAGGGGAGTGGGATTCGGAACCCTTCGCTATCTCAGCCCGAGCGAGCTGGCTGATCGGCCCCTGCCGTCGATCCTGTTCAACTACTTGGGCAATGTCGGCGGTGGCGCCGCAGAACAGGCCGTCGGCGACGTCATCACGCCGCTGCCGATCGCCGATCTCGACGGTGTGGGAGTCGCATCCGGAATGACCGCGGCGGCACCGCTGATCGTCAATGTCGGTGTCCGTGCACACGAGGACGGCACTCGTAGCATCTCCATCGATCTGTCCGCGACTCCGGCCCTGGGCAGCGCCGCGGACGTCGAAAGTCTCGCATCGAACCTGCGCGCGGAACTCGCCACGATCGCCGATCTCGTTGCCGCGGACACTGATCCGGGGCTGTCCCCGTCGGACGTGCCGGGTGCCGAGCTGACGCAAGCCGATCTCGACGAACTCGGCGCGGACTACCCCGGCGCGGATGTGTGGGCGCTGTCGCCGCTGCAACGCGGGTTCTATTTCCAGGCGCAACTGGCCGCCGATGCCGCCGTGGACGTCTACGTGACGCAAGCAACGGTGCACTTCGACGGGTCATTGGATCTCGACCGGTTGCGCACGGCCGGGCAACGGCTGTTGGCCGAACACCGTGTGCTGCGATCGGGTTTCGTGACCGTCGGCAGCGGCACCGTCGTCGCGGTGGTGCCCTCAGACGTCGAGATGGTCTGGGAGCACGTCGATCTCACCGGTCAGCATCTTGCCGATGACGAACTGAAGGACCGCATCAGGGAGTATGCCGACGCTCAGCGGGTGACGCCGTTCGACCTTCCGCGGCCACCGCTGATGCGGGCCGTCGTGGTCAGCCACGACACCGGCACCAGCGTGATCATCACCAACCACCACATCCTGTTCGACGGCTGGTCCGGACCTCTCGTGCTGGCAGATCTGTTGGCGCTCTACACCTCCGGTACCACCTACACGTCGATGCTCAGCGACGCGCGGACCGATTTCGCCGACTACCTCGCCTACCTCGCGCGAACCGGCACCGGCCGAAGCGCGGTGGACGACGGTATCGCCGCCTGGACCCCGATCCTGGACCGGCTCGAAGGCCCGACATTGGTGGCGCCCGGCGCGATGGAAGTGACCACCCAGTCATTGCCGCAGCAGCGTGCGGTCCGCCTGGACACCGACACGACGGCCGCGATCGACGAACTGGCCCGTTCCGCTGGTGTCACCGTCGCGACCGTCCTGCAGCTGGCGTGGGCGGTGCTGCTGTCCCGGCTGACGGGCAACCGCGTCGTCGCCTTTGGCGAAACCGTCTCCGGGCGGCCCGCCGACGTACCGGGCGTGGAAGCGATGATCGGACTGTTCATCAACACCCTGCCCGCGGTCGTCGACGTCGACCCGGCGGCCACGGTCACCGAAGTACTCGCGGCCGTGCAGGCCGACAAGGTGGCCGTCCTCGACCAGCAACACCTCGGTCTGCCGGAACTGCTGATGGCGGCCGGGCAGCAGATGTTGTTCGACACGTTGACGATTCACGAGTCCTACCCGATCGACACCGACTCGCTGTCGGCCGGCTCCGCGTCGAACGCCGGACCGGTCATCGGCGACGTCGAGGTCCGCGATGCCACCCACTACCCGCTCAACCTGTTCACCGCGCCGGTCGGCGACCAGCTCGAGCTGACCCTGAAGTATCTGCCGGACGCCTTCGACGACGCCCAGGTCGAGGTGTTCGCCGATGTCCTGATCACGTTGCTGCGCAGCTTCATCGAGCACCCCGATGCGCTGATGGCCGACGTCGCACTGCTGAGTCCGTCGGCAGCGGCCGCGCACCGCGAGATCGGACGGGGTCCGGAGATCGTCGTACCCGAGGTTGTCGCAGTCGCCGACGCGTGGGTCGCACAGGCGGTCGAGTCGCCGCAGCGTCCGGCCATCGTCTTCGGCGAACAGACCATCTCCTACGGCGAGTTCGCCGACCGGGTCGGCGCGCTAGGCCGCGAGTTGCTCACCGCCGGTGTGGGCCCGGATGTCGCGGTGGCCGTGTGTATGTCGCGATCGCCGCAGATGGTCGTCGCGATCCACGCCGTGGTCGCCGCCGGTGGCCAGTACGTACCGATTGACGTAAACACCCCCGCCGACCGGGTGAGCTACATGGTGGAGACCGCCGCGGTGCGGATCGTGCTGGTCGATGACGGCGCGACTCCCGAAGCCATCGTCGCGCTCGGCGACAGCGTTCGGGTCATCGGGGTGTCCGCCGAGCTCCCGGCCGGCACCGGGCTCGGGCTTCCCACCGATGCCGATCGGGTGCGGCCGGTGCGTGGCGACGACGCGGTCTACACCCTGTTCACCTCCGGCTCCACCGGACGCCCCAAGGGCGTCACCCTCACCCACGAGGCGGTCCTCAACCGATTGTGGTGGGGCCTGGACGAATTGCCGATCGACGAGACCGATCGGGTGGTCCTCAAGACGCCGTTCACCTTCGACTGCTCGGTGCCGGAACTGTTCGCGCCGTTGATGGTCGGGGCGACGATGGTGGTCCTGGCCGACGGCGGCCACCTCGACCCGCTCTACGTCGCCTCCGAGGTGACACGCACCGGCGCGACGATGGTGCACTTTGTGCCCTCGATGCTGTCGGTGTTCCTCGACGTGGCCGGCGAAGAGCGTGTCCGCGAGTGGGACCGGGTGCGCATCATCTCGACCACCGGTGAAGCGCTGCCCCCATCAGTGGCCGCGCAACTGCGAGAGTGGCTGCCCGGCATCATGTTCTACAACCTGTACGGCCCCACAGAGGCGGCCGTCGAGATCACCTTTGAGGCGATCGGCGTACCCGACCCGCACCTGCCGTCGGTTCCGATCGGTACGCCGATGTGGAACTCCTCGGCGATCGTGCTGGATGCGCGGCTGCGGCGGGTTCCCGCCGGAGTGCCCGGCGAGCTCTATCTCGGTGGTGTGCAACTGGCCCGCGGCTACGCGGCACGCGCTGACCTGACTGCGGAACGCTTCATCGCCGACCCATTCGGCGCACCGGGCGCCCGCCTCTATCGGACCGGTGATCTCGTCCGTCGTCGTCCCGATGGCGTGCTGGAATACCTGGGCCGCACCGACTTCCAGGTCAAGCTGCGTGGTCAGCGGATCGAGCTCGGCGAGATCGAGGCCGCACTCGCGTCGGCACCGGGCGTGGTACACGCCGCCGCCACCGTCGCCGAGGCGCCGGCCGGTGGGCAGCATCTCGTCGCCTACCTCGCCGGTGCCGATGCCACCCATCCCATTGATCTCGACGCGGTCCGGCCTGTGGTCGCGGCATCGTTGCCGGAGTACATGCGGCCCACCGTGTGGATGGTCCTGGACGACATCGCCCTCAACAGTGCCGGCAAGCTCGACCGCCGCGCACTGCCGGCACCGGAGTTCGCCTCAGGTGACTACGTGGCCCCCGACGGACAGTTCGAAGAGGCGGTCGCCGCGGTCTTCGCCGACGTCCTCGGCGTCGACCGGGTCAGCGTGACCGAGTCCTTCTTCGGTCTCGGCGGCAACTCGCTGTCGGCGATGAAAGTCGCCGCGCGGGCCGGTGAGGTCCTCGACGCCGACATCACCGTCCGCGAACTCTTCGACGCGCCGAGCGTGCGGGAGTTGGTCACGGCGATGTCGTCCGCAGGTGGCAGCACGAGTGCGTTGCCACCCATCGAGCCCATCGATCCGCGACCCGACCTCATCCCGTTGTCCTTTGCGCAGCAACGCATGTGGCTGGTCAATCAGCGCGACACGTCGTCGGCCGCCTACAACCTGCCCGCGGTACTGCGGCTGCGCGGTCCGCTCGATGTCGACGCGCTGCATGCCGCCGTCATCGACGTCGTCACCCGCCACGAGGTGCTGCGGACCACGTTCCCGTCCAAGGCTGGTGTGCCGCACCAGAAGATCGCCCGGCCCTCGGCGGTGGCCGCCCGACTGGACTGGGATGTCGTCGACACCCCGGAGGAGATCGAGGAGGCGGTCCTCACCGGCTTCGACGTCGCCCGCGGTTGGCCGATTCGCGTCCGGGTCGCCGAACTCGGCGAGGACGACCACGTGCTCGCCGTCGTCGTCCATCACATCGCCGCCGACGGTCAGTCGCTGGCACCGCTGGTCGGTGACCTCATCACGGCTTATGCCGCGGAAGCCGCTGACACCGACCCCGACTTCGCGCCGCTCCCAGTGCAATTCGCCGACTACGCGATCTGGCAGCGTACCGCGCTGGGCAGCGCCGACGATCCGGAATCGGTGGTGGGCAAGCAACTCGACTACTGGCGAGACCAGCTGACCGGCCTTCCCGATCTGCTGGAACTGCCCACCGACCGACCACGGCCCGCGGTGGCCGGCGGACGCGGCGCGGGCATCACCTTCGACATCGCCGAGGACGTGGTCGTCCGCATCCACGAGGTGGCCCGCGACAACGCCGCCACCCCGTTCATGGTCATCCACGCCGCGCTGGCGGTCCTGCTCGCGCGGTGGAGCGCCACCGACGACATCGCCATCGGCACCCCCATCGCCGGGCGCGGTCAGGCGGTTCTCGATCCGCTGATCGGCATGTTCGTCAATACCCTGGTACTGCGGACCCGAGTCGACGTCGACGAGAGCTTCAGCGACGTCCTCAACGCCACCGGCGCAACCGATCTCGCCGCCTTCTCGCACGCCGACGTGCCCTTCGAATCCATCGTCGAAGCACTCGGTGTGGTGGCTTCGGACGCCTATGCGCCGCTGACCCAAGTGTGGCTCACGTTCGACCAGAGTGGGCTGCCCGAGCTCGGTGCCGGCACCGACAACTCGGCAGTTGTCGGCATCAACGGACTCAGCGTGGAGCCCGTCACCCGCGATACCGTCTCCGCCCGAGTGGATCTGGTGGTCGACGTGGCACCCGCGGAGTCCGGCGACTGGCACGGCTCCATCGTCTACGCCACTGATCTCTTCGACGAGTCGACCGTGGTGTCGTTCGCCAAGCGCCTCAACGACATCTTGCGCGAAGCTCTCGCCGATCCAGCACGCCCGGTCGGCGAGATCGAGCTGAGCGAAGGACTCTCGGTCTCGGACGTGATGCGCCGTCGCAACCAGACCGATCAGTCAAGCGCCCGGCCGACGGATGCTGCGCCGCAACCCATTCCGATCGCCGAGTCCGATGCGGTGGTCAGCGGGGGAGTGGGCACCGCACCCATTCTGCTGGCCGAGATCTTCGCCGACGCCGCCCGAAGCTGGGGACCACGGCACGCGGTGACCGACGCCTACGGTGTGACCCTGACCTATCGCGAGCTCGACGAGCGATCGAATCGATTGGCGCGCTGGCTGATCGCACAGGGCATCGGCACCGAACGACTCGTCGCCCTGGCCATCGGACGGTCGGCCGCACTGTTGACCGCGATCTGGGCGGTCGCCAAAACCGGCGGCGGCTACGTCCCGGTCGACCCCGACTATCCGGCCGACCGGGTGGCCACCATGGTGGCCGATTCCGGTGCCACCCTGGGGTTGTGCGTCGAGGCCAGCGGGACGCTGCCCGACGCCGAGTTCACCTGGACGCGATTGGACGAGCCGGCGGTCGGCGCCGAGATCGACGCGATGTCGGCCGAACCGATCACAGACGAGGAGAAACTCGCGCCGACACGGGTCGACAACGTCGCCTACGTGCTCTATACCTCCGGATCCACCGGCCGGCCCAAGGGCGTCGCCGTCACTCACACCGGACTGAAGAACTTCGCCGTCGAAGCCGTGAAGCGCTCCAGCGCAGACGAATACGCGCGCGTACTCGGGTTTGCTTCGCCGAGCTTCGACATCTCGGTGCTGGAATATCTGTGGGCCATCGCGTCCGGTGGTGTGCTGGTGTACCGGCCGTCCGACGCGATCGGCGGGCCACCGCTCGAGGACTACATGATGCGCCAGGGCGTCACCCACACTTTCCTGACGCCGACCGTGCTCAGCACCGTCGACCCGCAGGCCGTGCCGTCGCTGCGCGTGGTGTTCGCCGGCGGCGAGGCGGTACCCCAGGTACTCAAGGACCGGTGGGCGCCGTTCCGCCGCACCCAGAACCTGTACGGACCCACCGAGGCGACCATCGGCGTCACCATCAGCGCGCCGATGGTGGTCGGCGAACCGGTGTCGCTGGGCGGGCCACTGGCCGGAGTCGGTCTGATGGTCCTCGACCCACGGCTGCGCCCGACGCCGGTCGGAGTCCCCGGCGAACTCTATGTGGCCGGTGGCGCGATCGCGCGCGGCTACCTGCACCGTGCGACGGTCAGCGCCGAACGGTTCGTGGCCAACCCGCACGGCCTGCCGGGTGATCGGATGTATCGCACCGGCGACGTCGCACGGTGGCGGACCACGCCGGATGGCGAACTGGTGCTGGAGTATTCGGGCCGCACCGACGACCAGGTGAAGCTGCGTGGCCTGCGCATCGAACTCGGCGAGATCGAGACGGTGCTGGCCGAACACCCCGCGGTGCGGTCGTCGGTGGTCATCGGCGTCGGCGGCTCGGTCGCCACCGCGCTGGCCGCGTACGTGGTGCTCGACGACTCGGCGGGACCACAGGGCAACGACACCGTGACCCCGGACGAACTCAAAACATTCGTGGCGCAGCAACTGCCGTCGCACATGGTACCGGCGTCGGTGATGGTGCTCGACGCGCTGCCGCTGACCCCGGTCGGCAAACTGGACAAACGCGCGCTGCCCGAACCGGTGATCGTCGCAGGCGAGTACATCGCACCGGTCGGCGACGACGAGATCACGGTCGCCGCCGCCTTCGGCGAAACCCTCGGCCTCGACGAGGTGTCGGTGACCGACGGCTTCTTCGACCTCGGTGGTGACTCGCTCTCCGCGGCACGCCTGGTTGCGCGCGTCTCGGCGGACCTCGGCGTCGACGTCTCCGTACGCGACTTGTTCGAGGCGCCGACGGTCCGTGAACTCGCCGCCGCACTGCAGGGCCGCGCCGCCGGACTCCCGCCGGTCACCGTCGTCGACCCACGCCCACAGCGCATTCCGCTGTCCTTCGCGCAGCGCCGGATGTGGTTCATCAACCAGTTCGACCCGACCTCACCGGTCTACAACATTCCCGCGGTCCTGCGAGTCACCGGCGACCTGGACGTCGAGGCGCTGCGGGCAGCGCTCGGCGATGTGGTCACCCGCCACGAGATCCTGCGCACCACCTTCGGCGTTGTCGACGGCGAACCGGTCCAGGTGGTGCATCCGGCCGAGCTCGCCATCGGCGACATCGATTGGGCGGTCGTCGATTCCGAGGACGCCATCACCCGCGCGGTGACCGAGGGATTCGACGTCGCGGCCGGATGGCCACTGCGCGTGCGGGTCTGGCCGGTCAAGGATGTCGACGAGTATGTGATCGCCGTCGTCGTCCACCACATCGCCGCCGACGGTGAGTCGATGCGCCCACTGGTCACGGACTTGATGACCGCGTATGCGGCACGCGTCGACGGCCGGCAACCGCGGTTCACTCCACTTGCGGTGCAGTTCGCCGACTACGCGATCTGGCAGAACGAGGTCCTCGGTGCCGTCGATGACCCGGAATCGGTTGTCGGCCAACAGCTCGACTACTGGCGCGGCCGGCTCGAGGGCCTTCCTGACGTCCTCAATCTGCCGGCCGATCGTCCGCGACCACTAGCCGCCAGCAATCGAGGTGCCAAGCGCGGCTACGAGATTCCCGCCGAGGTGACGACTCGGATCATCGAGGCGGCCCGGCGGCCGGGTATCACGCCGTTCATGGTGTTGCACGCCGCACTGAGTGCTCTGCTCGCGCGACTGACCGGAACGTCGGATATCGCCGTGGCGACCCCGATCGCGGGCCGTGGCCAACGTGAACTCGACCCGCTGGTCGGCATGTTCGTCAACACGCTCATCCTGCGTGCCGACGTCGCGCCGGGCATCACCGCCGAAGAACTGCTCGACCAGGTGCGTCGTGGCGACATCGACGCCTTCGTCTACGCCGACGTGCCGTTCGAATCGGTGGTCGAGGCGATCGACCCGGTGCGTTCGGAGGCATTCGCCCCGCTGGCGCAGGTGATGCTGACGGTGAACCAGTCCGACATCGACGAATCACGTGCGGTGGATACCGAACTCGTCGCCGCCGGGGTGCGGGTGGCACCGCTCGACATCGGTGATCCACCGGCGAAGCTCGATCTGCTCGTCGGCGTCGACGTCGGTGACGCGGGCACGCCGTGGGGCCTCGAACTCGTCTATGCGACAGATCTGTTCGACGCATCGACCATCGAGTCGTTCGCGCGCCGATTCATCGCTGTGCTCGATGCGATGACCGCGAACCCGGACGTGGTGGTCAGCGACATCGAGGTGATCAGCCCGACCGAACGTGCCGAACTGCTCGGCCGATCCACCGGGCCCGCGCGCACCGTCGAGACACCGATCGTCTCCGACGCGGTGGCCGCGCAGGTGCTCACCACCCCGGACGCGACCGCGATCCTCTTCGACGGCCGCACCGTCGACTACGCCGAGTTCGGAGCCCGAGTGGCCACTCTGGCCCGCCAATTGATCACCGCCGGTGTGGGTCCCGACGTCGCGGTCGGGGTCTGCATCGAGCGCTCGGTGGAGATGGTGGTCGCAGTGCATGCGGTCCTCGCCGCAGGCGGGCAGTACGTGCCGATTGATCCGGCCGCCCCGACCGACCGTGTGGAGTACATGCTGCGCACCTCCCGCGCCGGTCTGCTGCTCGTCGCCGACGCCGCGGTGGGCGAGGCGATCGCCGATGCGGCTTCCGGTGCGGCGCTTGAGGTCATCGTCGTCTCCGCCGATGATGCCGTCGATCCATCGGCGGGTCCGGTCACCGATGCTGAACGCTTGAGTCCGCTGCGGTCGGAGTCGGCGATGTACACGCTGTTCACCTCCGGATCGACCGGACGCCCCAAGGGCGTGACGGTGTCGCACACCGCGGTCGCCAATCGACTCTGGTGGGGACTGCACGAATTCGGTTGGGGTGTCGGCGATCGCATCGTGCAGAAGACGCCCTACACCTTCGACGTGTCGGTACCCGAACTGTTCGGACCGGTCATGGTCGGCGCCACCATCGTCATCGCCCGCCCCGACGGCCACCGCGACCCGCTGCACATTGCTGAACTGATCGCCGACACCCGCGCTACGTCGGTGCACTTCGTGCCGTCGATGCTGTCGGTGTTCCTCGACGTGGTGCCGACCGCCCAGGTGGAGGCGCTGACCTCGCTCCGATGGCTGTTCGCCTCCGGTGAGGCCCTGCCGCCCGCGGCGGTGGCGCGTGCGCATGAGATGTTGCCGCAGGCCACTATTCACAATCTTTTCGGACCCACCGAGGCGGCGGTCGAGGTGGCCCACGCCGACGTGACGTCCGCTCCGACGGTGGTGCCGATCGGACATCCGGTGTGGAATACCACCACCGCTGTGCTCGACGACCGACTCGTCCCGGTCCCGGTCGGGGTACCGGGTGAGCTGTATCTGGGTGGCGTGCAGGTGGCCCGCGGCTATGCCGACCAACCCGCACTGACCGCCGAACGCTTCGTCGCCGACCCATACGGTCCGGCCGGGTCGCGGCTCTACCGGACCGGTGATCTGGTGCGCTGGAACGGCGACGGCGAGATCGAATACCTGGGCCGCACCGACTTCCAGGTGAAGCTGCGTGGCCAGCGCATCGAACTCGGCGAGATCGAATCGGTTCTCGCGACGGTGCCGGGTGTGGTTCATGCGGCGGTCACGGTGGCCACCGCGCCGACCGGCGCCGAACACCTCGTGGCGTACCTCGCCCCATCCTCGGCGGACATCGAGACCGCCAGAGAGACAGTGGCGCAAGCGCTCCCGGAGTACATGCGGCCCACCGTGTGGATGCGGATCGACGACGTCGCACTCAACTCGGCCGGCAAGCTCGACCGAAAGGCGTTGCCCGCACCTGATTTCGGTTCACTCGAGCGCGACTATGTCGCCCCCGATTCGGTGGCGGAATCGAGTTTGGCCGCAGTGGTGGCCGGTATCCTCGGCGTCGAGCGGGTCTCGGTCACCGAGGACTTCTTCGCCCTCGGCGGTGACTCCATCCTGTCGATCCAATTGGCCTCGGCCGCACGGGCTGCCGGGCTCACACTGAGCCCACGCGAAATCTTCGAGCATCGGACCGTGCGGGCGATGGCCCGCGTCGCGACCCACACCGCGCCGCGGCTCCCGATGATCGAGAACCCATCCGGCGGCGTATTCGGACCGATGCCCGCACCTCCGGTGGTGGGCTGGATGGCCGAGCACGCCACCGATGCGGCCGACTACCGCGACTTCTCCCAGTCGATGGTGCTGCTCGCCCCCGATGGCATCACTGTCGAGCAACTCGGCGACCTGCTCGCCACCGTGGTGGCCGCACATCCGATGCTGAGTGCTCGACTGGTCCCAGACGTCGACGCGGCAGGTCACCGAATCCATCGCATCGACGCCGGTGAGCCCTTCGATCCGCGAACCGCGGTCGGACATCTACGGTCGGACATCCCGGTGGCAGATGCCGACGCGATCGTGCGGGACGGGTTCAGAGCTGCCGCGGCACGCCTGGATCCGGCACGCGGACAATTGGTATCGGCGACGCTGGTGACCGACGCTGCGGGGCAAGGGCGCATCGTGCTGGTGATCCACCACCTCGGAGTCGACGCGGTCTCGTGGTCGATCCTGACCGAGGATCTGGTGACCGCCTGGTTCAGCTCACACACCGACAGCTCGCACACTGCCGAGGCCGCAGGGCAGGTGACGCTTCGCCGTGAGGAGACGTCGGCGGCTGCCTGGTACACCGCGATGGCCGATCGGGCGGCCGAGCATGCCGGCGAGGTCGACTACTGGCGTGAGCGGCTCGCCGCCGGCAATCGTCTGTTCGGCGCCGTCGATCCGGCTCGGGATCGAGAGCGGGCGGTGCGCACCGTCACCGTCACCGTCGGCACCGACATCACCGAACCGGTTCTGACCGACATCCCGGATGCCTTCCGCGCCACCACCAACGACGTGTTGCTGGCCGCACTGGCCCGCGCCGTGCGCTCCATCGCCGACGGCGGACCGATCACGGTTCTCGTCGAAGGACACGGTCGCTACGACGACGTACTGGCCGCCGGCAATGATCCACGCCGAGCCGACCTGACCCGTACCGTCGGCTGGTTCACCTCGATCGCGCCGATGGCCATCGACCCGGCCATCGACATGGTGCACGCGGTGAAGGCGGCCAAGGAGGAACGCCTCGGACGGCCCGCGCATGGTGTGGGATTCGGGCTGCTGCGCTACGGACCCGACCCGGTGCTGGCCGACCTCCCGCTACCGGAGATCACGTTCAATTACTTCGGTGCCGGTGCCCGGACGACGAACGCCAACAACGCCGGCACCACCGGGGCCGTGCCGTTCACCCCGGCCCCCGGCGCCCCCGGACTGCCGTCGTCGGCCGACGGTGCACTGATCGCGTTGGGCCCCATCACCTTTACCGTGTCTGCGATACCCGGCGAGGGTGGTCGCGAACTCGTCGCCTCGATCGCGGCACCTCCCGGTGTCCTGCCGGAGGCAGATGCCGACGACCTCGGCCGACGCTGGGCGGCCGAACTCGCCGACCTCGTCGCCGCCGTCGGTGGGGATGGGGAAGGCGCCGGCTCATCATCGGTGGGGCTCTCCCCGTCGGATGTACCGGGCAGCGCCGTCACCCAGGCCGACCTCGACGCGATCGCCGGGCAGTACCCCGGCGCGGACGTCTGGCCGCTGTCAACACTGCAACGCGGACTGTACTTCCAGTCCGCGATGACCCGCGACGACGATGACCTCGTCGACGTCTACGTCACCCAGGCCGTCCTCGAACTCGGCGGCGAAGTGGGCCTCGACCGATTGCGTTCAGCCGCAGAACGTTTGATCGCCCATCACCGGGTGCTGCGCTCGGCGTACGTCACCTGTGGTTCTGGTGCGGTCGTCGCGGTCATCGCGCCGCACGTCGACATCCCCTGGACGGTCATCGATCTCGACGGTGACGCAGCGACTTCCACTGCACGCATCGATGAGATCGCCGCAACCGAGCGGGTCGAACCGTTCGATCTCACCGAACCGCCACTGGTGCGATTCGTCCTGGTACGCCACGGCATCGATCAGCGGGTGACCATGATCGTCACCAACCATCACATCCTGCTCGACGGCTGGTCGGGTCCGCTGGTGATGGCAGACTTGTTGGCGCTCTACGCATCCGGTGAAACCTATACCGATCGAGCCGCGCCAGGGGCCGGTGACTTCGGCGACTACCTGGCACGTTCGGCCACCACCGCCGCAGACGATTCCGAGGCGATCATCGCCTGGTCGCGGTTACTGGCACCGGTAGAGGGGCCAACCTTGGTCGCCCCGACTGTCGAAGCGACCCGCGACGCCCTCCCGGCGAGCCACGACATGATCATCGATGCCGAGACACTCGCGCGCATCGAGTCCGCGGCCCGTGCGACCGGCGCCACCATCGCGACCGTGGTGCAAGCGACGTGGGCGGTGCTGCTGTCCCGGTTGACCGGCAATCAGGTGGTCACCTTCGGCGAGACGGTCTCGGGAAGAGCCGCCGATGTCGACGGCATCGAATCGATGGTCGGTCTGTTCATCAACACCCTGCCGGTGGTCGTCGACGTCAATCCCGACGCCACGCTGGCCGAGATCCTGCGCAGCCTGCAATCGGACAAGGTGTCGGTGCTCGACCATCAACACCTCGGGCTGCCCGAGATCGCGAACGGTACGGGCGTACCGCTGCGCTTCGACACGCTCACCGTGCACGAGTCGTACCCGGTCGATGCCGACTCGCTGTCCGGCGTTGACACCGCGGTGACCGGGGGACTGCGGATCGTCGGTGCCCGATTCTCCGACTCCACCCACTTCCCGCTCAATCTCATCTCCGCACCGGCCGGCGACGGGCTGTCACTCAAACTGAATTACCTACCAACGGCTTTCGACAAATCTGCAATCGAAGTTTTTGCCGAGGTGATCGAGCGTATCCTCGTCTCGATCGCCGATCAGCGGGACACCCTCGTCGCCGACGTCGAATGGGCCCCGTCTCCGGAGTCCGAGGAAGTCGAGGACCTGGGCCGCGGGCCGGTCGGCGTCGTACCCGAGACACCCATCGTCGACGTGATTGGTGAGCAGATAGTGCAGACCCCCGGTGCGCCCGCGGTGGTCTTCGGCGACCGGACCGTCACCTACGGCGAGTTCGGCGCGCGCGTCGCCACCTTGGCCCGAGAACTGATCGAGCTCGGTGTCGGACCCGATGTCGCGGTGGGTATCTGCATTCCGCGGTCGGTGGAGCTGATGGTGGCGGTGCACGCGGTGGTGACCGCCGGTGGACAGTACGTACCGCTCGACGTCGACGCACCGATCGACCGGGTGCGGTACATGCTCGAGACGTCGGGCGCCAACGTCGTGCTGGTCGGTGCCGGGCAGCGTCCCACCGCGATCGATGAACTGCCTCAGACGAGCGCCCGCGTCGTGGAGGTGGACTGCTCTGGGAGCGTTGATCTCTCGACTCCATTGGTGGCCGCGGCCGAGCGGCTGGGACCGGTGCGCGCCGATACCGCGGTGTACACCCTGTTCACTTCTGGCTCTACCGGTCGTCCCAAGGGTGTGACGGTGTCGCATGCGGCACTGGTGAATCGGTTGGTGTGGATGCGTGATGGGTATGGGGTGGGGGCGTCGGATGTGGTGTTGCAGAAGACGCCGGTGACTTTTGATGTGTCGGTGTGGGAGTTGTTTTTGCCGTTGTTGGTGGGTGG
>JAEYMI010000088.1 GCA_023461275.1 Actinomycetes bacterium | reverse complement strand
CGTCGCCGCCGCAAAATGCGCGATCGAAGCGACCGTCTATATCGAAAAGGACGACCTTAATAAGGAAGTTTTCAAACTGTTCAACGTCGCGAAACGCACGAAATCCGCCGTGGAATGGGTTGACGCTGCTTTGAGCGCCGCCGTTCAGACCGGCGAAATAATCGTCACCCCCGACGGCTTCTGCCGCATCTGACAATCAATGGAACTTTAAGTTGACAAGCAAAGGTGCGTATGTTAAAATATAATTAACCTTTATACCATACCAAAAATTAAAGGTTTCTAAAACAAGGGTTAATTCCCGAAAAGCTCTATCCCTTGATGTTTTTCATCAAGGGATATCTTTTATAATAAGGAGGAAATATGTACAGACTCGGACTTGATGTAGGTATCAAATCGGTAGGTTGGTGCGTGCTCGAATGTGACGAAAATGGCGAACCTATTCAAATCAATGCTCTTAATTCGCGCATATTTGACGCGGCGGAACACCCTCAAACAGGTGCGTCGCTTGCGGAACCCAGGCGAAACGCAAGGGGGCTGCGCCGTCGCATTAGACGAAAATCTTTCAGGCTCGAAAGGATCAGAAAACTTTTCTCCGAAAACGAAATTGAATTATTTGAAACGCAGGATGATTTAATTTGTTTAAAAGACGAATATAAGAATCTTGACGTCGTCAAACTTCGTTCGGACGCTTTGGACAAAAAATTGACCGAGGCGGAATTTGCGCGCGTCTTATATTCGCTTGCTCGGCATCGCGGTTTCAAAAGCAATAAAAGGGAAGGCGCAAAAGACAGCGACGAAGGAAAACTTTTAGGCAGTATTCGAAAAAGCGAAGAAGAAATGAGAGAGAGCGGTATGCGAACCCGCGGCGAACAACTTTATAAAAAGTATTTAATGGAAGGGAAGCCCGTCCATAATAAAGGCGGCGATTATTCGATGTGCGTATCGCGGGATATTCTCGTGAAGGAAATCGAACTTTTGTTTGAAAAGCAAAAGGAATTCGGCAACAATTTTGCAACCGACGAAAATAAAGAGAAATATCTTGATATATTCCTTTCGCAAAGGAATTTTGACGAAGGTCCGGGGAAAGGAAGTCAATACACGGGAAGTCACGACGTGAAAAAGTGTGAGATATATCGTGACGAAGACGTGGCGGCAAAAGGGACATATACGAGCGAATGGGCAACGATTTATCAAAAAATCAACAACCTTTCGATAATATGCGGGGGTGACAGAAGGCGCCTTAGCAACGAAGAAAGACAAATCGCCGTCGAGCTTGCAAAAAAAGTGGATAAAGTTAGTTACAAGGCGTTCAGAAAGGCGATAAAACTTGACGACGATTACCGTTTCAGCGCGCTTAATTACAGCGAGAAAAAGAAATCCGACAAGAAGAAAAACGAAGGGGAGTCAAAAAGCGACGTCGTTGAGATAAACGACGTTGTCGATTCGTTAGCTTGCGAAGATAAAGGCGATTTTATTACTGCAAAAAACAGTAATAAAATCGTAAAGGCGTTAAACGACAATCTTAAAAGCGATATTGAACTCATTGACGAAATCGCCGAAATCTGCACGAAATACAAAAGCGAAAACCTGTTCCGCAATGCCATTGCCGAAAGCAAGATAATCGGCGGAAGACTTGACGAAGAAACGATTGAAAAACTTTCAAAAATAGATATGAAGGGATACGGTCATTTGTCGCTTCACGTGTTAAGGGAAATTCTGCCGTATCTCGAAGAAGGCATGGTTTACAGCGATGCAATGCAAAAGGCGGGGCACAATCATTCCGAACATAATTTTGAAAAGCAAAAGTTTCTCGGGACAAAAGAAGTTTACGACGCAATCGGAGGCGTAACGTCGCCCGTTGTAAAACGCGCTCTTTCGCAAACCGTAAAGGTAATCGACGCGGTAATAAGACAGTATGGCAGTCCCTATGCAATCAATATCGAACTTGCAAGGGATATGTCGATGACGAAAGACGAACGCGATAAATTGAAAAAAGAAAACGACGCGCGCGCCGCGAAAAACGAAGCGATTCGCGAAAATATTGCAAAGTTAAACGCGATGCCAAACTCAACCAACGTTTTGAAATACAAACTGTATGAAGAACAAGACCATAAGTGCGCGTATTCTATGGAAACGCTGGATATCAATCATTTGTTTGAAGACGGATATTATGAAATTGACCATATTATTCCGTACAGCAGATCGTTTGACGACAGTTTCAACAACAAGGTCCTTGTGTTGAAACGGGAAAACCAAAACAAACGGAATTCCACGCCTGTCGAATATTTTGAAAGAATCGGCAGAGATTACGACGAAGTTCTTGCATTCTGGAAGGCGGTTTATCAGAAACGCAACAGAAAGAAACTTGAGTTTTTGCAAAAGAAAGAGATTAACGAATCGGAATGGAAAAACCGCGCGTTGAACGATACCCGATACGCTTCGAGAATGCTTGCAAATCTTATAAAAGATTATTTATTATTTGACGAAAAGTCAAAAGATAAGTATGGAAGAGTTGAAACAGTCAGGGGTGCTATTACGTCGTATCTTCGCAGATTCTGGGGCGTACAGAAGATTCGTGAGGACGGCGACAAGCACCATGCCGTCGACGCGGCGATTATTGCGTGCGTCACGCCGAAAACGAAAAACAAAATCGAAAGATACAATCAGATTAAGGAAAGTCGTAAAATGCGTAACGGACAATACGTCCTTGAAGACGGTGAGATTTGCGATTCCGATTATTACGACAAAAATAGTCATTTGGTTTTGCCTTATCCTTACAAAGAATTTATCAACGAACTCGATGCTCGCGTTATGGACGAGCCGGTCTTAATGCAAAACAAATTGCGATTGCTCGGCTTTAACGAAAATTATCTGATGAACGCAAAGCCTTTTGTCGTAAGTCGGATGACAAGCCGCAAGGCGAAAGGATGCATCAACGAAGCAACCGTTTTCAGTTCAAAATATGCGGATAATAAATATCCGACGGTTTGTGACGGTAATAACGTCATCGTAAAAAGGACTGCGCTTGCAAACCTTAAACTGGATAAAAACGGAGAAATAAACGGCTATTTCCAACCCGAGGGCGATGTTGCTTTGTACAACACCTTAAAACAGCGACTTGTCGAATTTGACGGAGACGCGAAAAAAGCGTTTGCAACGCCGATAAGAAAACCGTGCAACAGCGGACAAGGCAATATTGTCCGTACCGTAAAAACGTATGAAACATATACAGGCGGCGGAATGATTCTGGAAAAGAACAAGGGCATTGTCAAAAACGACGGAATGATAAGAGTCGATTTGTATTCAAAAGACGGAAAGTATTTCGGTGTGCCCGTTTACGTTGCGGATTTGTATCGCGGTGAATTGCCGAAAAGAGCGGCAACTCAAAGGAAATCACAAAACGAATGGCGCATAATGGACGACACGTATACGTTCGAAATGTCGATTTATAAGAACGACTTGTTGCACATCGAAGACAAAATCGATCTGGAAAAGAAAAAAGACGTTGAAAACAGTGCAAAAGCGCCGTCAAAAACAATCGTAGATGATTTCGTGTATTTTATCGGGTTTGACACTGATAGTCCGAGAATAACAATTGAAGATACAACAGGGTGCTATCGCGGGAGAAAAGGTATACAGAATATAAAAAAGATAACGAAATGCGAAATCGACGTGCTCGGCAACGTTCAGGAAATCAAAAAAAGGCCGAAACAACCGCAACCGCTGAAAATGCTTACCGACAAGGAAAAAGCGGAAAAAAGAAAAAACAATCAAAACAAATAAGAGGTGTATATGGGGTACATAAATTTATTTTTATCTACCCCTTGCAGTATCAGGATAAATCACGGACAACTTGTTGTAAGGGGTGAAGAAGAGCATAGTTTTCCCGTTGAAGATTTGAACAGCGTTCTTATCGAAACGGCGGAATGTACGATAACGAGTTATGCGTTGAGCACGCTTTCGGACGCAGGTGCGGTTGTGTTCACCTGCGACGGAAAGCATTTGCCAAACGGTGTTATTTTACCGCTTAACAGTTATTATCGACCGTTAAAGATATTAAAATTGCAACAGAACATGCCGAAACCGTTGCAAAAGCAGCTGTGGCAAAGCATCGTAAAGCGCAAAATCGAAAACCAGGCAACCTGTGTGGAATTCACTTCAAACGAGCCTGTGGACGATTTATACTCTCTTGCGAAATCGGTAAGCAGCGATGATGCGAAAAATCTTGAAGCGGTTGCCGCAAATTTGTATTTCAAAAAAATATTCGGCAAGGATTTCGTAAGACGCGACGACTCTTTCATAAACTTGGCGTTAAACTACGGGTATTCAATCGTACGCGGGCTTATTGCGCGCACTCTCACAGTGTATGGCTTTGAGCCGAGTATAGGCGTGCATCACGCAAGCGAATTGAACAATTTTAATCTTGCCGACGATATTATCGAGCCGTTCCGACCGATTGTCGATATGATTGTTTTCAATTTTATCGGACAAGAAAAACTAACGCCGCAAATAAAAAAACAGTTGTTTGCATTGATGAATCAGGACGTGGAAATCAACGGGCAGATTTACGCATTGTCCTATGCCGTCGAACTTGTGGTGCAAAGTCTGAAAAATTGCTTAACGTCGGGGAAGTGCGAATTGCTACTTCCGAAAATCTTGCCGATTTGCATGCATCGATATGAGTAAGTTTATGAGAATAATCGTATTTTTTGATTTGCCCGTTTCCACAAAAACAGAAAGATATCTTGCCACGTCGTTTCGAAGGTTTTTGCTTAACGACGGATATTATATGTTGCAGTTTTCGGTTTACGCAAGGCTTTGCAACAGCGTTGAAAATGCGGAACAGCATTTTGCAAGATTGGAAAAAGAGGCCCCGAAAGACGGATCCGTCAGGTGTATGATTGTTACCGAAAAACAATATGCAAGTATGAAAATAATCACGGGAAAGAAAAAAGTAAAAGAATCGTCCGTGGACTTTTTCCAACTTTCTTTTTTATAAAAAAACAAGAAAAAGACGAAAACGAAATTACACAATTTTGATTTTCGCGAAAAAGTAACAATGAAAGAAGCAGAAAAAACTCCTGAAACACTGAGGTTTTCAGGAGTTTTTCTCGTTCCCTATTATACCATACCAAAAATTAAAAGGGAACTAAAACTCTTCTTATACGTTTAATACGAAGTGTTCGATTATACCATACCAAAAATTAAAAGGGAACTAAAACTGCGACGGTCAATCATATGATTCTGTTTGAATTATACCATACCAAAAATTAAAAGGGAACTAAAACTCTTTATCCTCTTTATTCAACGCGTCATTAATTATACCATACCAAAAATTAAAAGGGAACTAAAACAAATAATCGAAACGTAAAAAACGAGGTAAGATTATACCATACCAAAAATTAAAAGGGAACTAAAACTGCGGTTTTGGCAAGTTTCGAGTTTGACGAATTATACCATACCAAAAATTAAAAGGGAACTAAAACCTTTCAATGCATTAAAAACTTTCATAAGTTATTATACCATACCAAAAATTAAAAGGGAACTAAAACAACGCATCGCGCGACAACGTATATGACAAGATTATACCATACCAAAAATTAAAAGGGAACTAAAACATTATATTCGGCTCTCGGCAGTCAAGACATATTATACCATACCAAAAATTAAAAGGGAACTAAAACATCGGTTTGTTTGACGTTGAAAACGATTATATTATACCATACCAAAAATTAAAAGGGAACTAAAACCTTACATATTCGCCAGTCTTAAATCTGTTAATTATACCATACCAAAAATTAAAAGGGAACTAAAACCCAGCAAACGTGCTCGCGCCATAGGGGAAAATTATACCATACCAAAAATTAAAAGGGAACTAAAACATACCAGGTTGGCAGTATTCTGGTATTATTATTATAC
>JAEYMI010000087.1 GCA_023461275.1 Actinomycetes bacterium | reverse complement strand
CCCCCTGTCCTGACAGGGGGTGCCGCCCTCGGTTCGTGCGGAACGGCCGATCAACCGGAAGCGGTCGATCAGAAGTCCATGTCACCGCCCGGCATGCCGCCCGGGGCGCCGCCGGCAGCGGCCTTCTCGGGCTTGTCGGCAATGACGGCCTCGGTGGTGAGGAACAGCGCGGCGATGGAGGCGGCGTTCTGCAGGGCAGAGCGGGTCACCTTCGCCGGGTCGATGATGCCCTCGGCGATCATGTCGACGTACTCACCGGAGGCGGCGTTCAGGCCGTGGCCGACGGTCAGGTTGCGGACCTTCTCCACGACGACGCCGCCCTCGAGACCGCCGTTGACGGCGATCTGCTTCAGCGGGGCCTCCAGGGCGAGCTTCACGGCGTTGGCGCCGGTCGCCTCGTCACCCGTCAGGTCCAGCTTCTCGAAGACCGAGGAGGCCTGGAGCAGGGCCACGCCACCACCGGCGACGATACCCTCCTCGACGGCCGCCTTCGCGTTGCGGACGGCGTCCTCGATGCGGTGCTTGCGCTCCTTGAGCTCGACCTCGGTGGCGGCACCGGCCTTGATGACGGCCACGCCGCCGGCCAGCTTCGCCAGGCGCTCCTGGAGCTTCTCGCGGTCGTAGTCCGAGTCGCTGTTCTCGATCTCGACGCGGATCTGGTTGACGCGGCCGTTGACCTGGTCGGTCGAGCCGGCGCCGTCGACGATGGTGGTCTCGTCCTTGGTGATGACGACCTTGCGGGCGCGGCCCAGGAGGTCCAGGGACGCGCTCTCCAGCTTGAGGCCGACCTCCTCGGAGATGACCTCGCCGCCCGTGAGGATGGCGATGTCGCCGAGCATGGCCTTGCGGCGGTCGCCGAAGCCCGGGGCCTTGACGGCGACGGACTTGAAGGTGCCCTTGATCTTGTTGACGATCAGGGTGGACAGGGCCTCGCCCTCGACGTCCTCGGCGATGATCAGCAGCGGCTTGCCCGACTGCATGACCTTCTCCAGGAGCGGCAGCAGGTCCTTGACCGAGCCGATCTTGGAGTTGGCGATCAGGATGTACGGGTCGTCGAGCGACGCCTCCATACGCTCCATGTCGGTGGCGAAGTACGCCGAGATGTAGCCCTTGTCGAAGCGCATGCCCTCGGTGAGCTCCAGCTCCAGACCGAAGGTCTGGGCCTCCTCGACCGTGATGACGCCTTCCTTGCCGACCTTGTCCATGGCCTCGGCGATGAGCTCGCCGATCTGGGTGTCGGCGGCGGAGATCGAGGCCGTGGAGGCGATCTGCCCTTGGTCTCGACGTCCTTGGCCTGCTCGAGCAGGGCGGCGGAGACGGCCTCGACGGCCTTCTCGATACCGCGCTTCAGGGCCATCGGGTTGGCGCCGGCCGCGACGTTGCGCAGGCCTTCCTTGACCAGGGCCTGGGCGAGAACGGTCGCGGTGGTCGTACCGTCGCCGGCGACGTCGTCCGTCTTCTTGGCGACTTCCTTGACCAGCTCGGCGCCGATCTTCTCGTACGGGTCCTCCAGCTCGATCTCCTTGGCGATGGAAACACCATCGTTGGTGATCGTGGGGGCGCCCCACTTCTTTTCCAGAACGACGTTGCGGCCCTTGGGTCCCAACGTCACCTTGACTGCGTCGGCGAGGCTGTTGAGGCCCCGCTCGAGGCCGCGACGTGCCTCTTCGTCGAACGCGATTTGCTTGGCCATGAGTAAGTGATCCTCCGATAGGGGGTGACACTAGGTTCGTATGGCCGGACTCGGTGCCCGCGACGGACGACCGGTGTGTCAATTGGGTACCGGTCTCACCGTCCCGACCTGGCACTCGCAGCTTGTGAGTGCCAACCTCGTTTTTAGCACTCGACCATGGAGAGTGCAAGGTTGAGTGCTGACACCGTCGCTCGACGGTCGGACGACGTCAGCGCGGGTCGACGAAGATGTCGAACTCGATCGGGTCGACGCCGCCGTACTGCGACAGGTCGGTGATCCCGTCCTCGGCGAGCGCTTCGACGTCGAGGTAGCAGCGACCGGTCGTCGACGCGGCCGGCTTGCCGAGGATCGACACTGCGGCGTCGGCCATGATCTGCGGGCTGCGCGAGTGTGCGACGGCATCGTCGCCGCCGAGCAGGTTGCGCACCGCGGCGGTCGCGATCGTCGACTCCGGCCACAGGCAGTTGCTGGCCACCGCGGCGTCGGCGAACTCCGCGGCGAAGCCGAGGGCGGCCAGGGTCATGCCGTATTTGGCGAGCATGTAGCCGGGGTGCTTGCCCAGCCACTCGTTGCTCATGTTCAGCGGCGGCGACAGCGTCAGCACGTGGGCGTTCGGCGATTTCCGCAGGTAGGGCAGGCACTGCTGGGTCAGCAGGAAGGTGCCGCGCACGTTGACCTGCTGCATGAGGTCGAAGCGCGAGATCGGCAGCTCTTCGGTGGCCGTGAGGTTCAGAACGCTGGCGTTGTTGATGCAGATGTCGACCCCGCCCCAGGTGTCGACGGCGGTCTGCACGGCGCGTGCCACATCGTCGGCGTTGCGCACATCGCCGACGACGCCGGTCGCCTGTCCGCCGGCGGCCTCGATCTCCTCCACCGCAGTGTGGATGGTTCCGGGCAGTTTCGGGTGCGGCGCGTCAGTCTTGGCCAGCAGCACGATGTTGGCGCCACGCGCGCCGAGTGCGCTGGCGATGGCCAGTCCGATGCCGCGGCTTCCGCCGGAAATGACGGCGGTCCGCCCCTTGAATGCCTGATCAGCCATCCTGGCCTCCTGTGATGTAGGTGATTGGTCGTCGGGAGCACCCCTACAACCGCTCAGACACTACCGATCGTTCGCTCGGTGGTTCGTCGTGCATTGTGCCACACCTGGTCCTGATTGAGGTACGCCTCACCCCACCGTCGGTGCGCACCGCGACTACCGTCGACCCGTGACCTCCGCTGCGCGTCCGTTCCGGTTCGGCATCAACTTCTTCACCCTCGGCGACGCCGACGAATGGCGCTCGCGGGTGCGACTCGCCGAATCCCTGGGCTACGACGTCGTGATGGTGCCCGATCATCTCGGGCTGCCGAGTCCGTTCCCAGCGCTCGTGGCCGCGGCGGCGGCTACCGAACGGGTTCGGCTGGGCCCATTCGTGCTCAATACGGCGTTCAACAATCCCACCCTGCTGGCCCGCGAGGTCCACACCGTCGACCAGCTGACCGGCGGACGACTCGACCTCGGCCTCGGAACCGGTTACACCAGATCGGAATTCGACGACGCCGGGATCACCTACGAATCACCGGGACGGCGAATCGATCACCTGCGCGCGACGGTGGACCGCCTCGACGAACTCGCCGCCGACGAGTCGTTCCTCCCGCGCCCGACGCAGCAGCCGATCCCGCTGCTCCTCGCCGGTAACGGCAACCGCATGCTGCGAATGGCCGCCCGTCGGGCCGACATCGTCGGGTTCACCGCCGCGACCACCGACGCCCAGGGCCGAATGACCCTGGAACCCGAGAGCTATCTCGATGAACGTGTCGCCTTTGTCGCCGACGCTGCCGGCGAGCGCGCCGAGGACGTCGAACTCAACCTGCTCATCCACGCCGTCGTCGTCTCCGACGATCCGGCCGAACGGGTTGCGTCGTGGATCAAGCGGCTCGGACTGTCGGTGACGCCCGAGGAGTTCGTCGAGTTGCCCACCACCCTGGTCGGTACCGCCGAGGCCATCGCCGACCGACTGCTGGCCCTGCGAGAACGCACCGGCATCAGCTATGTCACCGTGCTCGAGCCGGCACTCGAACAGTTCGCCGAGGTGATCAATCTGCTTCGCTCAGCTCCGTAGTCTTGGTCGTTATTTGCGACCAGATGTACAGAGCTGTGTCTCTCCATTTGTGATCCAGCCCATCGTTCCCGGCTGGTGTGAGCAAGCGCGAACACTCTGGCGGGGTCGTCGGCGACAGGTATGCGTTACCGTCAGTCACAGCAACGTTGGGGGACGGGAGGCGTGGGGGGTGCGCATACGCAAGCGAGTCGCTGCAGCGGTACTCGTCGCCGGGTTCGGAGCTGCCGGAGTTCTGGGCACCGGCATCGCCCGCGGCGACCTGCCGATGAACATCGCGCTCTCCGGGCAGCCCTTCACCGCGACCATCGGCTCGCTGAGCGGCACGTCGATCTCGATCTACCCCCGCAACGTCACCACCAGCGCCGGAACCACACAGACGCTCGCCATCAAGCTCGGATCGGCGACACTGACCGATCTCTGCCTCTCGATGACCGCCCACGACATCCCCCTCCTCGGCGACGCGACCCTGTTCATCCGGGCACCGGGAGCGAGCGCACACGCCGAGAATCTGGTTATCGACGCCCAAAGCCTCGGTGGCACAATCGGTGTCCGCGATCTGTTGATCGGCGCCGACGTATCGTCGAGCGATGAACGTGCGGGCCGGTTCGGGACCGCGATCATGGCCGGGTCGTCGAATCTGACCTCGGCGCGCCTCACCGCAACCTCGCTTCGTGCGTCGTCGTTGACGCTCACCAACTTCTCCGTATCGATGGAGAAGGGTCCCACCAGGTGTTGAACCGCAAAGTGTTGAGCAGCAACGTTTCTGACCTGTTTCGACGGGGTCGACGATGGGCCGGGCAACGACCGTTCACCGGCGGTGTGGTGCTGCTGATCTCCGCTGCGGCGCTGGCGATTCCGTCGCTGACCACGCTGCATGTCGGCGATGTGCTGGTGACGATCTCCACCGTCGCCGGCGTCTCGACCACGTTGTTGGCCGCGTTGATGGCGGTGTGCGGGTGTTCGGTGCTGGCCAGGGCGTCGGCGCGACTACCCGCAGGGATCGCGGCGCTGGTCCTCGCGCTCGTGGCTTTGCCGGCGTCCAACTTCGGCGGATTCCTGGTCGGCACCGCGCTCGGGATCGTCGGGTCGGCGCTGACGCTGGCATGGTCGCCGCATCCGGCCGGCCAGCAGCGAGCAGCCGTGACCCAGCCTCGGTGAGAGAGCGTCGTCGCGTCGATTATTGATCCGACGTCGCGCAGCGACCGAGGCTGTGCCACCGAACCGCCCGCGAGCCGCGAGGTCTGCCCCGCAGGGCCCGCCGGGGCATCCCCATCCACCGCCGACCTCGCACCTGGGTACCGTCGAGGGAGTTGATGGAAAGGGCCGGCATCATGACCGAACACGCACCAGAGTTCGTCCAACGTCCATGGGACGAGCAGTGAGTTCGTCGGTCGCGGCCGGGAACCGCGCTGACGTCGTCGACGAGATCTTGTCCGAGCGGTTCAGTTGCCGCGCGTACGAGGACCGGCAGGTGCCGCGGGCCACCATCGAGCGGATTCTGGCCGGCGCGCAACGCAGCGCCTCGTGGTGCAACACCCAGCCGTGGAATGTCATCGTCACTTCCGGGTCAGCCACCGACGACCTGCGCACCGCCCTCGTCGAGCATGTGACATCCGGCGCGCCAACGGCTTTCGACTTCCCGCCACCTGCCGACTACGTCGGCGTCTATCGCGATCGTCGACGCGAATGCGGCTGGGCACTGTACGAGGCGGTCGGCGTCGAACGTGGCGACCGCGCGGCGTCGGCGCAGCAGACCCTGGAGAACTTCCGCTTCTTCGGCGCACCGCACCTGGCGCTGATCACCACCGACGCGACGCTCGGCGTGTACGGCGCCGTCGACACCGGCGTCTACGTGTCGACGTTCCTGACCGTCGCGCAGAGCCTGGGCGTGGCCACCATCGCGCAGGCCGCGCTGGCGAACTACTCGGAGTTCTTCCGCGAGTACTTCTCCATCCCTGAGGACCGAAAGATCCTCTGCGGCATCTCCTTCGGCTTCGCCGACACCACCCACCCCGCCAACGGCTTTCGCACCACGCGCGCATCCCTCGACGACGTGGTGACCTGGATCGGCGACTGACCCGCGCACAGTCGACGGGGGAATGTGGCCCGCCGGAGCTGAGCGGTGGACCAGAATGAGTCCATGTCCACCGGCCTGATCATCTCGCTGACGATCCTCGGCATCGTCGCGCTGGGTGCCCTGGTGGTCCTGATCGGCACGCGGCGGGTGGTGAGCACCCCCACCGAACGTGCCGTGCATTCGACCCTGCACACCGCCTCGCGCGCGGCGCGGTCGCTGCGGACGGGCCTGTCCGCAGAGTCCGCACGCGACGCACTCCCCCACCTGAAAGCACTCACCGACGCCGAGGCCGTCGCGCTCTTCGAACCCGACGGGACGGTGCTGGCCGTCGAACCCGACGACACCGGGCGCCGCGAGCCCACCCTGTGGAACCAGCAGTTGCGGGACCGGGCCGCGCAGGCGGCGACCACCGCCGACACCGATGGGCGTCGGGTCCTGATCGCCGACCCGTGCGGTACCGAATCGCCGGTGCGGGCGCTGATCGCCGAGCCGCTGATCGCCGACGATCGCGGCGTAGGAGCGCTGGTGGTGGCCACCACCCGACGACCCGGACCGGGCATGCTCGGCGCCATCGGCGAGGTCGCCCGCTATGCGTCGAGTCAGATCGAACTGGCCGACCTCGACACCTCCCGCGCCGCCCTCGACCGCGCCGAGGTCCTCGCCCTGCGCGCGCAGATCAGCCCGCACTTCATCTACAACGCGCTCAACACCATCGCGTCGTTCGTGCGGACCGACCCCGATCGCGCCCGCGAACTGATCCTCGAGTTCGCCGACTTCACCCGCTATTCCTTCAGGGCCGCAGGCGAATACACCGTCCTCGCCGACGAACTGCGCAACATCGACCGCTACCTGACCCTCGAACGCGCACGGTTCGGGCCGGCCCTGGACGTGCGGCTCGACGTCGCGCCCGAGGTACTGACCGTCGTCGTCCCGTTCCTCGCGCTGCAACCGCTGGTGGAGAACGCCGTGCGCCACGGACTGGCCGGCAACGGGGGCGGGACCATCACCATCGTCGCCGCCGACGCCGGCGGGGACTGCGTCATCACCGTCGAGGACAACGGGGTCGGCATGGACCCGGATCTGCTGCGGTCCGGTTCGTTCGACGCGCTGCGCCCGAACACGCAGCCCAGCGACGCCCACGTCGGGTTGACCAATGTCGACCATCGACTGCGCGCGGCGTTCGGCAACGACTACGGTCTAGTGGTCGAAACGGCGCTCGGGGCGGGCACCAAGGTCGGGATGCGGGTGCCCAAGTTTCGGGCCGGGGTCCACGTGTGAGAACCCGTGTGAACAGGTCGGGAGGTGCAGGGTGAGCGAATTGATCGTCCTTGCCGTCGACGACGAACGCCCCGCGCTCGACGAACTCGACTACTTGCTGCGCCGCTGCGACGACGTCGCTGAGGTGATCGGCGCCGGCGACGCCACCGAAGCGCTGCGCATCCTCACCGACCGGCGCATCGACGCGATCTTCCTCGACATCAACATGCCCGGACTGTCGGGTCTCGAACTGGCCGCCGTGCTGCGTCGATACGCCAACCCGCCGGCCATCGTGTTCGTCACCGCCCACGACGACAAAGCCGTCGACGCCTTCGACGTCGGGGCACTCGATTACCTCCTGAAACCGTTGCGCGAGGAGCGATTGGCGCAGGCCGTCGAAAGGGTTGTCGCGGCACGGGTTGTCGCCGCACGTGGCTCCGCCGATGCGGTGCCTGCAGCCGCCGAACCGGCCCCAGCGGAGGACCGGCAGAGCACCGACGACGAGGTGATCCCGGTCGAACTCGGCGGGGTGACCACGCTGGTGCGCCGCGACACCGTGTCCTGGGTGGAAGCCGTCGGCGACTACGCGCGGCTGCATTCATCGGCCGGCGACCACCTGGTCCGCATCCCGCTGTCCACCCTCGAATCCCGTTGGGCCGAACAGGGTTTCCAACGCGTACACCGTTCGTATCTGGTTGCCCTGCCGATGGTCACCGGCCTGCGCAGCAGCGGAACGTCGACGACGGTCAGTGTGCGCGCCAACGGGGCCAGCGAGGCGGTCGAACTGCCGGTCAGCCGACGCCAGCTCCGCGAACTCAAAGACCGCCTCGTGCGGGACCCGTTGCGCCACTATCGTTCCGGCTCCGACGGCGCATCGTGACCACCGGCCCGGCCGGACGTGAGAAGCCGGCCCGCGAACGCCCTACCCGTGAACGCATCGTACTTTCACAGCGCCGGGGCGCCCGCACGGTACGCACCCGCGTCGAGGTGCAGGAGCAGACCGAGGTCGGCGACGTCCTGGTCCGCGGACTGATCCGCGCCCAGCTCGGTATCGCCCTCCGACTGGGTCTCGCGGTGGTGCTGCTGGTGGTGTCAATTCCAGTGCTGGGCACCCTCTTTCCCGACCTCACCGCTATCACCC
Organism: Actinomycetes bacterium; assembly: GCA_023461275.1. Classification (GTDB taxonomy): domain Bacteria; phylum Actinomycetota; class Actinomycetes; order Mycobacteriales; family Mycobacteriaceae; genus Gordonia. The sequence continues at coordinate 18,709 of JAEYMI010000087.1, read as the reverse complement.
TGTTCGGCATCCGGCTGCACTGGATACTCCTCGGCGCCGCACTGTATCCCGTCTTCTACCTCGCCGGCCGGCTTTACGTCCGGCTCGCCGAACAAGCCGAGAACGACTTCATGCGCGTCGTCGACGGCGATGACGTGAGTGGCGGGGACATGAGCAGCGGGGATACGGAAAACTGGGACACGGGTAGCCGGGACGGCCGCGGCTCGTGACGACTCCATTGACCGGCTCGGTGGACGTCCTCACCATCATCGCGTTGATTCTGGCGGCGGTGGCGACCGTTGCTGTCGGCGCGTATGTGGGCCGCCGATCACGCACCACGTCGGACTTTCTGGTGGCCTCGCGGACTGTCGGGTCGCCGTGGAATGCCGCGGCGATCAGCGGCGAATATCTCTCGGCCGCATCCTTTCTCGGCGTTGCCGGGTTGGTCGCGAAGTACGGCGCCGATGCGCTGTGGTATCCGATCGGGTTCACCGCGGGCTACCTCGGCCTGCTGCTGTTCGTCGCCGCACCGCTACGACGGTCGGGCGCCTACACAGTCCCCGACTTCGCCGAGTTCCGGCTACGGTCGCGGGCAGCGCGGATGGCAGCGATGGTCGTCGTCGTCCTGATCTGCGTGCTGTACCTGATCCCGCAGTTGCAGGGTGCCGGGCTGACGCTGAATATCCTTCTGGGCGCGCCGGTCTGGGTGGGTGTGGTGGCCGTCGGTGCGATCGTGATCGTCAACGTCGTCGGCGGGGGCATGCGGTCGATCACCTTTGTGCAGGCCTTCCAATACTGGCTCAAGCTGACCGCGATCGCCGTGCCGACCCTCGTGCTGACCGCGGTGTTCTTCCGGCGCCATCCCGATCCCGACGCGATCGCCGCGCTCAACGCGCAATGGGCCGAACCCGGGCACGGGCTGGGCGGCGATCACGCACTGTTCCAAGTGCTTTCGTTGATCGTGGCGACGTTCATGGGGACCATGGGGCTGCCGCATGTGTTGGTGCGGTTCTACACCAACCCCGACGGCCGCCAGGCCCGACGCACCGCTTTGTCGGTCATCGTACTGCTCTCGATCTTCTATCTTTTCCCGACGCTGCTGGGCACCTTCGCGCGAATTCACGTGCCGCAGTTGCTGATCAGCGACACCGCCGACGCCGCGGTGCTGCTACTGCCCGGCGCGGCGGTGGGTGGTGTGACCGGCCAGTTCCTCGCCGCCCTCATCGCCGCCGGTGCGATCGCGGCCTTCCTCGCGACGTCGTCGGGGCTGCTGGTGAGCGTCGCAGGCGCATTGGCGACCGACGTGCTGCCCGGCCGTGTTCGCGATTTCCGGGTGGCCGCGGTGATCGCCGGCGTGCTGCCGATCGGGTTGGCGCTGGCGGCGACGTCGCTGGAGCTGTCCCGGACGGTGGGCCTGGTGTTCGCGGTGTCGGCGTCGACATTGTGTCCGCTGTTGGTGCTCGGCATCTGGTGGCGCGGGCTGACTGCGGCCGGCGCGATCGCCGGACTCGTCGTCGGCGGGGTCTCGTCGGGCGCGGCGACCAGCATCTCGATCGCCGGCGGCATCGGCGGTGTGCAGCTCTCCGGCTGGCCCGCGACGATCCTCGGCTACCCCGCCGCGGTCACGGTCACGCTGGCCTTTGCCACGATGATCGGCGTCAGCGTGCTGACTCGCTCCCAGATGCCCGCCGACGTGGCCCGCACCTTCGCCCGGATGCACGTCCCCGAGCGGGTCGGCATGGGCATCGAACGCCTCCCGCGCGACGACTGAGCCCACTCCGTCATCGACGGCGCCCTCGCCCTCGTCGACGGCGCCCTCGCCCGCGTTCACAGCGCCCGGTCCACCATCGACGGCGCCCACCCCAGCGTCGACGGCGCCCTCGCCCGCGTTCACAGCGCCCTCGCCCGCGCGTCGACGACGCCCGGACCCCGACCGCTCGTCGGCTATTCCCGACCGCCTGCCGCAGCGCATGAGGCATTCGACGTATGACCCAGGTCACGTCATTGTGTGTGATCTGCACCTCAATAAGGATCAGCTCGATGGCTCGTCACACGTCGACGCGGCCGCGCAGCACCACAACATCGAGCAGCAACCGGCCAGGAGGTACCACCCGTGTCCACCGTCGACCATCCACCCCAGGCGTCACACACGCCAACCGGGGACGACTTCCTGGAAATGCAGGCGAGTCCACAGTTTCAGGAGCTTCGACGCACATTGCGGCGCTTCGTCTTTCCGATGACCGCCTTCTTCCTGCTGTGGTACTCGCTCTACGTGCTTCTCGGGGCGTTCGCGCATGACTTCATGGCGACCAAGGTGTGGGGCAACATCAACGTCGGCCTCATCCTGGGCCTGCTGCAGTTCGTCACGACGTTCGTCATCACCGGGCTCTACGTACGGTTCGCCAACCGTGAGCTCGATCCGCGCGCGGCCGCAATCCGCGAAGAACTCGAAGGGCCGCAAGCATGAGCACCAGCACGGTAGACAGCTACGTCCTTGCCGCCGCCGTCGGTAACCCGGTGGCCAACATCTCGATCTTCCTCGCCTTCGTCGCGATCACCATGTTCGTGGTGATCCGGGCGAGCAAGAACAACCAATCGGCCGCCGACTTCTTCACCGGCGGACGCGGCTTCTCCGGACCGCAGAACGGTATCGCCATCGCCGGCGACTACCTCTCTGCGGCAAGCTTTCTCGGGATCGCCGGTGCCATCGCCGTCTACGGATACGACGGCTTCCTCTACTCCATCGGCTTCCTCGTCGCATGGCTGGTGGCGCTGCTGCTGGTCGCTGAATTGCTGCGCAACACAGGCAAATTCACCATGGCCGACGTCTTGAGCTTCCGACTCAAGCAGCGTCCGGTTCGGCTCGCCGCAGCCATTTCGACGCTCGCGGTCTCGCTGTTCTACCTGCTGGCGCAGATGGCCGGCGCGGGCGGACTCGTCGCACTGCTGCTCGACATCGAAGGCCGTGTGGGACAGTCGATCGTGATCGCCGTCGTCGGCGCCCTGATGATCGTCTACGTGCTGATCGGCGGCATGAAGGGCACCACCTGGGTGCAGATCATCAAGGCGGTGCTGCTGATCGCGGGCGCCGCGATCATGACCTTCATCGTGCTCGCCAAGTTCGGCTTCAACGTCTCCGACATCCTCGGTTCGGCGCAGAACGCCATCGGCGGATCGACCGACGCCAAGATCGCCTCGCGTGACGTGCTGGCGCCCGGCGCGCAGTACGGCGGTTCATTCGAGTCGAAGCTGAACTTCGTCTCACTCGCCATCGCGCTGGTCCTCGGAACCGCAGGCCTGCCGCACGTGCTGATGCGCTTCTATACGGTCCCGACGGCGAAAGAGGCACGCAAATCAGTGGTTTGGGCGATCGCGCTGATCGGCGCGTTCTACCTGTTCACCCTGATCCTGGGCTACGGCGCCGCGGCGATCGTCGGCCCCGACCGCATCATGGCGGCTGCCGGCAAGCAGAACTCGGCCGCACCGCTGCTCGCCTTCGAGCTGGGAGGTGTTGTGCTGCTTGGTGTTATCTCGGCGGTGGCGTTCGCGACCATCCTCGCCGTCGTCGCCGGACTGGCCATCACCGCGGCCGCGTCGTTCGCCCACGACATCTACGGCAGCGTCATCAAACGAGGCCAGGCCAGCGAGGACGCACAAGTCCGGGTCTCCCGCTACACCGTCGTCGTATTGGGTGTGATGGGCATCGTGCTCGGCATCCTCGCCAACGGCCAGAACATCGCCTTCCTGGTGGCGCTGGCCTTCGCGATCGCAGCGGCGGCCAACCTGCCGACCATCCTGTTCTCTTTGTACTGGAAGCGATTCAACACCCGCGGCGCACTGTGGAGCATGTACGGCGGACTGATCTCGACGCTGGTACTCATCGTGTTCTCGCCGGCCGTCTCCGGTTCGGCGACGTCGATGATCCCCGGCTCGGACTTCGCGTGGTTCCCGCTGGCCAACCCCGGCATCGTGTCGATCCCGCTGGCCTTCGCGCTGGGCATCATCGGAACGTTGACGTCGTCGGATCGTGGTACGCCGGAACGCAATGCGGAGATGGAGGTGCGGTCGCTGACCGGCGTCGGCGCCGAGAAGGCCGTCGTGCACTGAGCATCTGAATCGCCGGGCGCCTGAACTACTGGGCGCGTTTCATCAACTCCGTCGATCTGGTCGTATATAGCGACCAGATCTACGGAGTTGTGGATCGATCCCGAGACAACGAGCGGGAGGGCACCGTCGATGCGACGATGGGCGCCGTCAACGCGACGGAGGGCGCCGTCAACGCGACGGAGGGCGCCGTCGACGAGGCGGAGGGCGCCGTCAACGCGAGGCACCGATCCGGGCAAACGGTTGTGCCGCTTCGAGTTCGAACGCCAGCTCCAGCAGGGTTCGCTCGTCCCCGACGTCGGCGGAGAAATGAATGCCGAGCGGCAGTCCGGCGTCGGTCCGCGCCAGCGGCAGGCTGATGCCAGGAGCGCCCGAGGTGTTGTTGGCCGGGGTGAACGCCACGTACCGCATTAGCCGGGCGAAGATCTCGTCGAAATCGCCTGCGGGGTCGAGGTATCCGATTCTCGGGGTGGTGTGTCCGAGTGTCGGGGACAGCACGACGTCGAATCGCTGGAAGACACTGAGGAATTCGACGGTCGATCGGTTCAGTCCACGGATCACCGCGGGCATGCGCCAGAAGCGTCGCCGGAAGCGCCCCGCGAGGCCGTGGGTGAACGGATCGATGCGCGACCGATCGAAATCCTTGGCGACGACCCGCTTGCCGAAGTACTCCAACGAGAACGCCATCAACGACCAGTAGTCGACGAAATCATCGACGAAGGATTTCCCGACCGGGATCGCAATCGTCTCGGTCCGGTGCCCCAGCGATTCCAGCAGCGTCCGCACCTCGTCGACGGCACGCAACGAGTCGGCGTCAAGGGAGTCCGACGCCAGCGGTTCGGTGAGCACCGCCACCCGCAGCCGACGATCCGACGGGCCGGTCACCAGCCCCACCGGATCGAAACCCGGTGCCCGACGGTAGGTTTCCGCACTCGCCAGGAATCCGGCGGTGTCGCGGACACTACGGCTGACGATGCCATTGGCCACCAGATCGATGGGTGCCTGCTCGGAGGCCTCGCTCGATGCCAGCCGGCCCCGAGATGACTTGAGCCCCACCAGACCACACGCGGCGGCCGGGATCCGGATGGAACCTCCACCGTCGTTGGCATGTGCGATCGGCAGCGCGCCGCTCGCCACCAGCGCCGCCGAACCACCAGACGACGCACCACAGGAGTAGTCGGTGTCCCACGGATTGCGGGTGGGCGGCCGGTCGTCGAATTCGGTTGTGGCGGTGAGCCCGAACGCCGGCAGCGTCGACGCCCCGACGATGTTGACCCCGGTCGAGACGAGTTGTCGGGTGAACGCCTCGTCGGCCGGCGCCGGATGCGGCGGCACCGCACCCGAGCCGAAACAGGTTGGCAGGCCGGCGAACTTGGTGTTGTTCTTGATGATCGAGGGCACCCCGGCGAATCCACCGGCCGGAAAGTTGTTGTCCACAGCGCGTTTCCGGGCGCGATCGCTGTCATCGAAGGCCACCGCGTTCAGCACGCCGTTGACACGGTCGATCCGGTCGAGTGCCGCCTCGACCGCTTCCAGCGCCGATACCCGACCGGCCGCCAACTCCGCCGCGAGGCCGGTCGCATCCAGATCACCCAAACAGTCGTCGCCGAAGGCGTGGACATTGCGCATGCTGCCGAGCCTAATCACACTTCGACGACGATCAAGCCAGGTTCACCAAGCCGCACCGTAGACGCGTCATCATCAACACCGCGTCATCAACAGCACATCGTCGACCATCCGCCTGCCCATCGCTTCGCCGACGGGCAGACCGAACGCGCTGTGGTGGTACATCGGGGCGACGACGTGATCGAGGATCTGCTCGACGTCGGGCGTGCGCTCCCCGCGAGCCCGGGCGCGTTCGACGATCTCGGTGACCTGTCCGCGTCGGATCTCCCACCGCGGGCACTCGGTCACCACGTCCTCACGCGCCCACACCATCGCTCGCAGATAGGTTCGACGACGCGGCGTGGCCAGGTCGACCGCCATCTGACCCGCCCATTTCTGCAGGTCAGTGCGCAGATCGCCGGTGTCGGGCAGGGATGCGCCCTCTGCGAGGAAGGCGACGGCCACCTCCTCGAGCAGCACATCCATCGACCCCCACCGGCGGTAGACGGTCGTCGGGTTGACCCCGGCCATCTCCGCGATCTGCGGTATCGACATCGCGTCCCGGGGGCTGCTGTCGAGCAGTTCCCCGACGGCGTCGTACACGGCGTCGCGCACCCGGGCACTGCGCCCGCCGGGTCGCTTCACCGCGGGCGTCGGGTCGGAGTCCGTCGACGTCGTCATCGAAAGCATTATTGCAATTTTCGTGGCTTTAGGGAATGGTTCCGAGTATCGTCATTCCCACGACGGCCCAGGAGCAGATCCCCATGAAGTTGACGTTCACCCCGGAAGAAGAGGCGTTCCGCCAGGAACTGCAGACCATCTTCACCACCAAGATTCCCAAGGAAATCCGGGAGCGCACCGCTGCCGGCACCCTGAACCTTCCCGACGATCTCGTCACCACCCAGCGCATCCTCAATGAGGAGGGCCTGGCCACCATCGGCTGGCCCGCCGAGTGGGGCGGCAAGGACTGGACACCGATCCAGAAGAACATCTATCACGATCAGCTCAGCCTGAACTTCGTGCCCGATCCACTGACCTTCAACGTCAACATGGTGGGCCCGGTGATCGCGACCTTCGGTTCCCAGGAACTCAAGGAACGCTTCCTGCCGGCCACGGCCAACCTCGACATCTGGTGGTGCCAAGGCTTTTCCGAGCCCGAGGCGGGTTCGGACCTCGCGTCGTTGAAGACGCGCGCGGTGCGCGACGGCGACCACTACATCGTCAACGGCCAGAAGACCTGGACCACGCTCGGCCAGTACGCCGACTGGATTTTCTGCCTGGTGCGCACCAACCCCGACGTCAAGAAGCAGGCCGGCATCAGCTTCCTGCTCATCGACCTGAAGACCGAGGGCATCGAGATGCGCCCGATCAAGCTGATCGACGGCAGCGTCGAGGTCAACGAGGTCTTCTTCGACAACGTTCGAGTTCCGGCGGAGAACCTCGTCGGCGAGGAGAACGCCGGCTGGACCTACGCCAAGTTCCTGCTCGGCAACGAGCGCACCGGTATCGCCCGCGTCGGCTGGACCAAGACCAAGCTCTCGGAGGCCAAGAAGTTGGCCGCGTCGACGCCGACCGCCAACGGCACCCTGCTGGAGGAGCCGTTGTTCGCGGCCCGCCTGGCCGAACTCGAAAACGAGCTTCTCGCACTGGAACTCACGCAGTTGCGGGTTGTCGCCGGCTCGGCCGACGGCAAGCCCAACCCGGTGTCGTCGTTGGTGAAACTACGCGGCAGCGAGCTGCAGCAGTCGGCCACCGAACTGCTCGCCGACGTCGCCGGAGCTCGCGGCCTGGCAGTGGACGCACCCGGTGTCGGCACCCCGGAGTGGGCGCAGCTGGCCGTGCCCGAGTACCTGAACTACCGCAAGGTCACCATCTACGGCGGGTCGTCGGAAGTGCAGCGCACCATCATCTCGTCGTCGATCCTCGGCCTGTAGACGCCGCCTGAATTCTGGAGTATCACAATGGATTTCGATCTTTCCGAAGAACAATCCCTGTTGCGTGACACCGCACGCGACGTCTTCAAGTCCTACGACATCGAAAAGCTGCGCGCCGTCTCGGAGACCGAGGCGGGCTGGCAGCCGTCGGTGTGGGCGTCGCTGGCCGAGATCGGCATCGTCGGCCTGCCTTTCGCCGAGGACGCCGGCGGCACCGGCGCCGGACCGGTCGAGGTGTCGGCGGTGATGGGTGAGATCGGGCGCAGCCTCGCCCCCGAACCGCTGCTCTACGGGGCTCTCCTGCCGGGCGTACTCATCGATCGGGTGGCATCCGGGGATCGCCGGAGCGAGCTGCTCACCGAGGTCTCCGAAGGCCGACTTCTGTTGGGGCTGGCCCACACTGAGCCCGACGACCGGTGGCCGGGTGCCGCGGTCACCACCACCGCCACCGGCGACGGCGACGGTGCCACCCTGACCGGCACCAAGTACCCGGTGCTGGCCGGCGACGTCGCGCAGAAGTTCGTGGTCAGTGCCCGACGCGACGACGGCAGCATCGGACTGTTTCTCGCCGACTCCGACGCCTCCGGTGTCACCGTCGACGGATTCGCCACCTATGACACTCGGCGTGGCGCCCGGGTGCGCTTCGACAACACCCCGGCGATCGAGTTGGCGACGGGCGATCAGTCCGATGCGCTCGCCTACGCCGAGATCTTCGCCCAGACCGCACTGTGCGCCGAAGCGGTCGGCGCGATGGAACGCGCGCTGGAGCTGACCACCGAATACCTCAAGGCGCGCAAGCAGTTCGGTGTCCCGCTCAAGACCTTCCAGACGCTCACCCAGCGGGCGTCGGACATGTTCGTGGTCCTAGAACTGGCGCGCAGCATGAGCCTGTACGCCACCGCCTCACTCGCCGACGGCCTGACCGATCCGTCGATCTACAGCCGCGCCAAGCTGCAGATCTGCCGGTCGGCACGTCGTATCGGACAGGAATCGATTCAGATGCACGGCGGCATCGGCATGACCGCGGAGTACCCCGTCGGGCACTACGTCGCCCGGCTGACCGCGATCAGCCGAACCCTCGGCGACGCCGACGAGCACCTCACGTCGTTGGCGGCCAAGGTCGGCGACTACGACATGGTCACCGTCGCCTGAGCGCTGACGCTCCACACCAAGAAGTGCAGGCATTTGTCGCGGATTACGCGACAAATGCCTGCCTTTTTGTCGGGTCGTATGACTATGCCCCCAACCGACATGTCGTAGTGTTCCTCTCGCAGGGACACAGTCCCGCACATCGATCACCGACGACGGTCGTCCCGGGCGTCGGAAACGACCGAACAAGGAGTGACGGTGGAGATTCTGCGCGACAACCTGGCCGCGGGGGCGTCCTACAGCCTGGTCGGGATTGCGTTGCTCGTCCTCGGCTACTTCGCACTCGACCTGGTCACCCCGGGCAAGCTGCGCGACCTGGTGTGGGTGGATCGCAACCGAAGTGCCATCGTGCTGGCGACCGCGCAGGTCATCGGCCTCACGCTGGTTCTGATCGGCGGCATCATCGACTCGGCCTACCTCGAACTCTGGCGCGGACTGGTCTACACGATCGTCTACGTCGTCGTGGCGATCGCGGTGATGATGTGGTCGTTCGTGCTCATCGACTGGCTCACCCCGGGCAAACTGGGCGACTTCCTCCTCGAGGAGGACGGCAACGCCGCGGTATGGGTGGTGGCGGCGGTGTTCGTCGGCGTCGGAGCGGTGATCGGCGCGACCCTACTGGCCTGACGCCCCGGCGCCTTCCCGACAACAGGTAACGACATTTGTCGCGCAATCCGCGACAAATGTCGTTCTCTATTGGCGGCCAGCGTGACCTATTGACTCCCGCGGGCCTGCGCCCACAGCTCGGCGATGATCTCGGCGGCCGGACCCCGACGAGTCGTCGCGAAAGCTGTTCCCGCCCACAGGTTGAGATGGTCGGCATCATCGGCCTTCGCCGCCGCCGCGCGGATCGGGCTGGTGAGGTAGTGAACCTGCGGGTAGGCACTCGGCGCGATCGGGTCGAACTCGTCGACGAAGCCATTGCGCAGGGCCCGGGCGGGCCGGCCCGAGAAGGCCCGCGTCACCACCGTCTCGGAGAACCGCGCGTCGCGCAGCGCGGCCCGATGCGTCGGCTTGGTGCCCGCCTCGTCGGCGTCGAGGAGCGCAGTACCGATCTGCACCGCACTCGCTCCGGCTCGCAATGCCGCGGCGACGGCCGACCCGTCGCCGATGCCCCCGGCCGCGATCAACGGCAACCGCACCCGATCAGCCACGGCGGCAAGGAGTTCCAGCGCGCCCACCTCGTTCGGAACCACGTCGGCATCCAGCGTCGCGCGGTGACCGCCGGCCTCGGCCCCCTGTACACACAACGCGTCGACGCCCAGTGCCGCAGCACGTTCGGCGTCGTCAGGGTCGGCGACGGTGGCGATCACCTCGACGCCCGCGTCCTGCAACCGCGCAAGATCGGACTCGCTCGGTAAACCAAAGGTGAACGACACCAACGGAACCCGACGATCGATCACCAGATCGACTTTCGCGGTATAGGCATCATCATCGGCGTCGTTGAAGTTCCCCGGCACAACACCCAGACCAGAAGCCAACGGCTCCAGCGCAGTTCGATAACGTTCGACGGCAGCCCTATCCCGCAGCGGCATTCCCGGTGCAAAGATGTTGACGCCGAACACAACTCCGCGCGACGCCACCTCGTCGATCTGCGCGGCGAGTCCGTCCGGGGTGAGATATCCCGCTGCCAGAAAGCCCAGCGCACCTGCGTCGGCCGCAGCGATCACCAGGTCCGGGGTGCTCGGCCCACCGGCCATCGGGGCAGCAACAACGGGAACTTCTAATTGCGCGATCTTCGATGCGGACACACCACGACGGTAGCCGTCGACGCCGCGCGCCCGCGCCTCCGCATGCGATCAACCCGACGTCGTTCATTGCCCGATCGAGCTTATTGACTGATAGACAATTAGCGCTTTAGGGTTACCTGGACCACATTCCGGGGACGAGAGGGCAGGCAATGACCGCCGCATTGATCGAGCAATCCATCGACATCGACGCCACACCGCAGGCCGTCTGGGCGGTGATCTCCGACCTCAAGCGGATGGGCGAGTGGAGCCCGCAGTGCAAGAAGATGATCATTCGCGGCGGACCCGTGACGCTGGGCACCAAGACCATCAACATCAACCGCCGCGGACCGCTGGTGTGGCCGACGACGTCGAAGGTCGTGCGGTTCACGCCGAATGAGGAAATCGGGTTCCGCATCACCGAGAACCACACGGTGTGGAGCTTCACCATCACCCCCACCGACACCGGCGTCCGCGTCACCGAGCGTCGCGAGGCACCCGGCGGACAGACCACCAAGATCTCGTCGGTGCTGGTCGACAAGATCTTCGGCGGATCGGACAACTTCGAGGAAGAACTGCTCCTCGGTATGAGCGAGACGCTCGGCAGGATCAAGAAGGTCGCTGAGTCGTCGAACACCCGCGCGGCCTGACCCGAGTCTGGCGTGACATAGCCTCGGCAGCAGCGCAGCGTCGCGACGACTACCGGTCCGACGTTGCGCTGGCACCGAGGCTATGTCACCCAGATCCGGCGCTCAGCGCCTAGTCGACGGCGTCGGGAAACATCTTGTCGAGCAGTTCCGGCAGGTCGGCGACCGAGTCGATGACGTAATCGGGTACCGGCCCGAACTCGTCGCGCTGCAGCGCTCGCAGCGCCTCCTCGCGGAACTTTCCGGTGCGCACCAGCACGCCGATCAGCGCCGCGGCCTGCGCGCCGAGGACGTCGTTGTGCATGTCGTCGCCGACCATCACCACCTGCGTCGGCTCAAGGCCCATGATGTCGACGGCGGCCCGGAAACCCAGCGGCGACGGCTTGCCGATGGCCTTGATCTTGCGGCCGGCAGCCTTCTCCAAGCCCTCGAGATAGACACCGGTGTCGATGCTGAGGCCCCGATCGGTCGACCACGTCATCGATCGATGCATCGCGACCACCGGCACCCCGGACACCATCAACTCGAGCACTTTCGACAGCGCGTCGTGGGTGAACACCGGACCGGCACCGCCGAGCACCACCACCTCGGCCGACGACGGTTCGTCGACGAGATCGACGCCGGTCATGTCCTCGGCGATCGGTCCCTCGTTGATCACCCAGACCTTTTTGCCCGGATAGTTCTTGCCGAGGAACTCCGCGGTCAACGCCGCCGCGGTCATGATCTCGTCGGCGTCGATCCGGAACCCGCACCCGGCCAGCAGCTCGGCGATCTCACCGCGCGAACGAGATGTGGTGTTGGTCAAGAACATTCGCGGGATCGCGCGGTCGGCGAGTGTGTTCACGGCGTCGACGGCTCCGGGCAGCGCCTTCCACGAGGTGACCATCACCCCGTCGATATCCAGCAGCAGCCCGAAGGTCATGGCAGAAAATCTAATCCTGATGGCAGGCGTGTGCACGCTGCGGGGGTGAACGCCGGTCGGGCATCCTGTCCACATGGGACCCGTCACGTTGCGCGACGTCGCCGACCACCAAGCCGCGGTCGCCGCGCTATTCGGTCCACCCGCGACCTCCAGAGTCGCCGTCGCCGACGCCCTGGGACTGGTCACCGCCGTCGACGTCGCCGCACCGATCAGCCTGCCGGGCTTCGACAACTCAGCGATGGACGGCTACGCCGTACGCGCCGCCGACGTGGCGTCGGCATCGAAGGACTCCCCCGTCGAGCTGCCCGTCGTCGAGGACATCGCCGCCGGCCGCACCGACGCACTGACCCTGGCGCCGGGCACGGCGAACCGGATCATGACCGGCGCGCCACTGCCCGCCGGCGCCGACGCGGTGGTGCCGGTGGAGCTGACCACGTCGGCCGACGGGCACTTCTCGACGACGGCGGTGTCGATCGTCCGGGCCGTCGACGCGGGTAAACACATCCGGGCCGCCGGCTCCGACATCGAGCAGGGCGCGCCCGCACTGGCCGCCGGAACAGTGCTCGGTGCACCGCAGATCGGGCTGCTCGCGGCGCTGGGATCAGCGACGATCGACGTCTTCACGCCGCTGCGGGTGGTGGTGCTGTCCACCGGGTCGGAGCTGGTGACGCCCGGCCAACCGCTGCAGTTCGGCCAGATCTACGAATCGAACGGACCGATGCTGACCGCCGCGGCCACCGCCGCCGGCGCCCGGGCCCGACACGAGCACTTCGTCGTCGACGACGTGGCGGAGTTCACCACCCGCATCGACGCCATCTCCGACGACGCCGACCTGATCATCACCTCCGGCGGCGTATCGGCCGGCGCGTTCGAGGTGGTGAAAGAGGCATTGTCGCAGGCCGGTGGAGTGGAGTTCGTGAAGGTCGCGATGCAGCCGGGGATGCCGCAGGGCTGCGGTCACGTCCGGAGTTCGAGCGGGCGGGCGGTTCCGATCATCACCTTGCCGGGCAATCCGGTGAGCTCCCTGGTCTCCTTCGAGGTATTCATTCGCCCTGCACTGCGGGCCGCGATGGGTCTACCGCCGCACCGCGAACGACAGGCCGCGACGCTGGCGTCCGACGTGCGATCGCCCGACGGCAAACGGCAGTTCATGCGCGGCGTGCTGCGGGCGGACGGTGCATCCGATTCGTCCGGATGGGCCGTCGACCCGATCGGCCCGCCCGGTTCGCACCACCTGCGCTACCTCGCCGCCGCCGACGCCTTGATCGACATCCCGGCCGACGTCACCGCGTTGGGCGCCGGAGAGGTCGTCGACGTCTGGCGGCTGGCCTAGCCGTACCCAGTCAACGTCAGGCCGTGCACAGTCGACGCCACACTGTGCCCACTCGACGCCACGCCGTGCCCACTCGACGCCAAGCCGTGCCCACGCGAATGCACCGGTGACCAGGACAGCGTTGGTCGGCGTGTTCGGGTGCCTCTAAGCTGAACCCCGCACCCCGAAACAGCGACTCGAAGCAGCGGCGTCGCAGAAGGAGAATGCTGGTGGCCAGGCGCCCCCGACCGGCCGGATCCGCCACCGGGCTCGGACACCTCGCCCAATTGGCGCGCGAAACCATCCCGCCGATCCATCGGGGTGGCATCCCCTTCATCGTCGCTCCGGCGGCGGTTGCCGTCGTCGCGCGTAAGCGTCCGTGGATCGCGCGCCCGGCCGCACTGCTCGCCGCCTCCTGCGCGGCATTCTTCCGCCACCCGAGCCGGGTCCCGCCGTCGGACATCAACGCCGTCGTGGCACCCGCCGACGGCACGATCTCCCTGGTCGACGAGGCGGTTCCACCACCAGAAGCGAACATGGGCGACCAGCCGCTGCCGCGCGTCTCGACGTTCCTGTCGATCTTCGACGTCCACGTCCAGCGCGCGCCGGTCGCCGGGACGGTGCTCTCGGTCAAGCACACCCCGGGCAAGTTCCTGTCCGCTGATCTGCCCGCGGCCAGCGCCGAGAACGAGCGCTCGACGATGGTGATCCAACGCCCGGAGGGCACCCGCGTGGCGGTGGTGCAGATCGCCGGTCTGATCGCCCGTCGAATCGTCTGCGACGCGAAACCGGGCGACGAGCTCGCCGTCGCCGAGACCTACGGGCTGATCCGGTTCGGCTCGCGCGTGGATGTCTACTTCCCGCCCGGCGTGCGCCCCGAGGTGCGCGTCGGACAACACGCCGTCGGTGGCGAGACCGTGCTGGCCCGCTGGCACGCGCCGGCTCATCCGGCACCGAAGTCTGCCCAGGCGCCCGGTTCCCGCCAAGCACCGACGTCGACGCCGGCAGACGAAGGCCGCTGATCATGTCACCGAAGAACGTCGCGCACCCGTCGACGCGCACACCCACCGCCCGGTCGGCGGGCCGACTGCGTCGTCGGGCACCCCGCCCGGTTCGCTCTGCCACACCATTCGCGAGCCGGGCCTCGGCCGGGCGGCTGTTTGTACCGTCGGCCCTGACGATCCTGGCGATCTGTGCCGGCCTCACCGCCATCCGCAGCGCCGGGACCGGCCACGTCGACGCCGCGATGGCGCTGGTCGTCGCAGCCGCGGTCCTCGACGGCATCGACGGACGCGTCGCCCGGATGATGGGCGCCACCACCCGCATCGGAGCCGAGATCGACTCGCTGGCCGACGCCATCAACTTCGGTGTGGTGCCTGCGATGATCACCTACACCCTGCTGATGCCGGGCGAGGACATCGGTTGGGTGCTTGCGCTGGTCTACTGCTGCGCGATCGTCTTGCGGCTGGCGCGTTTCAACACCCTGCTCGACGACGATGACGCGCCCGCCTACACGCGCGACTTCTTCGTCGGGGTGCCCGCGCCGGCGGCCGCGCTGATCGCATTGCTTCCCGTCGGACTGCAACAGCAGTTCGGTGACGGCTGGTGGACATCGACCTGGGCGGTCGGCGCGTGGCTGATCATCGTCGCCCTGCTGGCGGTCAGCCGTATTCCGACCGCCTCGCTGAAGACGTCGTCGATTCCGCCGCGGGCGCTGGCCGGGCTGCTCATCCTGGTGGCCATCGCCGCGGCGCTGCTGGTCACCTTCCCGTATGTGCTGATGCTCATCCTGGTCGCCGGATACCTGCTGCACATCCCGTTCGCGGTGCGCAACCAACGCTGGGTGGCGTCGCGTCCGGAGTTCTGGGACGATCGGCCCGCCGAACGGCGAGCGCAGCGCCGGGCCATGGCCGGCACGCCAGAAGGCCGACGACGCCGTCTGACCGGGCGTGGTAAATCTCAGGCACGCTTGGGATTACGACGCCCCGTGGCGCCCGGCTCCGAGGACGCCAACCCATGAGCGTGCCATCGTGAGTTCAGCCTCGCGCCCGAGTCTCACACTGACGGTGCGGGTGAACCCGTCGGCCGCCGAGGCCCGCCGCGGCATCATCCGCGTGCACCCGGAAGTGCTGGCGGCGTTGTCGTTGCGGGAATGGGATGCGGTATCGATCACCGGCGCGCGGGTCACCGCCGCGGTAGTCGCTGCGACCACCGACGACACCCCCACCGGCACCGCACTGCTCGACGACATCACGTTCTCCAATGCGGGCGTGAAAGAGAATGCGAGCGTAGTGATCTCACCGGTCGTCGTGCACGGTGCAGCACGTGTCACGGTGCGCGGCTCAGCGCTGACGTCGGGCACCGTCGACGAATCCACCTTGCGCCGAGCACTTCTGGGCAAAGTGCTCTCGGTGGGCGACGCGGTGTCGCTGCTGCCGCGGGACCTCGGTCCCGAACTCGCCGTCGGTGACGCCACCCGGGCGCTGGCCCGGTCGGTGGGCATCACCTGGACAAACGAACTGCTCACCGTCACCGCCAGCGACCCGACGAGCCCGGTCAGCGTGCAGCCCAACACCGCGGTGTTGTGGGATGACCCACGCGGATCGAGTGGGGTCTCGATACACCGCTCGCAAGCTCGCGGCACTCGACCAGCGGACGGCGACCCCCGCGGCACTCGACCAGCGGAAGGCGACCCACGCGGATCGAGTAGCCCCCGAGCGGAGCGAGGCGGCGTATCGAGATCACCCGACGCCCGCCCCATCCGTCCGGTCGCCGAACTCGTCGGAGTCGACACCCAGGTCGCCAAGCTGACCGAGTGGCTCAAGATCACCCTCGACGAACCCGATGTGCTCCGAACCCTCGGTGCCACACCGCGTCTGGGCGTCTTGTTCAGCGGTCCGGCCGGTGCGGGCAAGGCCACCATCGTGCGGTCGGTGTGCGCGTCGCGGTTCCTGACCGTCGTCGACGGACCGACCGTCGGCGCAATGGAGGCATCGACACGACTACAGGCCGTGGCCGATGCCGTCGACCGGGTTCGCAACCAGGGCAACGGAATTCTGCTGATCACCGACATCGACGCGCTGCTGCCGGCGCCCACCCCGCCGGCCATCGCCGAACCTGTCTCGACGCTGATCCTCGATGAGCTGCGCACCGCGATCTCCGACGGCTCGGTGGCGCTGATCGCGACCACCGCCGAACCGGCCCGCGTCGACGGCCGCGTGCGGGACCCGTTGCTCTGCGACCGCGAACTACGCATCGGCCTACCCGACGCCCCGCAACGCGCGAAGCTGCTCGCCGCGATCCTGCGCGACGTGCCTGTCGACGGCACCCTTGATCTCGATGTGATCGCTTCCCGGACACCGGGTTTCGTCGCAGGTGATCTCGCGGCGCTGACGCGGGAGGCGGCACTGCGGGCCGCCGCGCGGGCGGCCACCGATGCCACCGCACCCGCGCTGAGCAACGACGATTTGCTCGGCGCGCTCGAGGTGATCCGGCCGGTATCCCGTTCGGAGTCACCGGAAGTCGCGCTCGGCTCGATCACCCTCGACGACGTCGGCGACATGGTCGAGACCAAACAGGCGCTCACCGAGGCGGTGCTGTGGCCGCTGCAGCATCCCGATACCTTCACCCGTCTGGGCGTCGACCCGCCGCGCGGTGTCCTGCTGTTCGGTCCGCCCGGATGCGGAAAGACCTTCGTCGTCCGGGCGCTCGCCGCGTCCGGCCAGCTGTCGGTGCACACCGTGAAAGGTGCTGAGCTGATGGACAAGTGGGTCGGGTCGTCGGAGAAGGCGGTGCGTGATCTGTTCGAACGCGCCCGCGAGTCCGCGCCGTCGCTGATCTTCCTCGACGAGGTGGACGCGCTGGCACCCCGGCGCGGGCAGTCCACCGACTCCGGTGTCGCCGACCGGGTGGTTGCCGCGCTGCTCACCGAGCTCGACGGCGTCGAACCACTGCAGGACGTCGTGGTGCTGGGTGCCACCAACCGCCCCGACCTCATCGACCCGGCACTGCTACGCCCCGGGCGTCTGGAACGACTGGTGTTCGTCCCGCCACCCGACGCCGCGGCCCGCGCCGACATCCTGCGCGCGTCGAGCAAGAACGTACCGCTGGCCGACGACGTCGACATCGATTCGCTCGCAACAGAACTCGACGGCTACTCCGCCGCTGACTGCTCGGCCCTGTTGCGGGAGGCGGCACTCGCCGCGATGCGCCGCGACATCGACACCGCAGTCGTCGGAGCCGACGACATCAACGACGCCCGGACCCGCGTGCGCCCCTCGCTCGACCCAGCGCAGGTGGCCGACCTCGCGGCCTACGCGCAGCGTCGACTCGACTGACTCGCAGGCACGTTCTTCCGCGTCGAACTCGGCGTTCCGGCACCTGCCGGACGCGGACGATCGAAACCGACGCGGAAGAACGGGGCCGGTCGGGGCATCAGTTGGTCTGGGTGGAACCGGACTGGCCTATTCCGGGCTGGGTCACGCCGGGCTGAGCCGCTCCCGGCTGGGTAGCACCGTTCTGGTTCGCACCGGGCTGACCGTTCTGGGTACCACCGTTCTGGGTACCGCCCGACTGACCGGAACCCGTTCCGGGACCGCCGTTCATGCCGCCGCCCATTCCCGGGCCACCATTCATCCCCGGGCCACCGCTCATGCCGCCACCCATCCCGGGTCCGCCATTCATGCCACCCATGCCGGGTCCACCGATGCCACCGCCGGGCATCATCGTCGACGACGGGCTGTCCGAATGACCCGCCAGATAGCCGGCCCCGAAGCCGAGTAGCCCGAAGACCACGGCCAGGCCGACCCCGCCGGCGATGATCGCGTTGCGCACTCTCGACGAGAGCGACGGTTGCGCGCCCGGTGCCACTGCCTGCGGATACGGGCCCGGGTACTGGGGCTGCTGGTACTGGGGTGATGCGTATTGGGGCTGCTGGTAGTGCGGGGGTTGCTGGTGTTCGGCGTCGGCCGGTCGTCCGACGCTCGACACGTCGTCGGACCGGGTGGTCTCGATGGGCGTGGTGGTCTCGTCGGGCACGGAGGTCTCGTCGGGCCCGAGCGTCTCGGTGCCTGTGGTGTGCGGCGTGGTCATGGTTCTCGCTTTCGCCTGCGACGGCCGGGCGGTCTGCACCGACGGCCATCAGGTGGTGATTGACCACACCCACGCTGCCGACGTCGGCTTAGACCGTTCTGTCGGATACCTGTCAATCCGCTGTGTCACCGACCGAGGCACCACCCACCGACCGACCAACCGACCGACCAACACCCACCGGCTCGGTTCTTCCGCGTCGGTTTCGACCTTCCGGCACCAGCAGGACGCGGACGATCGAA
>JAEYMI010000086.1 GCA_023461275.1 Actinomycetes bacterium | reverse complement strand
CGACCATACTGCCTTATAACCGGCCTGGCATAAACTGCGCTTTTCTTCTCCGGTTAACATCCAGACAATCCAGTCGCCGGCTTCGATGAAACCATCCATAGCCTTATAGACTTCTTCATCTTCCTTTAAGATCTGCATTGCCTTTGGAACCACCCACTCAGAAGACATTCTGTCGCCGTAACGGCTCATGAATTTTTCCTGTCTCTGATGGGCAACTTCATTAAAACGGTCTGCCTGGCCCTGGGCGGCATGATGCTTCCACAACTTGACATAGGCGTGGGGCCGGTTTTTATATTCTTCAATCAAACACAGCGGTGTACCGTTTTTATCTACCGGGAGTACGGTACAGGAAGTAAAATCAACACCGATTCCAATCACCTGTTCTTTGTTTATATTTCCCAGTTCCAGCACTTTGGGTACCGCGGTTTTTAATACCTCCAGATAATCCTCCGGGTGCTGCAGGGCGGTTTCAGGCGGCAGGCGAAGGGTGGAGCCAGGTAAGTATTCGTCCATGACTCCGTGTTTATATTCTGAAACAGAAAAGCAGATCTCTTCCCCGTTTTCAACATCCACTAAGACTGCCCGTCCGGATAAGGTACCATAATCGATACCGATGGTATATTTTTTCATTCTGATCCTCCTTAAAGTATTAGAAACAGGTGAAAGCTCCGTCTATAATAAAGTCGGACCCGGTGGTAAAGTCACTGGTGTCTCCAGCCAGATATACGGCTATGGCCTGAAGTTCATCTGTGCGGCCCATTCTGCCTAGAGGTGCCATGGCATTCCATTTCTCGATTAAAGGCTTTAAATTGGGGGAATTCAGAGTAAGCTCTGTTCCGATATATCCGGGGCTGATGCTGTTGACCCTGACACCGCGTTTTGCAAATTCGATCGCCATGGATTTAGTCAGCTGAATTACACCTGCTTTTGAGGCATTATAAGAGCACTGGGGCTGTGGTACATTGACAATATGGCCTGACATGGAGGCCGTATTGATAATGGAACCTTTGCCTTGTTCTAACATAACTTTTGCAGCAGCCTGTGAAGTTAGGAACACACCGGTTAAGTTTATGTCGATTACTTTTTTAAATTGTTCAAGAGTCATCTCTTCCGCCGGAATATTCATGCATATACCTGCATTACAAAAAGCAGCATCGATTCTGCCGAATTCTTTTAATATGGCAGCTATCATATCATCCACTTCAGTCTGATTGGTAACATCCGTTTTTACTGCAATTGTTTTAACGCCTGTTGCAGCTGCGATTTCTTTTGCGGTCTTTAATGACTCGTCGATATCCACATCCACGATAGCAACATGACTTCCAGCTTCCGCAAGAGCTTCGGCGATTGCCTTGCCGATTCCCCGTGCTCCGCCTGTTACAAACGATACTTTCCCGTCCAACCGCATTCTTTCTATAATTCCCATTTTTATATTCTCCTTTACATGATTAATTTTAATGACACCAGCCGTGCCCAGTGGCTGCTAATCTATTATATAAGTTATGAAATTCCTTTATGACCTTTAGGTAAGTGCCCGTTTCTTCTGCAGACTGTCAAAACCTACCGCCAGTGCAAGTACGACACCTTTTACAATCATCTGCATATAGGTGCTTACATTTAACAGTACCATACCGTTGGTAAGTATACCGATAATCAATACACCGGCTACTACATTTGACATTTTACCAAAACCGCCGGATATGGAAACTCCGCCCAGCACAACGCAGGTAATAACATCAAATTCATAGCCCATACCGGCTGTAGGCTGTGCTGAATTAGTACGGGACAGCATTACAATACCGGCAAGACCTGCAAATAAGCCGGATAATGCATAAACCAGATACTTTGTGCGTCCAACCCGGATACCGGACAGCTTGGCAGCTTCTTCATTACCGCCCACGGCATAAAAATACCGGCCGAAATAACTCTTATTTAAAATAAATGAGCCGGCTGCAAAGCAAACTATCATGATAATAACCGGTACCGGTACCGGCCCCAGATAACCCTGTCCGATTACTTTAAATCTTTCATCAAATCCATAGATTGGTGTACCGCCGCATATAAGATAGGAGGCACCTTCAAACACAATCTGGGTAGCAAAGGTTGCAATAATGGCAGGAATACCGATTGACGATATCAAAAAGCCGTTCAGAATGCCGACTAACATAGACATTATCAATGCTAAAATAACCGCAGTGACCATACCAAAACCCATTTTTACCATTAAATATGCCGCTACAATATTCACCAGTGTAATCAGTGATCCTACGGAAAGGTCAATTCCGGCAATCAATATAACAAAAGTCATACCAATAGACGCTATGCCTAACATGGATACCTGCCGTGCTATCGTAAATAAATTATTAGGTGAAAGGAATCTGGGATTTGCCAGTGAAAAAGCAATAAACAGGATAATAAATACAATCCAGATTGCCTTCTCCTTAAATATATTTAGAACTGTGCTTTTCATTTTTATACCTCCTGCATAACGCAGACCTGTCTGCGTTACTGCTTTAATAATTAGTTTGAAAGGAACTTTCAAACTTTACCTCCTAAACGGCGGATGCCATTTTCATTATGGTGTTCTGATCAAATTCCTCTTTTTTTAATTCACCGGTAACCCGGCCTTCCGCCAAAACTATAATTCGATCTGACATACCCATTAATTCTTCCATTTCTGATGA
>JAEYMI010000085.1 GCA_023461275.1 Actinomycetes bacterium | reverse complement strand
GAAGCCGCGATGGACAACGCGCGGATGGCCACACAGATCCACGGCGGCTACGGGTTCATGAACGAGTACCCGGTGGCACGCCACTACCGGGACTCGAAGATCCTCGAGATCGGGGAGGGCACCACCGAGGTGCAACTCATGCTCATCGCGCGAGAGCTGGGGTTCTCATGAGTGAGGGAGCCCAATCGCCCACATCGACGGCTCGCAGGGTGATACAACGCGGATTGTGGTTCGAGGAGTTCGTCGAGGGCACGGTGTACGAGCACCGGCCGGGACGCACCGTGACCGAGGCCGACAACGTGCTGTTCACCACGCTCACCATGAACACGCAGGCACTGCATCTCGACGCCGCGTGGTCGGCCCAGCAGCCCGGCTTCGGCGGTCAGCGACTCATCAATTCGATGTTCACGCTGTCGACGATCGTCGGATTGTCGGTGTCGCAACTGACCCAGGGGACGCTCGTCGCAAACCTGGGTTTCAGCGAGGTCTCCTTTCCCGCACCGTTGTTCGCGGGCGACACGCTGTACGCGGAGACGGAGTGCACCGGCATCCGCGAGTCCCGGTCGCGGCCCGGCGAAGGGGTTGTCAATCTGCTCCACGTCGGTCGCAATCAGGACGGGGTGGTTGTCGCCCGAGCCGCGAGGGCCACACTGGTACGGAAGCGACCCGACGACTGACACCGCCGGAGACAACTCCGGCGACGTCTGAACGAACAGGAGTGAGAATCGTGACCACCGGCCCGATCGTGCCGCCCAATCAGTTCGGTATTTCCAGCCAGATCGGCAATGAACCGCAGATGTTGGTCAACGCCTGGCTGCCCTCGGGGCCGGCGATGCTGTTCTGTCCGGCGGACCGTCCCGATCGCTACCAGAAGGCGCTCGAGCGAGCCGACGTCGTCATCCTCGACCTCGAGGACGCCGTCGCACCGGAGAATCGCGTGGCAGCGCGGGAAGCGTTGGTCGCCAACCCGATCGACCCCGACCGAACCGTCGTGCGTATCAACCCGGCGGGTACCGGCGACTATCGGCGTGATCTCGCAGCCTTGAGTGACACCAACTATCGGGTGGTCATGCAGGCGAAGGCTGAAACCGCGACGTCGATCATCGAGACGGCGTTTCAGACGATCGCACTCATCGAGACACCACTCGGGGTCGTCAACGTCAACGAGATCGCTCAGGCCGTCAACTGCATCGGATTGATGTGGGGTGCAGAGGATCTCGTTGCCGGTCTCGGCGGCAAGTCGAGCAGATTCGGTCAGGGCGAGCGAGGTGCGGGTACCTATCGTGACGTTGCCCGCTACGCGCGCGCGATGGTGCGGATCTCCTCGGCGGCCGCCGGGATCTTTGCCGTCGACTCGGTGCACATCGACATTCCCGACACCGACGGCCTTGTTGCGGAGGTCCGCGACGCCGTCGCACTCGGATACGCCGCGACAGCATGTATCCACCCCTCGCAGGTGGAGATCATCCGCGCTGGCTACAGCCCGGATGCCGACGAGATCGACTGGGCCAAGCAGGTTCTCGAGAAGTCGGAGGAGTATCACGGCGGCGTCTTCAGCCTCGACGGGCAGATGATCGACGGCCCCGTGCTTCGTCAGGCCGAGGCTGTGCTGGCGCGTGCCGCCGCAGCCGAGAACCTCGACACCTAAATGACCGCATGATCAGGATATGAGTCCACGAGAAGAGAGTGATCCGAATGGCCGAGCCGACGGTCGAATTGGCCTATGCCCGTGGTGAAGACAAGCCGCCGCTGCTGACGGAGACGATCGGGCAGACGCTCGCGCGAACGACCGAGGCGTACGGGGAGAACCTCGCACTGGTCGACGCGCCGAGCGGGCGCACCTGGACGTACCGAGAGTTCCGCACCGAGGTCCTCGCGCTCGCCGCCGGACTGCTGCGGCACGGCGTTCAGGCAGGCGATCGGGTAGGGCTGTGGGCGCCCAACCGGCCCGAATGGGTGATGGTGCAATACGCGACCGCCGAGATCGGTGCCATTCTCGTCAATCTCAATCCCGCCTATCGCCAGAACGAACTCGACTACGCGCTCACGCAGTCGGGTACGAGCGTCGTGCTCGCCGCCGACCGCTACAAGGACTCCGACTACCGGGGAATGCTCGACGCCGCCCGGCCTTCGACGCCGGAACTGCGTGAGGTGATCCTGTTCGAGACGCCCGAGTGGGACGAACTGCTCACCCGGCCGTCGGACGTCGAGTTGGCTGCGGTGGCGCAACGTGCGTCGACGCTGCGGCCCGACGACTCGATCAATATCCAATACACCTCGGGTACAACGGGTTTCCCGAAGGGTGCGACACTCACGCACGCCAATATCAGCAACAACGGTTATCTCGTCGGCGAACTCCTCGCCTATACCGACGCCGACCGCATCTGCATCCCGGTGCCGTTCTACCACTGCTTCGGCATGGTGATGGGAAACCTGGCCGCGACGAGTCATGGTGCGGCCATGGTCATTCCGTCGCCGACATTCGATCCCGAAGCCGCGCTGCGCGCCGTCGCGGACTATCGCTGCACGAGCCTCTACGGTGTGCCGACGATGTTCATCGCCGAGCTGGCGCTCCTCGATCACGTCGAGCCCGGCCAGATCGATCTGTCGAGTCTGCGGACCGGGATCATGGCGGGTTCACCGTGCCCCGAACACGTGATGCGCCAGGTCGTTGATCGCATGCACATGGGCGAGGTCTCGATCTGTTACGGGATGACCGAAACATCGCCGGTGTCGTGTCAGACGAGAGTCGACGATCCGCTGGAGCTTCGGGTCGGCACGGTCGGGCGCGTCGGCCCGCATCTGGAGATCAAGGTGATCGACCCGATCACGGGAGAGACGTTGCCGCGCGGCGAGACCGGCGAATTCTGTACCCGCGGCTACAGCGTGATGAGTGGGTACTGGAACGAACCCAAGAAGACCGATGAGGCGCTCGAGGCGGACGGCTGGATGCACACCGGCGATCTGGCCGTCATGGATCCGAACTCGTACGTACGGATCACGGGGCGCATCAAGGACATGGTGATCCGCGGGGGAGAGAACATCTATCCGCGTGAGATCGAGGAGTTCCTCTACACCCATCCAGATATCCTCGACGCACAGGTGATCGGAGTGCCCGACGAGCGCTACGGCGAAGAGCTGATGGCGTGGGTTCAGTTGCGCGACGGCGTCGCCGACCTCACGGCCGACGACGTGCGCGAGTTCGCGACGGGCAAGATTGCGCGCCACAAGATCCCGAGATATGTCCACGTGGTCAAGGAATTCCCGATGACCGTCACCGGCAAGGTGCGCAAGGTGGCGATGCGCGCTGAGTCCGTCGACCTTCTCGGGTTGGCGTAATGGCGTCGTCGACCGTGCCCGGTTCTTCTGAGCGTCGCGAAACAACCACGCGTATCGATGATTTCGCGCGACAGGTCGCCGAGCGCTACGGCGTCGATACGTCGTCGTACGAGGCGCTGTGGTCGTGGTCGGTGGACAGTCCGGCGCAGTTCTGGCGCGCGGTGTGGGACTTCTACGATCTCGACGCCATTGCCGGTCCGCTCGCCGAGGGAGACGACGCCGTCCTCGCGTCGACGGAAATGCCGGGCGCGCAATGGTTTCCCGACGTCACCCTGAACTACGTGGATCAGGTCTTCCGGCATGCCGACGATCCCGACGCCGCTGCGCGGACCGCGATCGTCGGAGTCGACGAGAGCGGTACACGTGTGTCGCTGACCTGGGCACAATTGCGTGACCAGTCATTGTCGTTCGCGCGCACCCTTCGCCGGCTCGGGATCGGTGTCGGCGATGTGGTCGCCGCCTACCTGCCCGACATTCCCGAGGCGTTGGTGGCGTTCCTCGGAACCGCTGCGGTCGGTGCGATCTGGTCGGGTTGCGGGCAGGACTACGCACCCTCGGGTGCCGCGGGCCGCCTCGCCCAACTCGAGCCCAAGGTGCTGGTCACCGCCGACGGCTACCGATACAACGGCAAAGACATCGACAAGGCTGCCGACAGCGCGGAACTGGCAGGCCTTCTCGAAGGGCTGAGCTGCCACATCGTCGTAGGAGATCCGTCGCGCCAGCCCGCACGCGGAATCGAAATTCTGAGCTACGAGAACGCCATTGCGTCGAATTCGCAGGCGCAGTCCGACGTTCCCGACGCCGACATCCCGGTGCGGGTCGGGTTCGATCATCCGCTGTGGGTGCTCTTCAGCTCGGGAACAACGGGGCGCCCCAAGGGAATCGTGCACGGGCACGGCGGCGTCGTCGTCGAACATCTGAAAGCCGCTGGGCTGCATGCCGATCTGTCGCGTGACGACGTCTTCTTCTGGCACACCGCACTGAGTTGGATGATGTGGAACTTTCAGGCAGCAGGATTGCTGGTCGGTGCCGAGATCGTCTGTTACAGCGGCTCACCGCTCTACCCCGACGCCGATCGACTCTGGGCACTCGTCGCCGACGAACGCGTCACCTACTTCGGCACCAGTCCCGGACAGTTGCAGGCAAGCCGCAAGGCAGGTCTGCGACCTGGCCGCGACCACGACCTGGCGGCGCTACGGGGAATCGGGAGTACCGGTTCGGCGTTGTCGGCAGACCTGTTCGACTGGATCGACGAAAACGTGCGCCCCGGAATCCCGGTGTCATCGATCAGTGGAGGTACCGACGTAGTGACCGCGTTCGCGGGCGGATCGTCGGGGCAGCCGGTGGTGCCCGGTGAATTGTCGGTGCGGTACCTCGGTGTGGAGCTTGCCAGTTGGGCTCCCGACACCACGCCGCTGATAGGTGAGGTCGGCGAGATGGTCGTCACCGCACCGATGCCCTCGATGCCGGTGAGCTTCTGGAACGACCCGGACGGTGCTCGCTATCGGGCGGCATACTTTGCGCACGAGTGGTCGGGCACCGAGACCGACTCGGAACCCGTATGGCGACACGGCGATTGGGTCACGGTCACCGATCGGGGTTCACTCATCATCCACGGCCGCAGCGACGCGACGCTCAACAAGCAGGGTGTGCGGATGGGCTCGGCCGACATCTATGAGGTCGTCGAAAGCCTCCCCGAGATCGCAGAGGCATTCGTGCTCGGCGTCGACGGTCCCGACGGCAAGTATTGGATGCCGCTGTTCGTGACCCTGGTGCCCGGCGCCGCGCTCGACGACGATCTGCGCTCGACGATCGCGTCGTCGATCCGCACACGACTGTCGCCACGACATGTGCCGGACGAGGTGATCGAGGCGCCCGGCATCCCGCACACCCGCACGGGCAAGAAGCTCGAGGTGCCGGTGACGGCGATCCTCGCGGGCCGCAGCGGCGTCGACGTCGACCCTCGGTCGATAGACGATCCGGGCCTCATCGACTGGTACTCGGAGCGCGGTCGCGAACATCAGTGGTGAGGGATCCGTCTCACACCGATGTACTAGCGTGGTCGGGGAACTGCCGTGCCATGTGTGCATGTGGGTGCGGCTCGCACGCTTCGACCAGGAGATATGACGTATGAGCTATCAGCCGGGAAGTTCCGGTTACGGTGCTTCCGACTCGGGCCAGGGTTATGGACAACAGGCCGGATATCCGCAGGCCGGGAGCGGGCAGCGCAGCTCTGACCAGCAGGGATCGTCCCAGCAGGGGTCGTCCCAACAAGGATCGTCACAGCAGGGCTACGGACAGCAGGCGCCCGGTCAGTACGGCTACGGACAGCCTTCCGGCTACGGCCAGCAGGGTGCCGGGGGCTACGGACAAGCGCAGGGATACGGACAGTCTCAGGGCTATGGCGACCAGAGCTACGGGCAGCAGGGATACGGGCAACAGTCCGGATACCCCCAGTCCGGGTACTCGCAGCCGGGATACGGTCAGTCCGATTACAACCAATACGGGCAGGGGCAATACGGCTACGGTGCCGCGCCGAAGCCTGCGAGCCAGGGGCTTCCGGCGAACATCTCGTTCATCCTCGCCATCGCTCTGTGCGCGCTCGCGGCGCTGAACCTCTTCATCGGCTTCTGGAGCTATGGCTCCGGGTTGTCGTCCGGCATCATCGTGATCGCTCTGTCGCTGCTCGCCGCCTTGTTCCCGAACAAAGTCGCTGTCAACGCGCTCGTTCCGGTCCTGGCGGCCTGGACCAGCGCCGACGCGGTGACTCGGATCTACTCGATCATTCGCTCCGCAGTGTCGGACGCTCAGAACTACGCGAACTACGGCGGCTACGTGCCCGCCTCCACCTCGTGGCAGGACTACGTGCAGTTGGTGCTGGCGTTGCTGATCGCGGGACTCGCGATCCTCTGGCTGCTCGTCGTGCTCGACGCGGTCAAGGTGGCACCTGCGCCAGGCGCTGCCGCGACGACAGGTTCGGTGCCCACCGGCCCGACCGTGACAGCCGTCGAGCAGACGACCATCGTGGCCGAGTCGACGCCCGCTACGCAGGCATACGGTCAGGCAACAGCGACCGGCTACGGCGATGCACAGGCATCGGGCAAGGCGCAGGCGCCTGTCGCTTCGAGTCCCGCTGGCTCTCATTCCCCTGCGTCAGGTTCCTCTGCAGGTAGCTACGGACAGTCGGCGTACACCTACGGCCAGTCACCCTCTCATCAGGCGGGCAGCTCAACTGCGTTCGGCGCGGGCGCAGCGTCGGCACCGGAGTCGTCGGCCCAGGAATCGTCGCCCCACTCGTCGTCGTACTCGCCCTACTCGGCTTCGTCGTATTCGCAGTCGCAGCCGTCGGCGAGTCCGTCCGCTCAGCCCGGATACCCGGGCGGCACCGGAGCGTCAGAGTCGACAGGGCCGGGTTCGAAGGGCTCGAAGGGAGGTGCGGGGTCCTCGCCGACTGCCGCGCCGTCGGCCGAGAGCGGATACGGGGAGCGCGGGGAGCGCACCACGGCGTTCCACCGGCCCGAAGATCAGTCGGGAAGGGGCGGTTCGTCGTCGAGCTGACGACGCGGCCGACGCCCCTGGGCAGTGAATCCCCGGGGGAGCTACCCAGATAATTCGATACGCGCAGGGCCCCGCCACGTTGCGGGGCCCTGCGCGTATGCCGTGAGCGTCGTCTCTCGGCGCGTCTCCGACTCAACTGCAGTCACTCGTGTCACGCTCGTAACGATGTCGTCGATCAGGTCTGTGCCCAGAGAGAATCTTTCCGCGCGTCTGCGTCAGGTGCGGCGGGCGACCCGTGCCCAGCGTCTCGGCACCGAGGGCAGCGCGCGCGAGTTGATCCTCGTCGCGTTCGGGGTTCCGGTCATCACGCTGATGGTCCTCGTGGTCTGTGTGCTGGCAGTGCTGCTCATGTCCGGCGGAGATATGTCGGGCATCGCGAACGTGATCTCGGCCTGCTGGCTGGCGATCCACCAGGTGCCGCTGACGATGAACGGCGTCACGCTCGGCGTACTTCCGATGCTTCCGACCCTGCTCGTCGCAGCGGGAACCGCCGGATTCGCATCGTCGGCGAGCCGCGTCGGACGGTCTCCGTCAGAACTCGCGGCGA
Source organism: Actinomycetes bacterium (assembly GCA_023461275.1). GTDB lineage: Bacteria > Actinomycetota > Actinomycetes > Mycobacteriales > Mycobacteriaceae > Gordonia. The sequence continues at coordinate 38,242 of JAEYMI010000085.1, read as the reverse complement.
TCGCGGCGGCTGCTATCGGCGGACCACTCGTGATCACAGCGATGGCATTGGCCGTGCTCATGGACGGATCGTCGGATATGCCCGTTGCTGCGCCAAATGCCTTGTTGGCCTTCGGCTGCACGATCGCACTGCACGGGCTGGCGACAGCCGCAGGTGTGGTCTGGAGACGACGTCGCGACCTCGCAGCACTGACCTCGGTGACCCCCGCAGACCGTCGAGGGTTTCGCTTCGGTCTGCTTGCCGCGGTTGCGCTCCTCGCGGCCGGGTCGGTGCTCGTTCTGGTGCGACTCCTACTGAGCTTCTCCGACGTCGGGCAGTTCCTCAGCGGCGGCTACCGCTTCGACGGTTACCTGGGGCTGACAGTGCTGTCGATCCTTTACCTTCCCAACGTGATCGTGGGCGCGACGGCAGTTCTCGTGGGCGCCGACGTCCACGTCGGGGCGATGTCGGTGGACCTGCTGTCGGTGCGCAGCGGCCCGCTGCCGCCCGTGCCACTGCTCGCAGCGCTCCCCGACGCCGATTACGGCACGCTCGGCGTCGTCGGATTCGTTGTGCCCGCTGCCGTCGCAGGCTACGTCGGTTGGCGATGCCGATCGCTCGACCCGATCGCACACGTCCGCGCTGTCGGCGTGGCCGGAGCGGTCGCGGCGTCGATCATCGTGCTGCTTGCCTGGCCGGCGGGCGGAGAACTCGGCGAGATCGGCGCGACGGGCGTCAATGTCGCGGCCGCGGGAGTGTTCACGCTCGGTTGGGTTGTCGTCGTCGGCCTGATCGTCGCGCTCATTTACGGCTGCCTGCCATCGACTCGGCGCGCCAGGCTGCAGATCGAGTCCGGCGGTGAGGATTCCGACGATCTCGACACCTGGCTCAATGACTCCGGATACGACGACGACTACGTCGTCGACTCCCGGGACGAAGACGGCTCGTGGGACGACAACGACGCCTGGGATGAGAACGACTCGTGGGATGAGAACGACTCGTGGGATGAGAACGACTCCTGGGACGAGAACGACGACGCCGGCGGCGGCGCGGACGCCGACGACGCTTCGGAGTATGAGGACAGCGACGTTGACGTCACCGACGACGAGAGTGCCGAGTCCGAAGGTGGCGCAGATGACAGCGCCACGGTGTTCGACGACGCCACCGGGCTCGACGACGCCACGGTGCTCGACAACGCCACCGGATTTGACGATGACGGAAGCGGCGTCGACTCCGTCAGCACCGCGGACGCAGCGACTCGCTCACGGGGCGCGAACAGCGATCCACTAGGCTCGCAGATGTGAACAGAACCCCCGTAGACGCTGCCGGTAGCCCGGTACGCGTCCCGATCGTCGTGATGGCGTCGGGTACGGGAACACTGCTCGAGTCACTCATCGACCGCGCCGACGGCCCGGATGCCGCCTTCGAGGTGACGGCAGTCGTCGTCGACCGTGATTGCCGCGCAGCGTCGATCGCGCAACGCCACGAGATCCCCGTCATCGTGTGTCGTATCTCCGACCACGCCGACCGTGCCCGCTGGGACGAAGCGCTGGCCGAGCAGGTGGCAGCAGTCGCGCCCGCGTGGGTGGTGACCGCAGGTTTCATGAAGATCCTCGGCCCGGCGTTCCTGTCGCGATTCGGTGGCCGCATCGTCAACTCTCACCCGGCGTTGTTGCCGTCGTTTCCCGGCGCGCACGGCGTCGCCGACGCTCTCGCGCACGGCGTCAAGGTGACCGGCGCGACGATCCACCTCGTCGACGACGGTGTCGATACCGGACCGATCCTCGCGCAGGCGCCGGTGATGATCTCACCGAGCGACACCGAGGAGACCCTGCACGAACGCATCAAGTCGGTCGAGCGATTCCTGCTCGCCGACGTTGTGGCGAAACTCGTCACCCGAGGAGTTGTCATCGACGGACGAAAGGCCCGGATTCCGTGAACGCAGCCACCCCCGCAGACACAGGTCGACGCCCCATCAAGCGCGCGTTGGTCAGTGTGTACGACAAGACCGACCTCGCCGATCTCGCGTCGTCGTTGCACGAGGCGGGCGTCGAACTGGTCTCGACCGGGTCGACTGCGAAAACCATTGCGGCAGCAGGTATTCCGGTGACCGAGGTGTCGGAGGTTACGGGATTCCCGGAATGCCTCGACGGACGAGTCAAGACACTCCATCCCAAGGTGCACGCGGGCATCCTCGCCGATAGTCGCAAGGAATCGCACGTCGCGCAGCTCGAGGAATTGGGTGTCGCACCTTTCGATCTCGTCGTGGTCAACCTGTACCCGTTCACCGAGACCGTCGCGTCGGGTGCCACGCCCGACGAGTGCATCGAGCAGATCGACATCGGCGGACCGTCGATGGTGCGCGGCGCGGCCAAGAACCATCCCACCGTTGCCGTCGTCGTCGACCCGATGGACTACGAGCAGGTCTCCGCCGCCGTCGCCGAGGGCGGATTCACGCTCGCACAGCGACGCGAGTTGGCCGCCAAGGCATTTCGGCACACCGCTGACTACGACGTCGCCGTCGCCTCCTGGATGTCGAAGGAAGTGGCGCCGGCAGCGGACGGTTCGACGTTCCCCGAATGGTCCGGATTCACCTGGGAGCGTTCCGCTGTGCTGCGCTACGGCGAGAATCCCCACCAGGCCGCGGCGCTCTACCTGTCGACTGCTGCTCCCGAGGGCCTCGCGTCGGCAGAACAGTTGCACGGCAAGGAGATGAGCTACAACAACTACACCGACTCCGACGCCGCGTGGCGCAGCGCCCATGACTTTGACGCACCCGCCGTCGCAATCATCAAGCACGCCAACCCCTGTGGCATCGCGATCGGTGAGACGATCGGCGAGGCACACCGTCTCGCCCACGCGTGCGACCCCGTCAGTGCATACGGCGGCGTGTTCGCGGCCAACCGTGAGATCACCGTCGAGATGGCCGAGCAGGTCGCCGAGATCTTCACCGAGGTGATCATCGCTCCGGGCTTCGCCGACGGCGCGCTCTCGGTGTTGCAGCGCAAGAAGAACATCCGCATCCTGCGAGCCGTCCCGCCGGTGCGCGCAGGACTCGAATTCCGTCCGGTGTCCGGTGGCCTGCTCATGCAGGATCGCGACATCCTCGACGCCGAGGGCGACAACCCGGAGAACTGGACACTCGTCGCAGGACCTCCCGCCGACCCCGACACCCTCGCCGACCTCGAATTCGCCTGGCGCGCATGCCGCTCGGTGAAGTCGAATGCCATCCTGCTCGCCAAGGACGGCGCCTCTGTAGGCGTCGGCATGGGGCAGGTCAACCGGGTCGACTCGGCGCACCTCGCCGTCACCCGCGCAGGCGAGCGGGCCAGTGGCAGCGTCGGAGCGTCGGACGCCTTCTTCCCGTTCCCCGACGGGCTGCAGGTGCTGATCAACGGTGGGGTATCGGCCGTCGTGCAGCCGGGCGGGTCGATCCGCGACAAAGAGGTCATCGAGGCCGCCGCCGAGGCCGGCATCACCCTGTACCTCACCGGTGCACGGCATTTCGCGCACTGACCTGATCTCGTCGACTGTGCGCTCCGTCGAGCCGACTGGGCGTCGCGTACTGCCGACTGGGCGCTGCCTACCGCCGACTGGGCGCTCCGTCGGGTCGAGCGGGCGTGACCGATGAGCGTGCTCGACCTCGTGCTGCTGTTCGTCGCGGGGTTCGGCGCTGGGCTGATCGGATACGTCACCGGCTTGGCGTCGGTGGTCAGCTATCCCGCCCTTCTGGCAGTGGGACTCAGCCCGATCGCGGCGAACGTCACCAACACGGTGTCGCTCGTCGCGGTGGGGGCGGGGAGTCTCGGCCAGTCCGGCAAAGTACTGCTCGCGGGTGATCGTCGGCCGCTGTACGCCGGCGTGGTCGCGTCGCTGATCGGCGGCACGATCGGCGCGATCATTCTCTTGATCACGCCCCCCGACAGCTTCAAGGTGATCGTCCCGTACCTCGTCGGTTTTGCGGCGATCGCTCTGCTCGTTCAACCACAGCTTCGACGACTCGCCTCACGTCATGCCGACCGTCCGTGGCTCTTCGTCGTCGGACTCGGCATGATCTCCATCTACGGCGGCTACTTCGGTGCGGGCGCGGGCATCGTGCTCCTCGCACTGACTCTCGTCGTGACGAGCGAACCGCTCTGGCGCGCAACGCTGTTGAAGTCTCTGTTTCTGGGTGTCGCCAATCTTGTTGCGGCCGTAGGCTTCATCATCTGGGGCCCGGTTCACTGGCCCGCGGCGATCGCGATGGCGATCGGTTGCTTGATCGGCGGTTGGTGCGGTCCACCTGTGGTCAAACGACTGCCCGCCGGGCCCCTGCGTATCGCGGTGGGACTCGGCGGGCTCGGTCTTGCTGTGTGGTTGGCGTTCAGCTGATACCCGTCGTCGAGTCGAGATCCCTTGCGCGAACGTACGCTTGGCGCACATAATCGTCGACGTCCCTAACGAAGCGGCGACCCCGACGCCACTTCGGCGTGCTTTTTTCTCGCGCTGAGGAAAATGATGGTCGCGCGCTGTCCGGACCGGTACACATAGCCGGTGACTTTGTTCGTCGACATCTCGCCCGAAGAGCAGCAGGGCGGGCAACCAGGGGTCGAGAAGACCTCGACCGGCAGCAGGCTTCGTTCTGTTGCACTGCAATTCGGTCTGCCCGTGCTCTCCGTGGTTCTGTTCCTCGCTGTCTACCAAGCCGTCGCCGTCAGCGGCGTCTGGAGCGAGACCTTCGTGCCGCGTCTCGGCACCGTATGGCACGCCTTCATCGAAATGTCGACGACGCACAACGGCGTCGTCGGATATGCCGGTTATTACTGGTGGGAACACCTCTACATGACGCTGCGTCGTGTCTTCGTCGGTGTTGTGATCGGCGTCGCCGCGGGTGTGGTCCTCGGGCTGATCATGGGGTCGATCCCGTGGGTCCGTCGACTTCTCGAGCCGTGGCTGACGTTCCTGCGCGCACTGCCTCCGCTGGCGTACTTCTTCCTCCTGGTCATCTGGCTGGGAATCGACGAGGCGCCGAAGATCACGCTTCTCGCGTTGGCCGCTCTTCCCCCGGCAGCGGTGGCGACCACCACGGCCGTCAGCGCCACCCCGGTCTCGCTGATCGAGGCTGCTCGCGCGCTGGGAGCAAGCAGGCGTGAGGTGATCTCCGACGTCGTGATCCCGGCCGCGCTACCCGAAACATTCACGGGCATCAGGCTTTCGGTCGGCATCGCCTATTCGTCGGTGGTCGCGGCCGAGCTCTTCAACGGCATTCCCGGCATCGGTGGCGTCGTCAAAGATGCCAGCAACTACAACAACACTCCCGTCGTGCTGGTCGGCATCGCCCTCATCGGCTTGTCCGGACTCATCATCGACGCGTTTTTGAGAATCATCGAGCACCGTGTGGTGCCGTGGCGTGGAAAGGCCTGAACGACAATGGGATACGCAGATAAGAGCATCCGCCGACGCTGGCGCGGTGTAGGAGTGGTGGCGGGCGCCCTGCTGGCCGTGGCGGCGCTCGCGCTCACCGGTTGCTCGGTGGACAAGTCCGGCGGCGACTCCGACAAGCCGACGATTCGCCTTGCCTACCAGTCCTTCCCAAGCGGTGACCTGATCGTCAAGAACAACCACTGGCTCGAGGACTCGCTGCCGGACTACAACGTCAAGTGGACCAAGTTCGACTCCGGCGCCGACATCAACACCGCCTTCGTCGCCAAGCAGATCGACTTCGGCGCCATCGGTTCCAGCCCGGTGGCCCGCGGACTCTCTGCGCCGCTGAACATCCCGTACCAGGTGGCCTTCGTGCTCGACGTCGCCGGTGACAACGAGGCGTTGGTGGCGCGCAACGGAACCGGCATCAACACCATCGCCGACCTGAAGGGCAAGCGGGTCGCCACCCCGTTCGCGTCCACGTCGCACTACAGCCTGTTGGCCGCGATCAATCACGCCGGCATCAATCCCGCCGAGGTGAACCTGATCGACCTACAGCCGCAGGCATCGCTGGCTGCATGGCAGCGCGGCGACGTCGACGCCGTCTACACCTGGCTGCCGACGCTCGACGAGCTCCGCAAGACCGGCAAGACGATCGTCACCAGCCGCGAGGTGGCCGCCTGGGGCAAGCCAACCCTCGACCTCGGTGTCGTCTCCACCCAGTTCGCGCAGGAACACCCCGACGTCGTCGACAAGTGGCGTCAAGCTCAGGCCCGGGCACTCAAGCAGATTCACGACGACCCGGCATCGGCTGCCAAAGCGATTGCCGCACAGCTGAACACGACGCCCGAGGATGCCACCAACCAGCTCAAGCAGGGCATCTACCTGACCGTCGACGAGGTGACCTCGCCGACGTGGCTGGGCACCGACGGAAAGCCCGGCAACATCGCCGACAACCTGCACAGCGCAGCGGAATTCCTTGCCCAGCAACAGCAGATCCCGTCGGCGCCGCCGCTGAGCACCTTCCAGAATGGCATCTACACGAAGGGACTTCCCGGTGTCTTCTCCACGACAGGGTGATACCGCCGTCGACACGCCGGACCAGGCCGTCGCCGTGACCAGCGAGCCGACCGATTCCGCCGACGAGAAGTCGTCGTCGGAGGTGGGCGGGATCCGTCTGAGCCAGGTGACCCAGCGCTACGGCAAGGGAGCCGACGCGGTCACCGCGGTCGGGCCGGTCGACCTCGACGTGGTGCCGGGGGAGTTCCTGGTACTCGTCGGGGCGTCGGGGTGCGGTAAGTCGACGTTGCTGCGATTGATCGCCGGCTTCGAGCAGCCCGCGACCGGGTCGGTGACGGTCTCCGGCTCGGCCCCGGTGCCGGGTGTGTCGTCGGGTGTGGTCTTCCAGCAGCCCCGGCTGTTTCCGTGGCGGACCGTCGGCGGCAACGTCGACCTGGCCCTGAAGTACGCCGGGGTGGCCAAGTCGCAGCGCGCGGCCCGTCGTGATGCCCTGCTGGAACGGGTGGGGCTGGCCGACACCGGATCTCGTCGGGTCTGGGAGATCTCGGGCGGGCAGCAGCAACGCGTGGCGATCGCCCGGGCACTGGCGGCGGACACGTCGCTACTGTTGCTCGACGAGCCGTTCGCGGCTCTCGACGCACTCACGCGCGAGACGCTGCAGGAGGATCTGCGAACGGTGAGCGCCGACCTCGGACGCACCAATGTCTTTGTGACACATAGCGCCGAGGAGGCTGCCTTCCTCGGTTCACGCATCGTGGTGCTCACGAGCCGGCCGGGCCGGGTGGCCCTCGACATCACCTCGCCGCTGCCGCGGACCGGGGTCAGTGCCGACGACATCCGTGATTCCGCCGGGTACACCGTGCTGCGCACCGAGATCGCCGCGGCGGTCAAGGACGCGGCCCGCACCTGAGCAGGCTCGAAGACCGAGGTCGGGGTGTTTTTCTCGCGATGAGGCTAACCCTGTGCGCTGGTGGCGTCTCTCGGTAGACAGGAGGAGTGATCACGCCGCTCCTCTCCGCGACCTCCGCAGCCGCGCGCATCGAAACGCCATGTGCTGCCGGTTTCGCTGGGCTGTGGGACACTCGTGGCGAATCTGATCGGTCGGAGTGGACCGTGGGCCATCGCGTCGACGGAAGTTCACTCATGACATCACATTCACGCACCTCCGACCATCGGATGAACTGGTCGGACGGATCTCATCACGGTTCACCCCCGGTTGTTCTCGGACCCAGCCACATTCGTCACCATCCGAGAAGGACCACTCATGAGCATCTCAACCGAACGCATCGCTACCGATAACACCTCAACTGTCAACGCCCCTGCCGGACAGCATCTGACCGCTGATCCGCACGACGGCGCGATCGTCGCCTCCGGCGTCGAATTCGACATCGACGAGTTCGGCCCGAGCTTCGGCGCCGAGATCCGTGGACTCGACGTCACCCAGGCCACCGACGACGAGATCCGCGGCATCCGCGCCGCGCTCATCGATCGCAAGGTGATCGTCCTGCGCGATCAGCAGCTAGACGACGCCTCGCACATCGAATTCGGCCGTCGCCTCGGCGATCTCACCTTCGGCCACCCCGTCTGGAACAGTGGCGACGTACCCGCCGAGGTCTACTCCCTCGACAGCGCTGACAACGGTTTCGCCGACGTCTGGCACACCGATGTCACCTTCATGCCGAAACCGCCGATGGGCTCGATCCTGCGCCCGGTTGTGTTGCCGCGCAACGGCGGTGACACCAACTGGGCCGACGCCGAACTCGCCTACGAGTCACTCTCGGAGCCGGTCCGGCGCCTCGTCGACGATCTCTACGCAGTCCACGACGGCAACCGCGAATTCGGGTATTACCTGAAGCAGCGACGCGGCGGCAAGGGCAACGAATGGGATGGCGCCGAGGTCACCGAGCTGGTGCCGGTGCGTCACCCGGTGGTGCGGGTCCATCCGGAAACCGGCCGGCGCGCATTGTTCGTCAACCCCGGTTTCACCTCGCACATCGAGGGCGTCTCCGACGCGGAGAGCCGCGGCATCCTCGACCTGCTCTACGCCCACATCACCAAGCCCGAGCACATCGTCCGACACCGTTGGCGCCTGGGTGATCTGGTGCTCTGGGACAACCGGGCGACGCTGCACTACGCCAACCGCGACTACGGCGACGCCCACCGGGTAATGCATCGGATCACCCTTCGCGGCGACGTCCCGGTGGGCCCTCAGGGCTGACGGTCCCGGGCCTCAGCGTGAGCTGGTGGCACAGCCTCGGTAGGAGAGCGGTGCCGCGACGATTATCGGGTCGGTATTGCTCGGGCACCGAGGTTGTGTCACGACCTGTGGGCGCGCGTCAGGCCGACAGCGGGACCTGGCGCCAGGTATTGGTGAACTCGAGTCCGCTGCGGATGAAGAGCTGGCTGACCGGGCAGCGACGCTCCACCTCGGCGACGAACCGTTGGAACTGTTCGTCGGTGGCGTCGGTTTCGACGACGGCCTCGACCGCAACCGAATCGAAGTTGGCGTTGCCGTCGGCGCCGGTGACCAGGACCGCGGTGTCCAGATCGCCTTGCACGCGGAAGTCGAACGCGCCCAGCGTGATTCCCAGATCCTTGGCGACCAGCGATGCGGTCACCTGGTTGCACGACGTGAGCGCACCGAGCACATAGAACAGCGGGCTCGGCGCCTCGTCCTTGCCGCCGAAGGCCGGGTAGGCGTCGGTGTCGAACTCGTGACCCGCGTCGCCGTCGACGATGAGGTGTTGCGCGACACCGGCTCCCGTCGCGGTGACGACGAACGGCACCACCGACGTTCTGATCGAGGACTTCGGGGCTGCTTGGTGGACGGTGGAGGTCACGGTGACTCCTGTTCGACGTGGACACGGATGTGCACATCGTCGGCGACGGTCGACGCGGTCAGGAAGGGTTCCACGCGGGCCGATCCGAAGTACTCAACCACATGGTTGACAACAGTAGCGGTATGGTGCACCGTTGTATTCAACCGAATGGTTGAGCGCAAGCCGACGGAAGTGTCGGCGGAAGGGAGTGTGATGGTCGATCAATTGGGCCGGGCGTTCGCCGCCCTGGCCGACCCCACTCGACGAGACATGGTAGCCCGCTTGGCCGTTGGCGATGCCACCGTCAGTGAGCTCGCCGAACCGTACGACGTCTCCCTCCAGGCGGTCTCCAAACATCTCAAGGTTCTCGAGGACGCCGGCCTCGTCACGAGAGGTCGTGCGGCGCAAACCCGACCGGTCCACCTCGAAGCAGAGGTTTTCGACCTCATGACCAAATGGATTGAGCGATACCGGCGCCGGGCCGAGGAGCGCTACCAGCGACTCGACGCGGTACTCGCCGAGATGGACGAATCCGACGCCGGCTCAACCGATATCAACTCACCCGGTGGCAAGAGAAGTAACAACAGCAAAGGACGAGCATCATGACGACCACCCACCCCGACACCCGCTATGGCGAGGCCGCGATCGAGGCCGACCCCACGGTCCCGCTCATCCGGATCACCCGCGATTTCCGTGGCACGCCTGCGCAATTGATGAAGGCACACACCGATCCCGAGGTCTTCGCGAAGTGGATCGGCCCGAGCAGCCTGACCACCACGATCACCGCGTGGGACGCACGCAACGGCGGCGAGTGGCGCTACGTGGCCGCCCGGACCGGCGACAACGGAGACGAGGAGTTCGGCTTCCGTGGCTGTTTCCACACCGTCGGCGACGACGTGATCGTGCAGACGTTCACCTGGGAGGGCATGCCCGACCAGGTCGCCCTGGAGACCGTGCGGTTCACCGACATCGGCGGGGGATACGTTCGACTCGTCGCCGAATCCCTGTGCGACAGTTTCGAAGCCCGCGACGGCTGGCTGGCGTCGGGGATGGAGACCGGGATCAACGAAGGCTACGCGGCGCTCGCCGAACTCCTTGCCGCGGAACAGGTGTGAGCACTCCGCTGGCGGCAATGGATGCCGCACAACGTCATGCCGCGATCAGCGACAACTTCGCCCGGGTGTCCGACGCGATCACCGACTGGTCCGCGCCGACGCCGGTGCCTGACTGGGTGGCCAGCGACGTGGTTTCCCATCTCGTCGACTGGTTCACCGCCTTTCTCGACACGGGTGGGGTCTCGCTCACGCCCGGGCCGAGCGTCGACGACGATCCGGCCGCCGCCTGGCGTCATCACGCCGCAGCGGTGCAGGAACTGTTCGACGCACCGGATACGACATTTGCCCACCCGATGGTGGGTGAGCACCTGATCGGTGAGGCCATCGACCGCTTCTACACAGCCGACGTGTTCATGCACACGTGGGACCTCGCGCGCTCGAACGGCGTCGAGCCGGACCTCGACGCCGGGTTCGCCGCCCGGATGCGCGAGGGCATGGCACCCATCGAGGAGATCCTGCGATCGTCAGGTCAGTACGGCCCGGCGGTACCCGTCGCACCCGACGCCGACCCGGTGAGCCGGCTGATGGCGTTCGTCGGTCGTGATCCGGGGTGGCGGCCGGCGGGCGGGTGATCGTCGACCTCGGGGCCCGACCTCGACGCCGGGCACGGGTGCGCGGTCCGGGAGTACCGTGGACGAGGTGCAAGAGGAGAACGTCACACCCCACACCTCCCAGTCCACCGAGACCCGCCATCCCTCACCCCGAACCCTGGGTGAATTGCGTGCCAGCGGACATGTCCAGCGGTCGATCCGTGACGAGATCCGCAACAACCTGCTGACGGCGTTGCGGCAGGGCCGCGATCCGTGGCCGGGCATCGTCGGATTCTCCGAGACGGTGATCCCGCAGCTCGAGCGTGCGCTGCTCGCCGGCCACGACGTCGTGATGCTGGGCGAACGTGGCCAGGGCAAGACCCGCATCCTGCGTACGCTGACCGGCCTGCTCGACGAGTGGACGCCGGTGATCGCCGGGTCGGAACTGGGCGAGCATCCCTATGAACCCATCACGCCCGGGTCGATTCGCAAGGCCGCCAACCTGCTCGACGACCTGCCCATCGAGTGGCGGCACCGCAGTCAGCGCTACAGCGAGAAGCTCGCCACCCCGGACACCTCAGTCGCCGACCTCGTCGGCGACATCGACCCGATGAAGGTGGCCGAGGGTCGCAGCCTCGGCGACCCGGAAACCATCCACTTCGGGCTGATCCCGCGCGCGCATCGCGGCATCGTCGCCATCAACGAGCTGCCGGACCTTTCCGAGCGCATCCAGGTGTCGATGCTCAACGTGATGGAGGAACGCGACATCCAGGTGCGCGGGTACACGCTGCGCCTTCCGCTCGACGTGTTGGTGATGGCCAGCGCCAACCCCGAGGACTACACCAACCGCGGCCGCATCATCACCCCGCTCAAGGACCGGTTCGGTGCCGAGATCCGCACGCACTACCCGCTGGAACTCGACGACGAGATCGAGGTCATCGAGCAGGAGGCTGATCTCACCGCGTCGGTTCCGACGTTCATCACCGAGATCCTGGCGCGGTTCACCCGCTACGCCCGTGATCACCCGTCCATCGATCAACGGTCGGGTGTGTCGGCGCGCTTTTCCATCGCCGGTGCCGAGACGGTTGCCGCCGCGGCCCTGCATCGCGCAGCGGTCACCGGCGAGGACGTGCCGGTCGCGCGGGTGGTCGATCTGGAGTCGGTGATCGAGGTGCTGCGCGGCAAGATCGAGTTCGAGTCGGGCGAGGAAGGCCGCGAACTGGAGATCCTCGAGCACCTGCTGCGAAAGTCCGTCGCCGACACCGTGCGTGCCCACCTCGGCGGCATCGACATGGCTCCGCTGGTGGATGCCCTGGAGAACGGTGAGCCGGTGATCACCGGCGACCGCGTCACCGCATCGGACTTCCTGGCCACGATCCCCGAACCCGACGTGAGCGGACCGGTCATCGACGACATCGCCGCGAGGCTGGAGGCCGATTCCGACGGTGAGCGGGCCAGCGCCGTCGAACTCGCGCTGGAAGGGCTGTTCCTGGCCCGACGCATCGGCAAAGAGGCCGACGAGTCCGGGCAGACCATCTACGGCTGAACACGTTCAAGGTCAGGGCGCTCGCCCGCGCACCGTACGCCACGAGAGTGTGACACCGCCACGAGAGTGAGACACCATGGTACGGAAGAGCTTTCATCGCTCCCGCTATCAGCGCTACACCGGTGGACCCGACCCGCTCGCCCCACCGGTCGATCTGCGGGAGGCGTTGAGCGAGATCGGCGACGACGTGATGAGCGGTGCCTCGCCGCAGCGCGCGCTGCGGGAGTTCCTGCGGCGCGGCACCCAGGACATGCGCGGACTCGACAAGCTCCGCGAGATGGCCAACCGTCGACGCCAGGAACTGCTCAAAAAGCGAAACCTCGACGGCACCTTCGACGAGATCCGTGAACTGCTCGACAGTGCGGTGCTCGAGGAACGCAAGCAACTCGCCCGCGACCTCGACGACGACGCCCGCTTCGCCGAGATGCAGATCGGTGCGCTGCCGCCGTCGACCGCGCAGGCGGTGGAGGAACTCTCGGACTACCGGTGGCGCAGTCCGCAGGCGCGCGAGAACTTCGACAAGATCAAGGACCTGCTCGGGCGGGAACTGCTCGATCAGCGGTTCGCCGGCATGAAGCAGGCCCTCGAAGGTGCGAATGACGAAGACCGGCAACGCGTTTCGGACATGCTCGCCGACCTCAACAAGCTGCTCGACGCCCACAACCGCGGCGAGGACACCAGTGAACAGTTCGACGAGTTCATGGACCGCCACGGTGACTTCTTTCCCGAAAACCCCCGCAACACCGACGAACTCATCGACTCGCTGGCGCAGCGGGCAGCGGCGGCGCAGCAGTTCTACAACTCGCTGACACCCGAGCAGCGCGCCGAACTCGACCAGCTCTCGCAGCAGGCGTTCGGGTCGCCGGACCTGATGAGCCAGCTCGCGCAGATGGACTCCGCGCTGCGCCAGGCCCGTCCGGGTCTGAATTGGGATGACGCGCAGTCATTTTCGGGTGACCAGCAGATGGGGCTGGGGGAGGGGGCGGCGGCACTGCGCGACATCTCCGAACTCGAGGCACTCTCCGAGCAACTCTCCCAGCAGTATGCCGGCGCCCAGATGGACGACATCGACCTCGACGCCTTGGCGCGCCAACTCGGCGAGGATGCCGCCGTCGATGCCCGCACCCTGGCCGAGTTGGAGAAGGCGCTGCGCGAAGAGGGCTACTTCGACCGCACCGCCGACGGGCAGCTTCGGTTGAGCCCCAAGGCGATGCGGCAATTGGGCCAGACCATCTTCCGCGACATCGCCGAGCAACTCTCCGGGCGAGGGGAGCGACAGACCCGACGATCCGGCATGCTCGGCGAGCCCAGCGGCGCCACCCGCGAATGGGAATACGGCGAAACCGACCCGTGGGATGTCACCCGCACCCTCTCGAATGCGGTGCTGCGCACCGTTTCCGAGAGCACCGAACCGTCGACGACCGTCAACGCGATGGGTCGCGACGGGGTCCGGATCGACGTGCGTGACGTCGAGGTGGCCGAGACCGAGGCGCGCACCCAGGCGGCGGTGGTGCTGCTGGTGGACACGTCGTTCTCGATGGAGATGGAGGGGCGCTGGACGCCCATGAAACGCACCGCGATCGCGTTGAACCATTTGATCTCCACCAGATTTCGCAGCGACGAACTCCACCTGATCGCGTTCGGCCGCTACGCGCGTTCGATCGACATCGCGGAATTGACCGGGCTGCAGCCGCGGATGGAGCAGGGCACCAATCTGCACCATGCGCTGATCCTGGCCCAGCGGCATCTGCGACGTTTTCCCAACGCACAACCGGTGGTGCTGATCGTGACCGACGGCGAACCGACCGCGCACCTCGATCCCAGCGGTGAGCCGTTCTTCTTCTATCCGCCGCATCCGCAGACGATCGCGCTCACCGTCCGCGAACTCGATCACGTCGCACGCTACGGAGCGCAGGTCACGTTCTTCCGGCTCGGTGAGGATCCCGGCCTCGCGCACTTCATGGATCAGATCGCCCGACGCGTCGGAGGTCGGGTCGTGGCACCCGACGTCGACGGCCTCGGCGCGGCCGTCGTGGGTGACTACCTGAAGTCGCGCCGCGCCCGCCGACGTTGACCTGTCGCCGGTGCTCGTGTCGATGTTGCTGAGAGGCGATCCGGGGGTGTTCTCAGGGTGGTCACACCGCTGCGCCACCTCTAGGCTGGGGTGGTGACGAGCGCCGCCAACCTTCCCGAGCCCGCCGACGATCGACGATCCCGGCTGCGCGCCGGCGACACCGATCGGGAACTGGTCCACGCGCTGCTGTCGGCGGCGATGTCCCATGGTGTGCTGACGCCGGTGGAGTACTCGGACCGGGCCGGTAAAGCGTTGGTGGCCAAGACATTCGGCGAACTCGACGAGCTGACCGACGATCTACCGGTCACCAGTCTGGGAGTGCCGATTCCCGGAGTGAGCGTCGAGTCGCCGTCTCGGGTGATTCCGGCTGCCGAGTCGCAGGTGGTGATTCGTCATCGGCTGGCCATCATGTCGGGTAGCGAACTGCGGGGCACGGTCGCTGTCGACGACCATCTCTCGGCGACCGCCATCATGGGTGGGGTCGACATCGACCTTCGCTCAGTGCGATTCACCGCGCCGGTGCTCACCATTCAGTGCACCGCAATCATGGGCGGTATCGAGATCATCGTGCCGACCGACGTCACCGTCGAAGTCGGTGGCATCGGCATCATGGGCGGCTTCGGCGGCCGCAATGTCGTCGGCCCGCCGGGGGCGCCCGTCGTGCGGGTCACCGGACTGGCGCTGATGGGTGGCGTCGATGTGAAGGCCCGGGACAAGAGCCGCGACAAGAGCCGGCGTCGCAGATAGCGCCCGTATCCGGCACGGCACTCAGGCCAGCAGCAGCGCGATGATCGCGATCACCGGGATCGACGCGAGAGTGGTCACCAGGGCTGTGTCGCGGGCCAGCACCTGCCCACGTCGGTAACGGGTGGCGTAGACCAGCACATTCTGCGCGGTGGGCAGTGCGGCGATCACCACCTGGGCGAACAAGGTATGGCCGGTCTCGCCGAAACCCCAGCGCGCCAACACATATACCAGCGACGGCATCACGATCATCTTCAAGAAGGAGGCGAGTGCGACGTCGCGTCGTGGGCTCTCACCCTTCTTCAGGATCGCCACGCCGGTCAACGACAGGCCGAACGCCAGCAACGCACCCGGCACCGACGCGTTGCCCAGCATCTTGAGTGGCTCGAGGATCGCCGTCGGCGGCCGCCAGCCGAGCGCGGAGAGGATCACTCCGGCCAGGCCACCCAGCACGATCGGATTGGTCAACGGCATGACCACCGCGTCCCGGATCGGCGAACCCGACCCCTTGCCCAGTGCGGTGAGGTCGAGCGTGACCAGCGCCATCGGCGAGTAGATCAGGATCTGGAAGAGCAGCAGCGGAGCGATGAACGACGCGTCGTCGAGCACGAAGATGGCAATGGGCAGCCCGAGGTTGACGCTGTTGACATACGACGCCGACAGCCCGCCGATCACCAGTTCGGGCGTCTCGCGTCGCAGCCAGAGCCGCGCGATGACGACGTAGGTGAATCCGATGATCAGGGCACTGAGCCCGGCGATCAGCAGTGTGGGGGAGAAGATCACCGACAGGTCCGAGGTGACCAGCGAATAGAACAACAACGCCGGCGTGCACACGAAGAACACCAGGCGGGAGAGCACCTCGTGGGCGTGGTCGCCGAGGACGCGGGTGCGGCCGAGGATGAAGCCGATGCCGACGACGATGAAGATCACCGTGAAGCCCGACACCACTCCTGACACCCGTCGAGTGTATTCACTACCCTGGGGCCGAGATTCACCTCGCCCTCCGCGAGGGTGAGGGAGCAACTCCCAGCTAGGAGTGACGAACGTGATGTATCCGCCGGCGGGCCAGCCCGGCTCGGATTCACCGGGACCCGACGACTGGACCGAGATCCCCGACTCGGTCGACGACGGGCGGATCTTCGGTGGGCCGGCGTATCCCGTTGGGTCTGATTCTGCTGCTTCGAATCCTGCTGGTCCTAATCCCGCTGGTCCTAATCCTGCTGGGCCGCCCACGAATTCGCCGTCCCAGTACCCGGCCGGGTACCCGCCGTCGCCCCAGTCTCCGTCGCCGCAGTCTCCGTCGCCCCAGTCTCCGTCGCCGCAGCCCCCTACGTCGCAGTACTCGTCGCCGGAGCCCCCGACGTCGCAGTATTCGTCACCGCAATACCCGCCGCCGTACACGGCGTCGACTCACTATCCTCAGCCGGAGTACGGCCGATCACCGTACGGCCAGTACCCCGAGTCCCAGTACCCGCAACCGCAGTACGGGCAGCCCTACCAGCCGTACCCGGGCGCGTCGCCGTATGGGTACAGCCGGCCGACGCAGGACGGCAAAGCGATCGGTGCGTTGATCGCCGGGCTGCTGAGCGTGCCGTTGGCATTCGCGTGCCTGCTGCTCGGGCTTCCGCTCGGTTTGGCGGCGATCGTGACGGGTGTGCTCGCCCGACGCGATATCGCCGCGTCCGGCGGCCTTCGGACCGGCGACGGGATGGCGCTCGCCGGTGTCGTCCTGGGGGCGGTCGGCTGCGTACTGGCCGTGCTGATGTTGATCGTCATGGGATTCCAGGTGACCCGCGCGCTGTGAAAGCACGACCCCGCGCGGCGCGGCTAGGCTGGGCCGATGACGAGTTCTGACGGCACGAATTCTGAGGGGACCAATCCCGAGGGGATCAAGCCCGAGGGGATCAAGCCCGAGGATGCGACGAAGCCCGAGGGCGGCGAGTCGGCTCCCATCCCGCCTGCATCTCCCGACCCTGCTACGACTCCGATCCCTCCTGCGACTCCCACCCCTCCCGCGGCTCCGACACCGCCGACCGGTCCCGGATACCCGCCGACCGGCCCGGGGTATCCGCCGCCGGCGGCCTCGTATCCGCCCGCAGGAGCGCAGTATCCGCCCGCAGGAGCGCAGTATCCGCCGGCCGGAGCGTCGTACCCGCCCGGTGGGCCGGGCTATCCGCCGGCCGGAGCGCCCTACCCGCCGTACTCGGCCGGGGGCGGCATGTATCCGCCGGTCCGGCAGACCAACACCAAGGCGCTGGTCGCGCTGATCGCCGGAATCGGGTCATTCGTGGCCTGCCCGGGCATCCTCGGCGTGGTCGCGGTGATCATGGGGAACTCAGCCACCGACGAGATCGCGGCGTCGGCCGGCACCCAGGAAGGCGAGTCGCTGGCCAAGGCGGGTGTCATCCTCGGATGGATCTCGATTGCCATCGTCGCGGTCTTTCTGGTGGGCATCGTCATCCTGTTCGCGCTCGGGATCGTCGCCCAGAACTGACGGTCCGCACGCGTTTTGGAGCTGCGTGGGGGTAACCGGTAGTCTGGTCTGGTTGTGTGCCGCGCCTCCAAGGCCGTCGGCGCACGTCCGAGAGATCAATGTCGACAGACCTACTCGTCACGAGACCTGATCACTCACGAGACTTCATCGCATAGAAGGGCACAACCATGGCTGTACCGAAGCGCCGGATGTCGCGGGCGAACACCCGCAGCCGCCGTTCGCAGTGGAAAGCGGACAACCCCGCTCTCCAAGAAGTGAAGATCAACGGCGTTGCGCAGCGCATTCCGCGCCGCCTCGTCAAGGCCGCCGAGGCCGGGATCATCGATCTCGACCGTCGCTGAGCCGACCCAACACTTTTTACGCGAATAGACCCGCCAGGCATCGACCTGGCGGGTCTATTCGTGCGTTCTTCTCAAGGCTAAAGACTAACTCCGTACTCTTGGTCGCTATTTGCGACCAAAAGTACGGAGTTGGTGAATCAGGCGCTGGAAGTCAGGAGGCGCTTGAGATCAGGACCGCGCATGAGATCAGGATTGCGCCAGCAGCTTGTTGATCTGGCGGCTGGCGAAGTTCGGCGCGAACTTGGCGATGTTGGCCAGCACCGTGGTCTGCAGGCCGACCGAGTACGACGTCCGGTGGATGCGCAGGTCACGGCTGGTCGGATGGACCGACTCCCACACCTTCTCGGCGACCTGCTCGGGGGTGATGCGCACCCCGAGGGTCTTGGTGCTCTTTGCGTCGTTGTCGGCCAGTGCGGTCTTGGCCCACAGCGGCCAGATCCCGACGACGCGCACGCCGTGCGGTTCCCACTCCAGCTCCAGGGCCTCGGTCAGTCCGGCCACGTAGAACTTGGCCGCGCTGTAGGTCGCGATGTCGGGCTGGCCATAGATGGCCGACGCGGACGCGATATTGACCAGGTGCGAACCCGGGGTCGCCTTCAGGTAGGGGAACGCCGCCTGGGCGCCGAGGGTGACGCCGAGGCAGTCGATGTCGATCTGGGCGCGGATGGCGGCGGGCGAGATCTCGTCGAGGGGACCGGCGACCAGGACGCCCGCGTTGTTGTCCAGAACGTCAAGCGTGCCGCCGGTGTGTGCGGTGAACTCGGCGAGTGCGTCGGCCCACTGTTTGTCGTCGCGGACGTCGAGCTCGCCGACGATCCAGTTCGGGTGGTTCGCGCGGACCTTCTGGAGTGCGTCGGCGTTCACGTCGTAGACGCCGATCTGCCATCCTTCCCGGTCAAACCGCTCCGCGGTGGCCAGTCCGATGCCGGCCGCTCCGCCGCTGATAAAGATCGATGACATTGTGTACTCCCACTCTGACCTGGCCAAATAGTGGCCCTGAACCTAACTTACCCGCCGGTCGGGTACCAAACGTGCTTGACGACGCCCGACGCCCTGCTATCGTGACAACACATATTGTCATAACACTGAGCGTTGACATGAAAGGGCGGACACGATGACTGCAGCCATGGATCGCACCGTCGAGAACTTCGACGATGCCGACAACGTCGTCAGCATGATCGATCAGGGCACCGAAGAGGTCTCCGCGCGACTGCTGGCGTCGGCCGCCCGTCTGTCGCGCAACGCGATGACCGAGATCGATTGGTCGCTGCCGGTCGATCCCACCAAGTACGGCTGCAGCCCGGAGTGGTCGTCGCTCTACGGCACCGCGTACTGGGACGAGCTCACCGAGGAGCAGCGCATCTCGGTCACCCGCCACGAGTTCGCGTCGATCATGTGCATCGGCATCTGGTTCGAGATGATCCTCAACGAGATGGTCATCCGCGATCAGTACCTCGGTGACTATCACGGCTCGGAGTTCCAGTTCGCGCTCACCGAGATCGCCGACGAGTGCCGCCACTCGATGATGTTCGCCAAGGCATCGGAGAAGATGGTCGGCACCTCCTACCACCCGGGCAAGGTCGTCGGCCGGCTCGGCAAGCTGCTCAAGAGCGTTGCCGGCGGAGAGATCGCCTACACCGGAATCCTCGTCGCCGAAGAGGTCCTCGACGTCTTCCAGCGTGGTTGCATGCGCGACGAGCGGGTGCTCCCGTTCATCCGCACCGTCAACGAGATCCACGTGCTCGAGGAGTCGCGACACATGAAGTTCGCGCGTGAGCAGGTGCGTGAGTCGCTCCAGGGCACCGGACGCGCCCGCAAGCAGCTCAGCGCGCTGATCATCTCGATCGCCGCCTACGTGATCGTCAGCAGCCTCATCCAGAAGCAGGCCTACGCCGACGCCGGACTCGACGTCGAGCGCGCCGTCGCCGAGAAGAAGAACAACGCGCACTTCAACGCGATGATCCGCAGCAGCTGCGCGCATCTGATGGAGTTCCTCGACGAGGTCGGCCTGCTGACCCGCCCGGCGATGCGCTACTACCGGAAAGCGAACATGCTCTGATGTTCGTCATCACCCAGTCCTGCTGCAGCGACGCAGCGTGTGTGTCGGTGTGCCCGGTGAACTGCATCCACCCGACGCCCGAGGAGCGGGGATTCGGCACGTCCGACATCCTGCACATCGACCCGCAGGCGTGCATCGACTGCGGCGCCTGCGCCGATGCCTGCCCGGTCGACGCGATCTTCCCCGCCGACAAGCTGGGTACCCGCGACAAGGTCTTCATCGAGATCAACGCGAACTACTACAAGGACAACACCGACGTCGTCGTCGGACACCAGAGCCAGGTGGTCTACCCCGACATCCCGAAGCTGCCGACCGGGATGCGGGTGGCCCTGGTCGGTACCGGCCCGTCGGGCGGCTATGCGCTGCGCACGCTGCTGGACCGAACCGAGGCCGACGTCACCGTCATCGACAAGCTGCCCACCCCGGGTGGACTGGTCCGGGCCGGCGTTGCACCGGATCATCCCGGCACCAAGGGCGTGCTGCACGGTTTCGATCTGCTCTACCGCGACCCGCGGGTCACCATGATGACCAACGTCGAGGTCGGCGACGACACCGCGGCCGGACAGATCACCCCCGCCGAACTCGCCGAGCACTTCGATGCGGTGTTCTACGCCGTGGGCGCCAGTGAGTCACGGCGCCTTGGCATTCCGGGCGAAGACCTGCCCGGCTCGACGTCGGCCACCGAACTCGTCGCGTGGTACAACGCGGTGCCCGGCGCCGATGCCGCACCACCCATCCGTAAGGGTAGCGCCGACGATCCGGCCCACCATCGCGCGGTGATCGTCGGTACCGGTAACGTCGCGCTCGATGTCGCCCGGATCCTCGTGTCGCCACCAGAGTTGTTGGCCACCACCGACATCGCCGACCGCGCGTTGTCGATCCTGCGCGAGCAGAACATCCACGAAGTGGTGCTGCTCGGCCGGCGCGATCAGCAGCACGCCGCATACACGGCCGCGGAATACCGTGCGCTGTCGTCGATTCCGGGCGTGGAGATCGTCACCGTCGACGATCCGAGCGCCGAACTGCCGGACCTCAAGGGGCCCGCGGACCCGACGCGTCGTCGAATCGTGTTCCTGTTCCACTCCTCGCCGGAGGAGATCATCGGCCAGACACGCGTCGACGGAGTGGGAGTCCGTACCGGCGAACGGCACCACATCATCGGCGCCGACCTCGCGGTCCGGTCGATCGGGTACCGCTCGACGCCGATCGGTGGACTGCCCTTCGACGCCGCGCGCGGTGTGTTCCCCAACGACGACGGACGGGTCCTCGGCGATGACGACCGGGTGATCCCGGGCGTCTATGTGACCGGCTGGGCCAAGCGCGGCCCCACCGGCGGCATCGGTGCGAACAAGATGTGTGCGATCAGTACCGTCGAGGACTTCATCTCCGACGCGAAATCCGTTGTGCTGCAACGTTCTCGCCGTCAGCCGCAGGAGTTCGACAAGCTCGTCCGCGCTCGGGTGCGTCACGTGATCGGGTACCGGGGAATGCGTGCCATCGACCGCACCGAACGTCGACGTGGTGCCCAGCAGGGCCGGCCGCGCGTGAAGTTCGTGGCTCTGTCGGAGATGATCGCCGCCGCCGGACGACGTCGGCGCTAACGACCATTCTTTCCGCGGCCGAGCGTTATTCGCTGAGAAAGTAAATCCATTCCGCCCGCATTCACCAGCCAGTGAATGCGGGCGGTTTTTTCTATTCCCGCAATCGGTCGGATGACCTGATTTCGGTGCCGCGCAGCGATGCGTGACGATCTCGCAATCGCATTAGCGATACCGGAACCCGGCTTTGTTGCAGCTCATGGGCGTGTGGACGTTATCGGACGCTCGCTCCAGTTTCCCCTGACTATGTGCCATTGAGTAATGGCACAGCCATTTTGTTCATTTCGGGGGATTCGGGTTTGACTCCGAGATGCCTTATGCCAAACTATGGCGAGAGTGCTGTGGGTAACAGTCACCTACGGGGGGTGATCCACGAATCGCAAGGGGGAAAAAAGGATGGCGCATTTTCGGTGCCAGTCGCAATTGGCGACGACCGAACGCGAGTCCTTCCCTCTGTTCGTCAAATAGCAGGAGTTCGGGGCGCTTCCTGCTGCTCATGTGGAGCTAACGGAGAGCCTCGGGCCTATCGGTTACTGGCCGGTAAGGTTACTGGAGAGAAAGGTGCGACGGCATGGGGGTGCCAGCTCCGTACGCGCCGCGTGGGTTGCGTCTGCTGGAGGCGACGGGCCACCGCAGCGCGACGATCATCGCGCGTATCGGTCATTTCGCCTCGTTCGTGTGGCTGACAGTCCGTTATATGCCGCGGGCGATCATGCGATTCCCCGGCCAGACCGTGCGCACCATCACCGACCTCGCCTGGGGCCGTGGAGCGGTGGTGGTCGGCGGCGGTACCGCGCTGGTGATGGTGGTGCTCGGCATGGCCGCCGGTGCGACCGTCGCGATCATCGCGCACAGCACCCTGTCGATGCTGGGCCTGGGGCCGGTGGCCGGATCGGTGTCGTCGTTTGCGATCACCCGCGAGTTCGCCCCACTGCTCGCGGCGCTGGGCTTCGCGGTGCAGGCCGGCTGCCGGATGACCGCCGAGATCGGTTCGATGCGCATCAGCGAGGAGATCGACGCGCTCGAGGTGATCGGTATCGAGTCGATCGCCTTCGTGGTGTCCACCCGCGTGGTGGCCGGATTGGTCACGATTATCCCGACCTTCCTGATCGCGGTGGTCGCCGGATATCTGAGCAGCGCCTTCGTCGTCGCCCTGCGCGGTGAGTCCACCGGTGCCTACGACCACTACTTCAATCAGTTCGTCAACGTTCCCGACCTCGTCTACGCGGGCATCAAGGTGACCGTGTTCATCGTGGTGATCGTGCTGATCCATTGCTACAAGGGATTTTTCGCAACCTCGGGTCCCGAGGGCGTCGGGGTCGCGTCGGGCCGTGCGGTCCGCGCCAGCCTGGTCGCCATCGTCATCCTCGACGTGATCATGACGATCGTGCTCTGGGGCCTCAACTCGCCGTTCGTGTTCAGGGGATGATGTGACCGACTTCCATGCGCCAGGAATGGCGGCCGATCGCTCGGTGTACCTGCGGCGCGGACTCATCGCGATCGCCGGCGTCTGTGCTGCGGCATTGGTGATCTCGATGGTGGTCAAGATGATCCCGGACCACGACATGAAGATCGCCATGCACGCCAAATCGGTGGCCGGCGGCATCGTGTCCGGCAGCTCTGTCGTGGTCAACGGCAACGAGGTCGGTCAGGTGGAGTCGGTGACGGCCACCGCCCCCGACGCCTTCGTCGTCGACCTGGCCATCGACCGCGACAAACTGGCGAGGCCGGAGGTACTGACCACCGGTATGGGCGTGATCTACGCACCCAAGAACATCTTCGGCATCGGCGCGGTGGTGCTGAAGACCGCGGGCGACGGTGCACCCATTCCCGACGGCGGTGACTTCTACCCGCCGGCGACCGAGGACTCCACGCTGACGACGCTGTTGCGCAACCTCAGCGATCTCAACGAGAAGGCCTTCACGCCGTACGTCGGAGCCATCCTCGCGTCGGCCGAACAGGCGACCATGGGGCTACTGCCGGTCGTCGGAATCGCCGGTCGGCTCGCCGAGCAGATCGCCGCGACCCAGAAGCTTCCGACGTCGCAGACCTTCCCGCAGGTCGCGGAGCTGCTCGATCGGGTCGGTGGCACCACCGGCTACCTGCTGCCGCCGGTTGGGCGATTGCTGGATTGGAAGGCGCCGCAGGAGCCGGGGTTCGTCGAGGCCCAGCGCGCCGGTCTGGAGAATTTCGATGCGGGGCTGATCAAGGTCGGTCTGCGCGATCTGTTGGGCAAGGACGAGATCGGACGGCTCCTTCCGTTCGTCCCGATGGTCAACGGGCTGCTCGACACCGTCCAGAAGACCTTCCCCGACGCCAAGCTCAACGGTCTGCAGATCGCCGATCTGATCGATCGGGTCGATCGCGCGATCCACCCGGGACCCAACGGCCCGGTGGTCAATGTCGATGTGGTGTTGCGTGGGCTCCCGGTGATGGGTGCCGCGCTGCGAAGTGGAGGAGTGCGGTGACCGGATTCACGAGGTCGCTGACCTACCTGCTGGTGTTCGCGCTGGTGTGCGTCGGTGCGGGTGTGTTCGTCTATTCCGCGATCACCCGCCCGGTCGAGGGCACCGCCTATCACGCCGAGTTCAGTGACGTCGCCGGTCTGCGGCCGGGCAACGACGTGCGTCTCATGGGCGTGCGGGTGGGCAAGGTCACCGACGTGTCGCTTGGCCGCTCCGAGCGGGGATCGGTTGCGATGGTGGGCTTCACGCTCGACGACAACCAGAAGGTCTACGCCGACAGCAAGCTGGCCATTCGCTACCTGAACCTCACCGGTATCCGGTACGTGGACCTGCAGCAGAAGAGCGCCTCGGGTGCGGTGGTACCGGCGAGTCAGACCATCGGGCTGGCCAACACCGTCCCGTCGTTCGACATCACCACCGTGTTCCACGGTCTGGCACCGGTGTTCGCGGCCATGAGCCCGACTGACATCAACCACTTCTCCGAGAGCATGCTGGCGCTGGTGGAAGGTGACGGCACCGGGTTTCCCAAGATGCTGGATTCGCTGACCACGGTGCTCTCCGCGGTCGACAACCGGCAGGCCGCGGTCAACACGATCGTCGACAACCTGGCCAAGGTGGCGTCGGCGGTCGACGGCAAGGCGCAGTATCTGAATCCGGTCATCGAATACCTGTCCCGATTCGGAACCGTTCTCGCGCAGGCCAAACCGAACATGAGGCGGATGGCCGACACCACCGGTGTGGTGACCGAGCAGGTCAACCTTCTGCTCCGGTCGATCGGTCTGGAACTGAACGACACACCCGACCTGAACTCGATCGTGCGTCAGATCGTGCCGTTTCTGCAGGCAGGTGTCGGGCTACTGGCCCTGACCCCCGGCCTGTTGCAGGCGGTCAACACGGTGATGCCCGACCCGCGTGCCGGCGTCAAGATGACCTGTTCCAAGGGGGAGGCACTGCTGCCCGCTGACGTGAATTTCTTCCTGCGAGGTTCGAAAGTGCTGTTGTGCAAGCGATGAGGGCATTCGATGTTGTATGAGAAGCAGCGTCAGACGCTGCGCGACCGGATAGGCAATCTGGTTGCTTGGGCCGCACCACGACACGGCAGTGAGGTCGCCTCGGAGCTCCGATGGGGTGTCGTCGGTGTCGGAATTCTGGTGGTACTCGCGTTGCTGGCGGGTCTGCTGTACGTCTGGCATCCGGGAACACGCACCGTCACAGCGCAATTCGCCGAGGCCGGCCAGGTCAAGGTCGGTGACTCGGTGCGGGTGTCCGGTGTGTCGGTCGGCACGGTGAAGTCGGTGACGTTGCGCGACAACCACGTCGACGTGGCCATGGACGTCGACGAGGACGCCTTCCTCGGTGACCAAACCGCCGCCGACGTGCGGATGTTGACCATCGTCGGCGGCAACTACGTCGCACTGTCGTCGTCGGGTTCCAACCCGCTGGGCGACGCGGTGATCCCGGTTCAGCGGACGACGGTGCCCTACAGCCTGATTCAGACTTTCCAGCTGGTTCAGCCGAAGCTGGACGAGCTCGACGCGGCACCGCTGCGAGAGCTGCTTACCCAGACCACCACCGGCCTCGAGCAGAACCCCGGTGCGATCAAACGGAATCTGGAGACGTTGTCGGCGATGCTGACGAACCTGAACAATCGGCAGGACGACTTCGGCAAGACCCTCAAGGTGGCGGGCGATTACTCGCACGCGCTCAACGTCAACGGTGACGTGCTCACCCAGTTGGCCCGCAACCTCAGTGACTTCCTGTCCGACTTCGCGGTCTTCGGTGCGAGATTCGGCTACATCCTCGGTCAGTTGGGGGAGATGCTGGCCCGCGTCCGCAGCATCGCGCACGTATACCGCTACGACGTCCAGCCGATCGTCGACAAGGTCGACGCGATCGGACGCGAGTTCGGTCCGGCGCTCGAGCGTTACACGCCGATGATCAATCAGGGCCGCGACCTCATTCAGCGCCTCGAGGGCATGGTGGCGCCTGACGGCACCGTGCACATCGATCAGTCCGGCATCGTCCTGGCGTCGAACTACTGCGTTCCGGCGATCGGGGTGGTGTGCTGATGTTGCGAAAGATCGCGGGCTCCAAGCTGTTGGTCTCGCTGGTGTCGATCGCCCTGGTGGTCGGCATCGGCGCGACCGCCCTGGCGGTGGAGCGTTCTGAGGGCGACACGGTCAGCTACTGCGCACAATTGCGAGACGGCGTCGGCGTCTTCGAGGGCAACCCGGTGACCCGTCGCGGTGTGACGGTCGGTTCCATCAGCAAGGTCGACACGGCCATGGACGGCACCGCTCGTGTCACCTTCACCGTCGACTCCGACCAGAAGCTCCCGGCAGATGTGAAGGCGTCGACCATCTCCCAGTCGGTGCTGGCCGTTCGTCAGCTCGCACTGATCGGTGACCCGAAGGACGGACCGACGCTCGGTGAGGGACAGTGCATCGGCCTGGCCAACACGAATACCCCACTGTCGGTGAGCAAGTCACTCGACAGCGTGTCCAACATCGCCAAGCAGCTGACCGTCGACGGCGGCCCGGAGCAGACGGCGGTGGTGCTGCGCAGCGTCACGGTGGCCAACAAGGAACTGGCCGGCGTCGGCCCGGTTCTCAACACCGTCATCAAGCAGCTCGCGGCACCGGCACGCACGCCGATGACCGGTGCGCTCGCCGACCTGGCGACCACCATCGACAACATGAGCACGCTGACCTACGGGCTCTCGTCGAACTGGCCGTTGGTCCATAACCTGGTCGACTCGATCAACGCGTCGTTCCCGAACGCGGTGGTCCCGACCATCACCAACCTGAGCTCGTTGATCCAGGTGCTGCCCGACATCGTGGTGGTGCTCAGCAAGCTGACGGGCTCGTACGGGCATTTCCTGGACCCGGTGCTCGACATCGGTATCCCGGTCACCCGATTGCTGGGCGCCGGGATGCGTAACTTCGGCGATCTGCTGCGGATCATCCCGCCGCTGATCCGCGCGTTCGAGATCAACTTCGATCAGGACACCGGCGGACTGAAGATCCGCTACACCCCGCCGCGGACCCGCATTCCCGCGAAGGACCCGTACCTGACGTGCCGCAACATCAACCAGTGGATTCCGAATCAGTGCCACGTGACCGACCCCAACGGAATGGAAGTCGACGCCTTGCGACTGGTTCTTCTGGCGACCGGAGCGGCCCGATGAGAATGCGAGAAGCGATGACAGATCGTCGGCTGCGCGTTCGGGTGATCGCGATGTCGATGGCGGCCGCCTCGGTGGTGACCCTCGGCGGTTGTTCGGTTCTCTCACCGGACAATCTCCCGACGTCGCAGGCGATGGACGACGGGCCGATCGTGAAGGTCGACTTCGGCTCGGTCGTGAACCTGCCGCTGCAGGCGCCGGTGCTGGTCAGTGGGATGAAAGTCGGTGCGGTACAAGCGATCGACGTCGAAAAGGGATCGGCCGTGGCGACGCTGCGGGTCGACGAGGGCGTCACGGTCGGTAAGAACGCTACCGTCGAGTTGCGGCAGGACACCCTGCTCGGCGACACCTATGTATCCATCCAGAACCCGTCAGACGCCTGGAGCCAGAAGCTGCCCGACGGCGGAACCATCGCCAAGGATCGGGTCAAGCCGCCGGTGCAGATCGAGGACCTGATGAAGAGTCTCTCGAACTTCCTCGGTGGCGGAAGCCTTCCGCAGCTGGGCAATTCGTTCAGTCAGCTCAACGCGCAGTTCCCCGACGACCCGAAGACGGTCACGCGGCTCACCGGCGTGGTCGACGAGACGGTGACGTCGATCGCGGCTGACACCGAGCACTTGAACATGCTGCTGGCCGGACTGGCCAAGACCACCGAAGAGCTCGGCAAGATGAGCAACCGGTTCGGGTTCGTGCTCAGCGATGCGGGGTACCGGCAGATCCAGGGCATCACCGACCCCAACCTGTGGATCACCATCGTGTCCGACCTCGAGGTCTCGCTGCGCACCGTGGTTCCGGCGGCACCGTTGCTCGCCGCGCTCACCCGGGCCATCGAGACCGTGATCAAGCCCTTCCTGATCCCGGGCTGGCCTGACACCAGCGGGCCGTCCACGGCCGAACGCGTACTCGCGCTGTTCTCCGACACGGTGATTCCGTCGTTGAAGTCCACGCCGTCGGTGAACATCCGCTCGGTTCAGATCGAAAACGACATGTCCGACCGCCAGCTGGCGGCGGGAATGGTTCGGGTTCTGCGTCAGCTGGGGGTGGTGCACTGATGTCGATTCGGCGTGAGTTGATGCTGAACATTCTGGTCTTCACCGCGGTCATGTTGGCCGCCCTGGGATACCTGGCGTTCTCGGTGTACAAGTGGAGCCCGTTCCAGCAGTACGACCGGGTGTCGATGCAGGTACCCGACACCGACCTGGTGCTCAGCAACACCGGCGTGTTCGTCAGCGGTGTGCGGGTGGGGCAGGTCGAGAAGGTCGACGTGGTACCCACCGGCGCCGTCCTGACCCTGCAGGTGCCGCACGAACAACATATTCCGGCGCAGTCCACCGTCGAGATCGGTCTGCAGTCGGCGCTCGGCGAGCCCTACGTCAACTTCCACCCGACGGGTGCGTCCGGGTCGTATCTGCGCGATGGCGACCAGATCGCCACCAAGAATGTGGATGCGCCCGAATCGATTCCGGGCTTCTTCAACCAACTCACCACGCTGGGCAATGCGCTCGCCGCCGACCCGGCGTCGGGTCTGCTGCGTACCGCGTGGCAAGCGCTCGACGGCACCGATCAGTCACTGGGCCGGATCAGCGATGGGACCCGGCTGATCTCGGCGGTGCTGTTGTCGCGCTCGGCGCAATTGTCGTCGATGTTCAACAACACCCAGGTGTACAACAGCGATCTCGGATGGCTGATCAACGGGCTGCCCCCGATCGGCCCGCAGGCCGAGAAACTGCTCGACGCCTACTCAGGCGTGTTGCGCGGCATGGAGCCCGCGGTGCACGAGGCGCACTTGTACGAGTCCTTCCACAACAATATCGACCCCTTCTTCGCGAACTTGAACTCGAAACTCAAGGTGATCCTGCCCAACCTGGCCGACGCGCTCGATCCGATCGTTCCGATCATCGCGGCGATCAATGAAACCCTGCCCACCATCAACGTGAGCAAATTCCTCTCCATTGCCCTACAGCTGTTCGGGGCACGAGGAGCGGCCCGCCTCGTGGTCATTCCGACCGCGCCACGGTGAGTCGCGTGCATGACAACGAAATTGGAGTTACCCCATGAATGACACCGACACCACCACCGACATCGCCGCACCCGACGAGTTGGTGGCCGACCACGATGCGCAGACCGCAGGCGATGCGCAGACCGAAGATGTGAATGTCGCGAAGAGCGAAAAGGCCGCGGCCACACAGAAATCGGGGGTCACCGAGAAGTCGGTGGACGCTCAGAAAACGGTCGACGCCGTCGAGGACGTCGACGATGATGACGACGACACCGACGCCGCTGAGGCCGAGGATGTCGACAGCGCACCGGTGAAGGTGAAGAAGGCCAAGAAGCCCAAGAAGGACAAGCCGAAGGGTTCGTCCGCCGGTAAGCAGAGCAAGGCCGCGGTCCCACCGGTGTCCAGCGGCTCGTCGTGGTTGAGCTCGAAGTGGAAGTGGATTGCCGGTGTCGTCGCCGCGTTGCTGGCGATTGCGCTGTCGGTGGGCACGGTGATGGGGGTGACCGCGCGCAGTGATCTCGCGACGATGCGCGCCGATCAGGCCGACCGCAAGCAGGCCGAGGACCTGGCCGGAAAGTACGCGGTGAGCGCCGCGAGCCTGGACTATCACGACCTGACGCCCTGGGTGGCCAACATGAAGCGCGGCGTCAGCGGTGACCTGCAGAAGCAGTACGACGTCATCGGGCAGACCATGGAGCAGGTGCTCGGGCCGCTGCGGATGCAGACCACCGCCGATCTCGTGGTGTCCAAGACCGTCGACGTGGCCGGCGACATTTTCCGGGTGCAGTCGGTGGTCAACGTCAACACCAAGACCATCCAGACACCCAATGGCGCGGTGGCTGCGGCCATTTACGCGATCACACTCGATCGCAGCAAGAACTGGCTGATCACCTCTGTCGGGGATCCGACGACCGGTGGTGGCAACTTCGGTGCCGGCACGTCCGGCGCGGCGGCCCCGACGACCCCGGCCGCTCCCGCAGTGCCCGGTGCGGACGCGGTTCCCGGTGCGGACGCGCCGGCCGCTGAGGTTCCGGGTGGATCCGCTCCGACGCCGAATGCGGGTGGTTAATGATGGCGGTCATTGTCTCGGGCAACTCGCTGCAGTCCGAACCCTCGGTGGGGCAGGTCTTTCGGGATAACCTGCGCGACAACGCGATCGGGCCGATTCGCACCATGGGGCGGACCTGGCAGCTCGTGGTCGGCACGCTGGTGGCGGCCGTCATCGATGCGCTGCGCTGGCGTCTGAAGGTCAAGGAAACCGCTATTCAGGCGTGGTATCTGGTCAGTGTCACGGCGCTGCCGGCTTTCCTGATCGCGATCCCGTTCGGCGTCATCGTGACCATCCAGATCGGCAACATCATCAATCAGCTTGGCGCACAGTCGATTCTGGGTGCCGGCAGTGGTTTCGCGGTGATTCAGCAAGCGGCGCCGCTGGCGTCGGGCATGCTGCTCGCTGGTGCGGGTGCCTCGGCGATCGCTGCCGATCTCGGTGCACGCACCGTGCGTGAAGAGATCGACGCGATGAAGACCATGGGCGTCAACCCGATTCAGCGTCTGGTGGTCCCGCGGGTGATCGCCACCGTCCTGGTCGCGCCGCTGCTGGCCTTGTTCATCATCTTCGTCGGCATCCTGGCCGCCTTCTACGTCGCGACCTTGGGTCAAGGTGTCGGCCCGGGCAGCTACTGGCAGTCCTTCGGCGCGTTCGCCAGCCTGCGCGATGTGTATCTGGCGTTGGCCAAGGCGATGGTGTTCGGCTTGGTGGTCTCGGTGATCGGGTGTCAGCGCGGTCTGGAGGCCAAGGGTGGCCCGAAGGGCGTCGCCGACGCGGTGAACGCCACCGTGGTCACCGCGACCGTCTCGGTCATCCTGGTCAACCTGGTCCTGACGCTGGTCTACTCGATCTTCTTCCCACTCGAGCTCGGCTGACGGGTCGCGCCGCCGGAACAGTCATCCGTGTGCGGAGTGTTGCTCAGACACCTCTCAGCCGTTGTGGATAAGACTGTAGGCATGCGCATCCTTGTGGTCGACGACGATCGGGCGGTCCGTGAATCGCTGCGACGGTCGCTGACCTTTAACGGATACACCGTCGAAACCGCAGGTGACGGCCTTGAGGCGCTCGAGAAAATCGTCGCCGACCGGCCCGACGTGGTGATTCTCGACGTGATGATGCCTCGGCTCGACGGTCTCGAGGTGTGCCGTCGGCTGCGTTCGGCAGGCGACGATCTGCCCATTCTGGTGCTGACCGCCCGGGACTCGGTCTCCGAGCGGGTATCGGGGCTCGACGCCGGCGCCGACGACTACCTGCCCAAACCATTCGCCCTGGAAGAGCTGCTGGCGCGTCTGCGGGCGTTGCTCCGACGTTCGGCCCCCGACGACGAAGCCGAATCGGAGGCGATGACCTTCGCCGACCTCTCACTCGATCCGGTGACCAGGGACGTCTCGCGCGGGGAGCGACACATCAGCCTCACCCGTACCGAGTTCGCGCTGCTCGAGATGCTGATGGCCAATCCGCGTCGAGTGCTCTCCCGCAGCCGCATCCTCGAGGAGGTGTGGGGCTATGACTTCCCGACGTCGGGAAATGCCCTCGAGGTGTACGTCGGATACCTGCGCCGCAAGACCGAGGCCGACGGCGAATCGCGCTTGATCCACACGGTGCGCGGCGTCGGATACGTGCTGCGGGAGACGCCGCCGTAGTGGTGTCGGCACCATTTTCCGCCCGGCTCCGGCGGTTGCGTACCCGCGAAGAGATGCGCGAGCCGATTCCTCTGACGCGTGCGGTGTCGTTGAAGACGCGTGTCACGCTGCTCTCGGCGACCGTGGTGTTGGTGTCGGTCAGTCTGATGGCGGCCGCGGCGTATTTCGTTGTGTATCGGGCGATGTACAACGAGGTCGACTCGCAGTTGGAGAGCCGGGCCGACGGAATGACCGCACTGGCCAAGACCGGACTGCTCAACGAGCGGCCGGAGTCGCTGGTCACCGGAACGGTGTTCTCCACCAACATCTCTCTGGCCCTGGTGCGCCCCGACGGCCGGACCTATCTGATCGGTTCGGTGCCGTTCGAGGACACCGAACGACGAGTTGCCCGCTCCACCAACCTTTCTGGGAACAATCAGAGTCTTCGGACGGTGAACAACCAGCGCGTGCTCGCCCGCAAACTCGACGACGGCAACACACTTGTGTTGGCGCAGAGCTTGTTGCACACCGATCGGGTGCTCAAACGGCTCGCGTGGGTGCTGCTGGTGGTCGGCGGCGGCGGTGTCGCGTTGGCGGCGTTGGCCGGCACCACGGTGGCGCGCGCCGGTCTGCGCCCGGTGGCCCGGTTGACCCGCGCCGCCGAACGGGTGGCCCGCACCGAGGATCTGACCCCCATCCCGGTTACCGGAAACGACGAATTGGCAAGGCTCACCGAGAGTTTCAACACCATGCTGCGTGCCTTGGCGTCGTCGCGTGATCAGCAGGCCAGGCTGGTCGCCGACGCCGGACACGAACTGCGGACCCCGTTGACGTCGTTGCGTACCAACCTCGAGCTGTTGATGGCGGCCAGCGCGCCGGGCGCGCCCGCGATGCCGGCGACGGACATGATCGAGCTGCGTTCGGACGTGATGGCCCAGATCGAGGAATTGTCCACTCTGGTGGGCGATTTGGTGGATCTCGCGCGCGAGGACGCACCGGAGGTGGTCTTCGAGGAGGTCGACCTCGCCGACGTGGTCAACCGGGCGCTCGAACGTGTGCGCCGTCGACGCGGCGACGTCGAATTCCAATCCATGCTCAGCCCATGGTTCGTCTTCGGCGAGGACCACGGCCTCAACCGCGCGGTGCTGAACCTGCTCGACAACGCGGCCAAGTGGAGTCCGCGGGGGCGTCCGGTGGTGGTCAACCTCCGCCAGCTGGACCCGTCGACGGCAGAACTGACCGTCGCCGACGCCGGCCCGGGAATCCCGCCGGAGGACCGCGAACTGGTCTTCGAGCGGTTCTATCGGTCGACGGCGTCACGGTCGATGCCCGGGTCCGGGCTGGGGCTGGCGATCGTGCGACAGGTGGTGCAACGCCACGGCGGCACCGTGCGCGCGGAGCAATCCGAGCTCGGTGGGGCACTGATCAGTATGACGTTGCCCGGTCGGCCGACCCCGGCGGAACCTTCGCCGCGCGTCGTTCGTCAGTAGGTGTGACGACCACTTCGGCCCCGATCCTTTGTCGATCTGTTGGGTGACCCATTTGGGCATCCCATAGGGTGAGTCCGAAGACAGTGGCGGGGCAGAGCGAGAGCGAGGATTCGACCATGACCAGTGGCGGTTCGTACGGCGGCGGTCCGTACGGCGGTTATCCGGGTGGCCCGGCGGGGCCGCAGGGTCAGCCGTCACCAGGTCAACATTCATCGGGTCAACCCTCGCCTTATGCGCGACCCGAGGAACCCGGCCAGCACGGGCATCACGCCGCACCGAACCCCGTCGGACCGACTTCCGCCGGGCAGGGTCCCTCGGCGCCGAATGCTGCTGCACAGGGCGCCTCAGGGCAGAGTCCGTACGGGCAGAATCCGTACACCTTCGGCCAGCCGTCCTACGGTCAGGGCAGCGGTTACCCGGCCGGTGGTTACGGAGTCGCCGGCGGTGCGCCGGGTACCGCGCCCATGGCACCGTCGACGTCGATTGATCAGCTTCCCCCAGCCCCGAAGAAGCGTGGTGGCGGCAAGGCCGCACTCGCGCTCGGAGCGGTGGTCCTCGCCTTGGCCGCGGGCGGTGTCGGCGGAGTGATCGGCGCCAATGTCGCCTCGGACGGCACGACGTCGACGTCGAGTAGCGAACCCCTCGGCGGCGACCCCAACACCAAGGGGCAGGCCGAGGTGGAGGCGCCTCCCGGGTCGGTCCAGGAGGTGGCCGCCAACGTGCTGCCGTCGGTGGTCTCCATCGACGTCCGCCAGGGCAATCGCGCAGGCGAGGGTTCCGGGGTGATCCTGACGGCCGACGGCGTCATCATGACCAACAACCACGTGGTGGCCGGCGAGGGCGGACAGCCCGTCAGCGAGGTGGTGGTGAACTTCTCCGACGGCACCCGCGCGCCCGCGCAGGTCCGTGGCGCCGACCCCATCTCCGACATCGCGGTCATCAAGGTCGACAAGACCGGGCTCAAGCCGATCACCATCGGCACGTCGAACAACCTGGCCGTCGGCCAGAATGTCATCGCGATCGGCGCGCCGCTCGGGCTGGCCGGCACGGTGACCACCGGCATCATCTCGGCACTGAATCGCCCGGTCAGCACCTCGGGTGAGGGAGGCGGCACCACGTCGGTGATCGACGCGATCCAGACCGATGCGGCCATCAACCCCGGCAACTCCGGCGGCGCGCTGGTCAACGCGCGTGGGGCGTTGATCGGGGTCAACACCGCGATCGCGACCCTGGGCGCGGGCAGTGGTGGTCAGCAGGCGCAGAGCGGCAGCATCGGGCTGGGCTTCGCGATCCCGATCAACCAGGCCATCCGGGTCGCCAACGAGCTCAAGGACGGCAAGAAGGCCACCCAGGCGGGTCTCGGGGTCTCGGTCAACGCCAACGCGACGGCCGACAACTCCGGCGCCGTCATCTCCGATGTCACCGCGGGCGGCCCCGCCAACAAGGCGGGCATCCCCAAGGGTGCGGTGGTCACCAAGGTCGGTGACCGCAACATCGCCTCGGGAGATGCGCTGGTGGCGGCGATCAGGTCGCACGCGCCGGGTGATCAGGTGTCGATCACCTACGTCGTCAACGGGCAGACCAAGACCGCCCAGGTCACCCTGGAGACATTGCAGACCAACTGAACCCGACCGACCCGAACCCGACCGAACTGGGCTCGACCGAACTGGAGTTGAACGGACATGAGTGATTCGGGCATGACTGCCATCGATCCCGACGATGAGCTCGCCGCCGACGCGGCCGCACGTGAGTATGTCGCACAGCACCCGGGCGAAGACCTCGCACTTGAGCCTGATGCCTCGGGAGAGGTCGGCCGGGCATTGGTGGTGGTGGTCGACGATCGGGCCGCGCACGGTGAAGATCAGAGCCTGCTGGGGCCACTCGTGACCGAGTTGCTGACCGAGGCCGGGTTCCATGTGGATGCCGCCATCGCGGTGTCGGGCGACGAGGTGGAGATCCGCAACGCGCTGAACACCGCCGTGATCGGCGGCGTCGACCTGGTGATCTCGGTCGGCGGCGTCGGCGTCCGGGCACGCGATGTGACGCCGGAGGCCACCGAACCGCTGCTGGATCGACGGCTGCGGGGCATCGAGGAGGCCGTCCGGAGTTCCGGGCTGGCAGCGGGCGCCACCGACGGTGGCCTGTCCCGAGGTCTGGCAGGAATCTCCGGTCAGACGCTGGTGGTGAATCTGTCCAACTCGCGGGCGGCGGTACGCGACGGTATGGCGACTGTCGCACCGTTGGCCAAACACGTCATCGGATCGATCACCGAGTTCTGATCACCGAGGTTCAATGGTTCGGCATTCGGGCATTTCGGTCCTGGGCCTGCGACGGAGCAGTCAACGCACTGCGGTGCACCGTCGATACATCTATACTTGCCGATTCTGCATTGACGATGCGGTGGGATGCGGTCGGGGATGAAAGGGCGTAGTGAGGTTCGCTGATGTCGGACAGTGACTCCGGTGAGACCCCGAAAATGCGTCTGAACAGTAACTCTTCGGACGACGTGGCAGCCGCACGTCGTCGTCGAAAACTCGACGAGGTGTTTGGCGACGATCTCCCGGAACAGACTTCTGACGACTGTGATAAAGGTCACAATCACAGTTCGGCGGAGTGGTACAGGGTCAACCGACCACCCCATTACGAGTAGTCAAAGTGCGTTCTGACATGCCCGAAGCAGGGTGTTTTCCCTGCGTTAACATAATCGCCGCCTGCAATTACTAATCGCCGATTGACGATCGCCATTGTCTGATTCGTGACGCGCCCGATTCCATCTGTTGCTCAGTTCGAGACCGCTCCGATAACGTTCCGGTCGACGACCTTCGGCACCCAGAGTCGGGGACCGGTGGGTAGTCCTGCGAACTGTCGCGTGTGGCATCGCAGCAGCGACCAGGTGTTCAAGAAGAACTACTCCCGGTTTACTGGCCTTGGCGGGTCAGTGGGAGTCGGGTGGGACTTCACGAGATCTGCCGAGGGTCACAAAACCCTGAGGTGCGAATTCGCATCGCAGGGACGTACTGCCGAATCCTGTGAGAGGGAACGAATGAGCAAGTTCAGCAAGCTTGGGCTGCGCCGCGCTGCTGGTGCCGTCGCCGTCACCGCTGCGGCGGTGGTTGGAGTCGCCAGCATGGGGGCGGGAAACGCGGCCGCCGTACAGCTCGCCAACGGTTACAAGACCGTCAGCGGACTTGATGGAGAGAGCGTCCAGACCTGGCGCACCGGCGAGTCGGGCTACACCCTGCCGACCGTCGCCAACAATCCGCTGTCCAAGGGCTTCAGCATCTCCGGTGTGTACACCGCCAAGGGCAGCCCCGGTGTCAAGGGCAAGCTCAAGCTTGGCCTGATCGTCGGATGCCAGGTTGACATCAGCGGTCTCGGCGCGACCCTCGGTGGCGACGCCTCGATCTCGTCGGTGGGCGCCTCGGTCGGCATCTCCCTGCCCATCAAGGCCGGTCAGGTTTCGACTGTCAGCATCAGCGACACCGACATCTCGGACAAGGGTGTCGCCTCGCTGCAGATCTCGAATTTCCAGGTGACCCTGCCTTCGTGCGGTGGCTACGCCGCGGCTCGTTCGTTCGTGTCGGTCTGGGCCGCCAACGGCTGGGACCCGAAGGGCGGCAACGTGAACGCCGACGGAACCCTCCTGA
Organism: Actinomycetes bacterium; assembly: GCA_023461275.1. Taxonomy (GTDB): domain Bacteria; phylum Actinomycetota; class Actinomycetes; order Mycobacteriales; family Mycobacteriaceae; genus Gordonia. The sequence continues at coordinate 1,062 of JAEYMI010000085.1, read as the reverse complement.
AGTCGACGCTCTACGGTCAGCCCCTGAACGTCAGTTAATCCGCAGCAGGTAATCAACAACTCATTTGAGATTTATCTGCTCGCAAGCAGATTGACATTCCACGAAGGGTAATCATGAACAAGAGCTTCACTCGCCGCGCTGCGGCAGTGGCCGGCGTCGCCGGTGCTGTGGTGATGAGCGTGACCAGCCTCGGTGCTGGTAGCGCTGCAGCCAACGGCAGCGTCACCAAGACGCTGGTCGACGGCACTCCGGTGACCATCCAGGTGTTCGACGAGAAGGTCGCCATCCAGCGTCCGACCAACCTCAGCCCCCTGACCCGTGAGGCATGGGGCAGCGGCAAGGTGCGCGTCACCGTCGGTGGCGAGGCCAAGGGCGGCAGCGTCAAGGTCGGTTACGAGATCGGTTGCCAGGTCAACTTCGGCGGCGGCGCCGGAGTCGGTGCCGGCATCGGCGCATCGGTCACCCCGTCCGAGATCATCTCCGGGAACCCCGGCAACCCGTTCTCGGGCAACGAGGATCCTGCCAAGGGCACCGCTGAGGTGACCCTCGGCCCGGGTGGCGTCTCGCAGCTCTGGCTGCTGGGTAACAACATCCAGTCCAGCGACAAGTCCAACAGCGCTGACGACGACTACTACGCCAGCTCCTACGCGTTCAAGGGCAAGACCGGTGGTGTCGCCTACAGCCAGGAGCCGTTCGCACTGAACGGTTGCGCCGGCTACGCAGCGGCACGCACCATCGTCGCCGTGACGGTTACCACCGACACCGTCAAGGGCGTCGTGGTCTACACGGGCAAGCAGTTCAGCCTCGGCTGATCTCTGCCAGCAACGCTCAATGCGGGCGGGAACCGAAAGGTTCCCGCCCGCATTGCTTTTTGGCTGCCCTACGTGGGTTCCGAGACAGGGTTCTTCCGCGTCGAACTCGACGTTCCGCGTCCGGCACGCCGGCTGTCAGCATGGTGGTGAGACATCTGCTGGCAGCGGTGCGGGGATTCGGAGTAGTTGTGATGAATGAACCGCAGACCTGGCGTACTCCGGGAGGGCGGACCTGTTACACCGTGGCTTA
>JAEYMI010000084.1 GCA_023461275.1 Actinomycetes bacterium | reverse complement strand
GGGGGCGCCCCCTCACCCCCCCCCCCCCCCACACGCCCGCGCCACGCGCAGGTCAGCCCTTGGCCAACGTCGACGTCAGCTGCTCGGACAACAGCTTGGCGAAACCTGCAGGATCGTCGAGTTCGCCACCCTCGGCGATCTGTGCCATGCCGTAGATCAACTGAGCGGTCGGGATCAGCGCGCTGTGGTCGTCGGAGCCGGCGAAAGCATCTCGCAGGCCCGTCACCAGTGGATGATCCGGGTTGAGTTCCAGCGCACGCCGCGTGCGCGGCAGTTCCTGTCCCGACGCCCGGAACAGCTTCTCCAACTGCGGAGACATCGAGTACGTGTCGCCGACGAGGCATGCCGCCGACTCGGTCAGCCGCGATGACAGCCGGGCCTCACTGATGTCGTCGGACAGCGCCTCACCCAGCCAACTCAGGAAATCGGCGAAGCCCTCCTCGCGCTGCTGCTTCTCGGCCTTGCGCTCGTCGGTGTCGTCGGTTTCGGTGTCGTCGAGATCGACCGCGCCCTTGGCGATCGAGACGAAGTTCTTGCCGTCGAACTGCACGGTGGCGCCGAAGCCGCCGCCGGTGACCCACATCTCGTCGACCGGGTCGCTGAGCAGCAGGACTTCGATTCCCTTGGCGCGGAAGGCTTCCATGTGCGGCGACTTCTCGATCTGCTGCCGCGACTCGCCGGTCATGTAGTAGATGGCGTCCTGACCGGACTTCATCCGGCCCACGTACTCGGCGAGCGAGGTCGGTTTCTCCTCGTTGTCGGTCGAGGCGAACGCCGACGCCTTGAGGATCGCGTCCTGGTTGTCGGGGTCGTTGACCAGCCCCTCCTTGAACACCCGGCCGAAGTTCTGCCAGAAGGTCTCGTAATCGTCGGGCCGTGACCCGCGCAGTTCGGCGACGGTGGAGATGACCTTCTTGGTCAATCGACGACGGATCGCTCGGATCTGGCGGTCCTGCTGCAGGATCTCGCGAGAAACATTGAGCGACAGGTCGGCTGCGTCGACGACACCGGTGACGAACCGCAGGTACTCGGGCATGAGCTCGTCGCAGTCGTCCATGATGAAGACGCGTTTGACGTAGAGCTGCACGCCGCTCTTGCGGTCGCGCATCAGCGGGTCGAACGGGGCCTGGCTCGGGATGAACAGCAGCGCTTGGTATTCGAACGTGCCCTCGGCCTTGACCGTGATGACCTCAAGCGGATCGTCCCAGGCGTGACCGACATGCCGATAGAACTCGGTGTACTCCTCGTCGGAGACCTCCTCCTTCGACTTCGCCCACAGGGCCTTCATCGAGTTCAGCGTCTCGGTTTCGATCCGCGTGGTGGTCTTCGGTTCGGCATCGTCGGACCCTGAATCGTCCTGTTGCGCATTGTCCTGTTGCGCATCGTCTTGTTGCGCTTCCGATTCGACGGGGACGGTCTTCTCCACGTCCATCCGGATGGGCCAGCCGATGAAATCGGAGTATCGCTTGACCAGCTGACGGATCCGGCTCTGGTCGGTGTAGTCGAACAGGTGGTCGTCGTCGTCAACGTCCTTGAGGTGCAGGGTGATCGACGTGCCCTGCGGCGGTGCGAGTTCGTCGCCGACGGTGTAGGTGCCGTCCCCGGTGGACTCCCACCGCGTGCCGTTCTCCTCCCCGGCACGACGAGTCACCAGGGTCACCTTGTCGGCAACCATGAACGTCGAGTAGAAGCCGATACCGAACTGGCCGATCAGTTCCTCAGACGCGGCAGCGTCTTTGGCCTCGGCCAGTTTGCGACGTAGTTCGGCGGTTCCGGATTTGGCGAGCGTCCCGATCAGACCGATCACGTCATCACGGCTCATGCCGATGCCGTTGTCCGACACGGTCAGCGTCCGGGCATCCGGGTCGGCGATCAGAGTGATGTGCAGATCGCTCGTATCGACGTCGAGGTCTTTGTTCTGGAGGGATTCCAGTCGCAGTTTGTCGAGCGCATCAGAGGCGTTGGAGATCAGTTCCCGCAGGAAGCTGTCCTTGTTCGAGTAGATGGAATGGACCATCAGGTCCAGCAATTGTCGGGCCTCGGCCTGGAATTCGCGTGTTTCTGTCTCGGTCATCGACCGACCTCCCATCTGTGCACGGAAACATTCGCCGACATTGCTACTCGTCGGCGAGTGAGAACGGAGACCGATTCTACCGGCGAGGTCAGCGGCTACCCTGAAGTGGGTTTGTTGCCGATCACATGCGATCGGCGGACGTGAGGAACGTGGTCGATGACGAAACGCCGGTTGTTGTGCGTGCACGCACACCCCGACGACGAGTCGCTGTGGACCGGCGGGTTGGTGGCTCGCGCCGTCGATCAGGGCGACCACGTCGACCTGATCACCTGCACGTGGGCGGAGGGCACCGGCCGCCACGACGAGTTGCTGGCCGCGGGTAAGGCCCTCGGACTCTCCCGACAGCCGATCATGCTCGGTTACGCCGATCACCGCGTCCCCGAATCGGCACCGGGTTCGCCCCGATTCTGCACGGCGCGCTTCGACTACACGGTGCGTCATCTCGTGGCACATATCCGCCGGCTGCGCCCCGACATCATCGTCACCTACGACCCGATCGGCATCTACGGTCATCCCGATCATGTTCATGCGCATCGTCTCGCCGTCGCCGCGGCCGAGGCGGCAGCATTGCCGCTGTACCGCAAGCACGGCACACCGTGGCAGGTCTCATCGCTGTACTTCGCGACCATTCCGACGTGGATGGTCGACGACGTCGCCGCCGACATCTTCGCCGACATTCCCCGTCATTTTCTGCCGGGAACCGCACCCGACGATATTGATGTGACCCTCGACGTAACCGCCTATGCCGACCGGAAAGCGGCCGCGATCGAATCGCACGTCACCGAAATCGGGCGCAGCCGTACGCTTTCGGCTTTGATGCGGATGGAACCCGTACGGCGTCGCACACTCTTGGGCAGCGAGTCCTACATTCGTCAAGATCTGGTTCCGGGTGGCTGTCCACTCGACTGAGCTGCGCCGAACGGCCAGATCGGCGAGCGTAGTCCGCTTGCCCTGGTAACCGGCCGGGCCACCGCGGACCGGATGACGTCCTCTGTCCCGATGATCCGGACGGCACTGCGGGCACGGGTGACCGCGGTGTAGAGCAACTCCCTGGTCAGCAACTCCGATCCGTCCGGTGGCAGCACCACCGTGACCGTGTCGAACTGGCTTCCCTGACTGCGATGAATCGTCATCGCGTACACGGGCACCACGTCGGCCAACTGTGTCGGGAACAGCCGCTGTACCTCAGGCCCACGACGAAACGCGACATGCATGCCGTCGGGCCCGTCGACCACCACACCACAGTCACCGTTGAATGTGCCGGTCTGCCGATCATTGGCGGTCACCAACAGCGGTTGTCCGGCGTACCGGGTGGGACCGTCGAGGACGACGTGGGCGAAGTCGGGTTCCTCGGCCAGCCAGCGGCCGATCCGCTGCGACCACCCCTGCACGCCCCATACCCCTTCGCGGTGGGCACACAGAACACGATGGGCGTCAAGGGAATTCAGGGATTCTGCGTCGTCTCCGCGGAGCGCGGCGCGGCGCAGTTCTCGAGCCCAGCCGACGACGACCGGTCGCACGGCGTCGACCGCATTCGGCGCCATCACACTCACATCGGGTGCGCCCGGATCGGTGAGCAGTGTCATCACCGTGTCCGCATCGGCGGCGTTGATGGCCGCGGCGAGCGGCGCGATGGAACCGCCGAACCGGAAGCCGTGGGTCAATGTGACGACTCCGGCCTGCGCCTGGCGGCGAGCGGCGTCGTCCAGCACTGCCAGCGCCTGATCTTCTCCGGTGTGCTCGGCCTCATCTCGTTGGGACTCGGATTGTTCGGCTGCGCTGACCGAACGCTCCACCAGATCCGCCAGCACCGCCCCGGCTTCCACCGACGCCAGCTGATGGGGGTCGCCGACGAGGATGACCCGCGTCGAGGCACGCACGGCCGCCAACAACGCGCTCATGGCGGTCATCGAGAGCATGGACGTCTCATCGACCAGGACGACGTCGAACGGCAGTTTGTTGATTGGTCCGTGCCGGGGTACCGAGCCCGGTCGCCAACCGAGCAACGAGTGCACGGTGACGGCCCGGATATCGCGTGGGGCGTGCGAGTCCGCGGAGATGGCTGCCTGCACCTGTGCCGCCGCCCGGCCCGTCGGTGCGCACACACCGATTCGCGCACGCCCGTCGAGGAGTTCGTCGAGCACAGCCAGAATTCGGGACACTGTGTAGGTCTTTCCGGTGCCCGGACCGCCGGCCAACACGGTGATCCACCGTCGCGCGGCAACCCGCGCGGCGATCCGCTGACGGTCGGGTTCGCCCGGGTCCGGGCCGAATACGCGCACGATCGCCGCATCGAGCCGCTCAGTATCGACCACGGGATGTGCTGCTGCCCTATCGGCGAGGATCTCGCGGATGGCCTGTTCCTGGGCGAAGTACTTACCGAAGTAGACCAGCGGCCCGTTGTCGGAGTCCATCACTACCACCGGTCGCAGCGGCCCGGCGTCACCACCGCGGGCCAAGGTGCTGGTGGCGAGTGCGTCGATGACGTCGTCCACCGTCGGGGCTGCGGTGACCCCGCCACGCTCGGCGATGTCCAGCGCGTCGGCGATCTGTGCCCGCGACAGACAGGTGGAACCACTGCGGACCGATCGCACGGTGAGCGCGAGCCCGAGATCTACTGCCGCGCTTTCTCGTTCGCCGGCCAGCCGGCGCATCCGCTTGGTCACGTGGATGTCGGCGGCATCGAGGATGCCATGCGTGTTCAACTCCGCGAGCAAGCCGTCACCGGCGGCAACGGACTGCCCGTCGAAGGCGTCGCGGGCGGGCACGTCGGGTACGGCCGTCATCGTTGGGTCCCTGACGCCGAGCCTGCCAGGTGGTCGGAGAGTTCCTCGACCAGCACCGGCGGGATCGACCACTCGAGCACACCGCACCCCGACGGGCTGTTCGGGCCGACCATGCCTCGAACGAAGTGGTACTGAACGGGACCGAGATGCCGTGCGGCCTGGTATCCGGGGATGCGCCATCGTAAATACCGATGTAGCGCAACGGAATAGAGGAGTGCCTGCAGTGGGTAGTGCGCGGCGATCATCTCCTGTGCCATCTCGTCCCGGGTGAAGTCCTCGGCGACCAGTGGACCAGGCCGGAGACGATTGGTCTTGTAGTCCACCACGACGAAACGGTTCTCGGCGGTACGCAACACCGAATCGATGCTGCCGGTGAGGAATCCGCGCAGCGCTCGTCGCGGGAGCTCACGAAGCCGGTCCGGATAGGCCCGCAACGGGTCGTCGTCGTCAAGGTGCTTGTCGACGAGGTCGGCGATCGACGACGGGGTGGCGGCGGTGCCGTCGGTGGCGAGCGGAAACTCGAAGTCCATCTCCGCCAGCCGATCCCGGGTGGGGATGTGCCAGAGGTCGCCGAACGACAGCGGCGTGGTGAGCACGCCGACCAAGGCACGGGTGAGGTCTACTACGTCGACGTCGAGCGCTCGGTAACGCATCGCTTCGCGGCACAGGTCGGCGACGTGCTCGGTGATGTCGGCGGCATCAGTATCCACATGTTCGAGAACCTCGTGCACCAGGGTGCCGAACGCAGCACCGAAAGGCATTCCATTCATTAATGACTTTGTGCCAGAACGGTTCTCATCCGGACCGGTGTCACCGGGTAACTCCGACAGCGCCGCATCGCCGGCGGCGGGTTCGTCGTCGAGCAGGCCGGCCTCGGGTTCGCTCGACGACTCGGTCAGAGCCGGTCGCGTCGGTGTCTCGACGCTGATGGTCTGATGTGCGGCGCCGGCAACGATCGCCGAATACGAGGTGCGGCGCCACTCCTGGTCGATCACTCGGGTGAACGTCGCCGCCGAGAGATCGTCGGTCATGACGTCGGCGGCCGGACCATCCCATCGCGAAACCGCTGCCGCACCTGCCTTTTCCACTGCGACGAACGGTGATCGGGACGCGATCGACTCCAGGACCGCCAGACACTGCTCGTCGGAGGGAACGTCGGCCGATGGGGGCACCACCGCCGAATCCGGTGAACGGCCGAAGAGCATCCGATGCAGGGCCGAACGACGCGAGTCGTAGCTCGGTGCCCACCACATCACCACCTGGCTGTGGGCGCGGGTCAGGGCGACATACAGAAGACGAAGATCTTCCCCGGCGATCTCCTGCTCGGACTGCCCGACGCGTTGGTTGACGCCTGGGGCGCCTTCTCCCCCGACGTCGAGTCGGCGGACACCGTCGTCGCCGTGAAAGGTGAACGTCTCGCGACCCGGCGGTCCGGCCGCATCCCACCCGAACGGAAGGTAGACGATCGGAAACTGCAGCCCCTTGCTGGCATGGACGGTCATGATCTGCACGACCTGGGTGTCGCGGTCCAGGCGTCGTGTCTGATCTTGGGAACGTTGCCATGTTCTGGTGTTCGCGACGCACTCGCCGAGCCATTCCCCGACGCCGCCGAGCCCGGCGTCAGTCTCCATCACGTGTGCGTTGCACAACGACGCGATCTGGATCAGATCGGTCAGCGCGCGTTCGCCGTCTTTACCGGCCAGGACACGTGCCGCGACGCCGTGCCGGGCCATCAGTCGCTGCGCCATGGCGGCGAAACCGCCCTCGTCGAAGACTCGCCGCAGATCGTGCAAATCTGTTGCCAGCCCGGCGAGTTCGCGTTCTGACTGCTGATCGAGCTGCTCGGCGGTCCAGCCCACCAGTGGTGACAACGCCGCAAGTCGCACGCGGTCGCCGCGGGCCGGTTGCTCGATGGCACGGATGACGGCCAGCCAGGCGTGCGCGGCATCGGTATGGAAAACGCTTGTGCCCGTTCCGATCACCGACGCGACGCCCAATCGGGCCAGTGCTTGCTGCAACTGTCCGATGGTGCGGTTGAACCTGACCAGGATCGCGATGTCACCCGGCTGCACCGGTCGCTGGTCGCCGGCCACCTGGATCGATGTCTGCGAAGCGAGCAGGCCCGCGATATCGGCGGCCACGTCATCGATCACCGCGGCGCGGATGTCTCCGACGCCGGCGAACCCGCTGGCACCGCGTCGGGCGAATGATCCCCGCGTGAACGCCCGTAGCCGGACCGGTGCCACCGGCGTCGAGTCGGGTCTGCGGAGTGAACTACCGGGGTGTGCCGCCGATACCGGGTACACCACGATCGACTGATCACCCAGCGCCGCACCGCCGTACAGCGTTGCCAGACCGTGAACCAGATCGCCCTCGGATCGCCAGTTCTCGGTCAGCACCCGCTTGCCGTCGGCGGATTCGACTGCCTGGAGGTAGCTCAACACATCGGCACCGCGGAAGCCGTAAATGGATTGTTTGGGGTCGCCGACGAGCACCAGTGTGCGGTGCCCGTGAAAGCATCGACGAACGATGGCCCATTGGAAGGGGTCAGTGTCCTGGAACTCGTCGATGAGCACCAGATCGAAGACGCGTCTGATTCGTTCGCATGCCTCGTCGCCCACCACCGGGTCGGTGACGATGCCGTACAGGATCATCTGCAGGTCGTCGTAGGTCCGGATGCGCGCGGTGCGTTTGCGTTCGGCGACGATCTCGCGGATCCGGGTGGCGAACGCGACGCGATGACGTGCCGCGATGATCCCTGCCTCGGTGGCCCCGGATCCGGCTGTATCGGTGGTCAATTCGGCGGCATCAGGTGCCAGGGCGAGTCCTTGATGGCGTACCGCGTCCTTGGCGATACCGACAGCGGCGGCGAATCCGATCTGCGGCGCGTCACTGTGCCGGTATCCGGCCAGGTACAGGTCGCGGGCGGCTTGTTCGACGAGATCGTCGGCATCCTCGATGATCTGCTGCACGACGTCGCGTTCACCCAGGAAACCCAACGCCTCGAGCATGCGATTGCAGAAGGTGTGGGTGGTTGCGATGGTGGATGCATCGAAGTCGGACAGAGCGCGGGCCAGATTCTCCCGTCGTCGGGCCACATCGTCGGGCGAACCGCTCGCCAGGTGCCGGGTGAGCAGGTCCGCGGAGTCGGCGGCCGCAGCCGGATCCGTCAGCGCCACAACCAGATCGTGGACCCGGGCGCGTGTTCGTTCCCGCAGCTCGGCGGTGGCCGACCGGCTGAAGGTGACCAGCAGCAAGGTGGAGATGGGTACGCCGTCGGCGATACATCGCGCCGCGAGCCCCACGATCGCAAAGGTCTTGCCCGTGCCCGCGCTGGCCTCGAGCACGGTGGTGCCCTCCGGGATGGGCGCGGTGATGTCGAAGGGGATGTCGGTCGTCATCACGTCGTCGTCTCGTGGGTAAAGACCGGGTCCCACACTACGTGTGCCAGGCCGCAGAACAGTGGGTCTCGGGGAGCCGATCGCAATGCGACGCCGTCGATCTCGCGATTCGCCGGGGTGCCGACGACCAACAGCTCGTCGAAGGTCACCCGGGCGGTGGGCGATCCGCCGTAGAGGAATCGCAACGACCTGTCGGCGCTCGCACCGAAGTCGCGGTCGAAGGAACGCCGCGCCGCCTGGAGCGCCGGCGACATCCTGTTCTCGGCGGTGTGGAGTTCGGCGAACTCGGCCGCGCAGTCCAGCGGCAGCGGCAACGGTGTTCGCAGACCCGCGTCACGCAACCGGACCAGATCGAACAACGTCTCGATCGGGTCATCGGGCAGTACGAACGACGACCTCGCGGCGCGGAGATTCCGACTGCTCTTGCGTCCGATCACCGTCGCCTCGGTGATCTCGGCGGCGTACCCACCCGATGCCGACGACGCTCCGAGTGCGATCAACCGCACCCAGGTGGTCAGACGTTGCTTGGCCCGCAGGGTCGAATAGGTGGCGGTGACGATCGATGATCCGAAGATGTCGCCGACCGTACCGTGCAGACGCCGGCCATCAGGCAGATTGACCACGACGTCACGAGCGACCGGTTCGCCGGTGCGGACCGCGGCCACCGTGTCGTGAAGCCTGCTCACCCGATCGGAGATGTCGGCCAGCGCACGAGTGCCGAAGGCGAACGGCGGCAGCGTGCCGCGTCTGAGCTCGGCGGCCTGACAGTCGGCGAGATCAACACCGGCCAGCATCTTCGACAGGAAACGATCCCCGATCGACCACGCCGACAACGAATCCAGGTCGATATCGAGTTCGTCGGGGTGAGGCTGTGAGTCCTCGACAAGCCGGGTACCCAGGCGCTGGCGCAGGAACGCGTCGAACGGATTGACCAGGAAGGCAATGACATCGGACAACTCGATGTCGTCGAGCTCACGCGGCGGCAGTTCGATCGTGCTGATCGGAGGGCGGATGATCGGCTCGTCCCGCAGCGCGCGGGCGCCGTCGAGCAGGTCCTGATCGAAACCGAACGGCCCGGGAATTCCGGCAATCGCGCCGGGCGCGAAGTTGCTGCGGTCGAAGCCGTGCAGGCTGTGCCGGACAACCACACCGGCCGGATCCGAACCGGTCACGGCGGCAACACAGTCGACGAGTTCGCTGACGACCACCGCGGGCGGGACCCGGGAGCCGGTCACCGGGTCGGCGCCGGTGTAGAAGACCACCAGGTGTTCTCCGGCCGCACCGATGGCGTCGAGAAACATCTGCCGGTCCTCGTCACGCGGATTGCGTTCGCCGACAACGGGTTCGACACCCAGAATGTCGTCGCCGTCGGTTCGCTGCACGCGCGGAAAGGCCTCTGCGTCGATGCCGAGCAGGATGATCACCCGATGCGGAACCGAACGCATCGGCACCATCGAGCAGACCGTGAGCTCACCGGTCCGGAAGTTGGCGCGAGTGGGACGCGCGGCGACCACCGCGGCGATCAGGTCACGCACATCACCCAGGGTCAGCTCGACGGGCGAGCCGGTGTCGTCCCCGGTGTCCAATGCGGTCGAGAGCACTCGAATGGCTTGCGAGCGTTGCCATTCATCGTCTCGTGTGGTCGCGGTCAGCTCGTCGACGGCGGTGATGAGGACGTTGGTCCAGTCCGGGGCCGACCGGGTCTGCACACAGGTATCCAGCAGTCGCGACAGCCGGTCGATGCACTCCGCGAAACGTCCCACCAGGTCGATGTGGGTGCTGTCGACGCCGGCCAGGGGCAGAGCCCGGCCCAACCATTGGCCGGTGTCCTCGTCGGCCACGACTCCGAGGGCGATCCGGTCGACGCCGGCCTCGAAGGTTTGCTGGCCGAACTCACCCAGCCCGAAACGCGCTCGCTGAGTCCCGTCGAGCGCCCACCGAATGTTCCCGGCCGACAACCATTCTCGAATCATGTCCAGGTCGTCGTCGGTGAACCCGAACCTCTCCCGCACCGGTGGCCGACTCAGCAGATCCATCACCTCGCCGGCACCGGCCCGGCCGGCGGCGAGTTCGACCACTGACGCGACGACGTCGAGGACCGCGTTGGTGTGCCGCAGGCCGCGATCGGCGAGCCGCACTCGTAGGTCGAAAGCCGGGTGGCCGAGCCCCGACTGGCCGAAGGCACCACGAATAAGTGGTGCGAACGTCTCGATGTCGGGGCACATGATCACCACGTCGCGGGGTTGCAACGTCTCGTCGGCCACGAAGAGGTGAAGTAGTCGGTCCCGCAGTACCTCGACCTGACGCTCGGGGCCGTGGCACGCGTGGATCTCGATCGAGGTATCCGGCTCTGCCGGCGTCTGGGCGATACCGGGGGCATCCGCACGCAGATCCGCCTGGACTCCGGCCAGAACCGATCCCGAGGCCCGACGCACCGGCTCGTGGTGATGGTCGTGGTCGATCAACGGCGCGAGTCTGATCTGAAGCTCTTGAACATCGCGCGAGAGACTCGCGAGCAACGGATGGCTGATCACCGGGGCCGGCCGCGACCGTCGGCGCAGCGCGGTCAGCCCGGGCACGGGCACCGCCGCGCCGGAGCGCGTATCCACATCGGCCTGAGCGGCGTCGGTCGCGATCGACCGCGCCATCGACGCCCACAGCGCCGGGCTGGGATGCGCGACGAAGACGTGGGTGTCCCGATGGACTGCCAGCGCCGAGAGCAAGGCCAGCATCGACGCAGTGATGCGGGTGGGACCGAAGACCGACAACCGCTCCGGAAGCAGCCCGGCAGGCACTGCGTCGGGGTCGTCGCGAAGTGTCCGGCACACCTGGGCCAAGGTCTCGGCGGGGTGCGGTTGCGCCACCACGGCTCGTACCCGACGCCAGAACTCGGGCTGCCAGCCCATCTCGCGAGGAAGCCCGGCACCGGCGCCATCGGTGTCGGAGCCCGCGGCCCAGTCGGCCAACATCGTCGGACGGGAGTGCCCATAGCGGGCGAATAGTTCGGCGATGTGGCGGGCGGTCGCGTATCGCCGCGCTGCCCGGTGCGAATCGTCGGCGGTCTCGGGTGTGGCGCCCACGTGCCGCGCCAGTATCTCCATCCCGGGGTCACCGATCGTGTCATCGAGAACGCGCAACACCGGGAACACCACAGCCTCGGCACGCCAGGGTGAACCAGCGTCGCGGGCGGGGGACGTCGCCGTTGCCCCTGCCTCGACGACCGCGGCCGAGATACGTTCGGCCAGTTGCTCCGGCGAGCAGAAATCGATGTTCGCGGCGATGCCGTCGCGAATGCCGGACGAGCCGATCCGACCCGAAACATGTTGAGCCAGCCACCGTTCGACGCCGGCCGCGGGTACCGCCACCACCTCCGGGCACAACGGATCGGCCAACCCGACGCCCATCACGTCGGTCAGTGCGTCGGCGAGCGTGTCGGTGCGCTCGGCCCGGTGGAGGTGAAACATCGCTCAGTTGGGCCGTTGGAACGGCAACGGTTCTCCCAGCCGCTCGGCCAGAGTGTCGCGCATCGCATCGGTCAGCGGCGAGGGTCGACCGGTGCCGTCGAGGTTGACCAGGGTGCTCTCGGCGTACGCGCAGACCTGCCCGTCGGGCGCGAAGAGGGTCAGTCCCATGGCGAACGACGAACGGCCCAGACGGGTCACGCGCGAGCACACCCGCACCGGCTCGATCGAATACTCGAGGACCGCGCGGAACTCGATGTCCTGGCGGGCGAGGACCATTGAGGGGACCACCTGTGGTTGGCTGAGCCACTGCGCGAACGACCGCACCCGACTCTCCTCGAACAGCCGCGCGATCTGCACGTTGTTGATGTGGTTGTTGATGTCCATGTCGGCCCAGCGCAACTGGATGAGGATCTCGGTATCTGCCACGTCCCAGACACTATCGGGACGCTCTGACGCCCAACCACGCGAGCAGTGCACGCCGAACACACAGCGTCACGCTCGACACACCATGGTCAACTCCCCCGGTGCCCATGCCGACCCGTCGTAGACTGCTCGGAAAGACGCTCGCGACGTAGGGGAAGTCAGGGGGCAACCACGTGTTCATCTACACCAGTCGTCTCGTGCTTCGCCCGGCCGACCGTGGCGACCTCGACGACCTGGTCCGGCTCGACGCGGACCCCGAGGTGATGCGCTACGTGAGCGGCGGAATCCCCACACCACGCGACGTCATCGAGAACTGGATTCTCCCGCGCGCCCACGACTACCTGCGCGCCGGCTCCGGCGGACTGTGGTCGGTGGTCGACCGAGTCGACGGCCGGTTCGTCGGATGGCTGTCGCTGCGGACTCCACGGCACAGCTCGTGCTCGGAGCTCGAGCTGAGCTACCGGCTTCGCCGCGAGTGGTGGGGTCTCGGGATGGCCAGTGAGGCCGCCACGGCACTGGTCGACATGTCATTCCGCGAACACGCGGCCCAGCGTCTGTTCGCCAGCACCACGGTGGCCAACGTCGCCTCTCGTCGTGTCATGGAGAAGATCGGCATGCGCCTGTCCGGCGTACACACGTCGGATTCGACGACGATCGGCGCCCACGGCGACGAAGTGGAATATGAGCTTCTGCGATCACAGTGGGAGCTGGTCCAGTCGGAGATGTCGCAATGGGAGATCGGACAGTGCGGCTGGATTCGCGACGATCGCCGACTCGGCGGGATCAGCGCCTGACCTGACACTCCTCTCGACTCGCCGATGAGCACACGCTCGATCGGCTCCCTTGACGCGACCCGGCGTCGAACATTGACTACCGTTAGTCCATAGACGGCACCAGCCGGATCATCTATCAGCGACAGGAGACGCCTCGGATGAGCAGCCCCACTCCGAATGCGACACGCAAGCATGTGGTCATCATCGGTTCCGGCTTCGGTGGGCTCTTCGCAGCCCAGCGCCTCAAGAAGGCCGACGTCGACGTCACCCTCATCGCCCGCACCACCCACCACCTGTTCCAGCCGATGCTGTACCAGGTGGCCACCGGCATCGTCGCCGAGGGCGAGATCGCGCCCGCGACCCGCGTGGTGCTGAAAAAGCAGAAGAACGTTCAGGTTCTGATGGGCGACGTGTTCAAGATCGACCTCGAGGGCAAGGTTGTGACCTCGCGCCTGCTCGAACGGATCACCGAGACCCCCTACGACAGCCTCATCATCGCTGCCGGTGCCGATCAGTCCTACTTCGGCAATGACCGATTCGCCGAGTATGCACCCGGCATGAAGACCATCGACCACGCGCTGGAACTGCGCGGTCGCATCCTCGGCGCGTTCGAACAGGCCGAACTGTCCGACGATCCGGCCGAACGCGAGAAGCTGCTGACCTTCGTCGTCGTCGGCGCCGGCCCCACCGGTGTCGAACTCGCCGGACAGATCGCCGAGATGAGTGACAAGACCCTCAAGGGCACCTTCCGCAACATCGACCCGACGCAGGCGCGGGTGATCCTGCTCGACGCCGCGCCCGCGGTACTGCCCCCGTTCGGCCCGAAACTCGGTGCCAAGGCGCAGAAGCGGTTGGAGGGTATGGGCGTCGAGGTCCAGCTCAACGCGATGGTCGTCGACGTCGACTACGACGGTCTGGTCGTCAAGGAGAAGGACGGCAGCACCCGTCGGATCGCGTCGCAGTGCAAGGTGTGGTCGGCCGGTGTGCAAGCCAGCCCGCTGGGCAAGCAACTCGCCGAGCAGGCCGGTGCAGAACTCGACCGCGCGGGGCGAGTCAAGGTCGGGCCCGACCTCACCATCCCCGGACACCCCGACGTCTTCGTGGTCGGCGACATGATGGCCGTCGACGGTGTGCCCGGCGTGGCGCAGGGCGCGATTCAGGGTGGCCGCTATGCAGCGGATGCGATCAAGAATGAGCTCAAGGGCCAGACCCCGGATCAGCGCAAGCCGTTCAGCTACTACGACAAGGGCTCGATGGCGACCATCTCGCGGTTCAGCGCGGTGATGCAGGTGCCGATTCCGGGAACCGAGAAGAAGTTCGAGACCGAGGGCTACTTCGCGTGGCTGGGCTGGCTGGCGCTGCACCTGGTGTACCTCGTCGGTTTCCGCAACCGGTTGAACACGCTGATCAACTGGTTCTTCGCATTCACCACCAAGGGCCGCACGCAGCTCGCGGTGACCGAGCAGCAGGTCTATGCCCGCACGGCGCTCGACGCACTCAGTGAGTTGGAGCACAAGCCGATTCCCGAGGTCGAGGCCGAATCAGCCGGAGACGTCGCCAAGGAACCGGCGGTCAAGAAGGCCGAGGCCAGCTGAGGGTCACAGCGCGGATAGTGCGACGCCCTCCAGGTCGTCGCACAACTGCCGTGG
>JAEYMI010000083.1 GCA_023461275.1 Actinomycetes bacterium | reverse complement strand
ATCCAGGAATTTTCTCACTCTATTAAGGAGAGGAGCTAATTCTTTTTCATTGGCAGGCTTTATCAAATAATCGAAAGCACCATAGATAATACCCTGACGGGCATACTGGAACTCGCTGTATTCACTTAATAAGATAACACAGGGACAGAGATTTTCATTTTTGATTTCATGCAGCAGCTGTAAGCCGTCTATGATTGGCATGCGGATATCGGTAATTACCAGATCATAAGCGGAATCACGCAATATTTCCAGGGCTCTCCGTCCATTGTTAGCCTTGCCGGCAATCATAAAACCGGAGGAATCTCCCCATATATGCATCCTTTTTAATTCCAATAAAAAGATATCCCTGTCATCTACTATAAGCGTCTTATACATCCTAACCTCTTTTCTGAGCACCATATCACGGATTGCAGCATTAACCATATCATTACAACGGGTTATTTTTTAAAAGCCGGTGTATTCGCGGCTATTTCAGGATATCTTCCTGAGCAATGGTAAAATAGGTGCAGGCACCTTTTCCGACTTCACCGGTAATCCACACACTGCCTCCCAGGCTTTCAATCATTTTCTTAACCAGGGCAAGGCCTAGTCCGCTGCCTTCAAAATCGTCTACCGAGTGCATTCTTTGAAACATTCCAAACAGATTCTCAGAAAACTTCATATCAAAACCCACACCGTTGTCTCTTATATAGAATACCGGCTGGAGTTCTTCATAACGGTAACCGGCCGTTATGACAGCATGGCTTTTCCCCCGGGTAAACTTTAAGGAGTTGGAAATAATATTGGTGATTACCTGTTTGATTAAAAAACGATCGGTTAATATGATAGGAAGACAGCCTTCATATTGCAGCTCCATGCGGTCATTCTGGGTATAACTCCCCGCAAGCTCGTGAAAAACAGTATGTATGATTTCTTTTAAATCTACAGGTTCCTTAATGGGATCAATCTCGGTAAATTTCGTATAATCTAACAGCTTATTAACCAAAGCTAAAGTATCCGTGCAGATGGTACGGATATTCTGTATAAGCTCCAAGCCGTTTTCATCTATGGTACCGCCGTAGTCTTCAAGGAAAATTCTTGCATAACCGTCGATGGCCCGGATAGGTGCCTTAATCTCATGGGAAATGCTGGAGTTGAATATCTTCAAATCATTATTGGGCTTTCTGGCTCCGGGTATTTTATTTTCTGTTTTCTGTTCCTCTTCAAAAGTACTGATAGTAATCACTCCGCAATCTGTAATTGATCTTTTTCCGCCAGGTTACCTTTAATATTGAAACTGTTTATAACCGGATGCTCCTTATCCTGCAAGGAGATAATGACATAGCTTAAATTAGGATCAAAAGCCAGCCGGATATCCTCCTCAGAAGGTCTGGAAGGAGTGGCAGGATGGCTGTGGAAATTTCCGATTAACTGCAGGTTGTTTTTCCGGATCTGGGATATTACCTTAAACTGCTCCTTTACATCCATGGAAAAATGCTCCGGACTCTGGTCGGTATTTTGAAGGTAATATATCTGAGTTACAGTTTTAACCCCATCTTCAATTATTCCCGCAAGAAGACCGCAGCTTTCATTTGGCAGCCCGTCTGTACAGTAAGCAAATAAATCCTTAATCTGTTCTTCTTTAAATATAATCATATAAATTCCCTCGCATCTGTTATTATTTATAAGGATATAGCCAGTTGAATATAAATACTGGAAAAGAAGAACGAATTAGTTAGCAGGAGTAAAGCATTTGAGTTATCCCTGTAATCTTATAGGAATAATATAATTAAACTATATAATGAGTTCTTCTATCTGTCAATAATAAATTTGTATTTTTAGAAAGTCAATTTCCCATTTGAAAAGCTAAAGATTCTCTATCTAAAACCTAAAGATAGTCACATTGTCAGATAGGTGCAGGCACTTTATAATGACAGTTATAATACGGAACCTGAAGAAGGGACTCTAAGAGCCGGATATTAGTAGTACCGGATATTAGTAGTACCGGATATAGTAGAACAGGATATAGTAGAACAGGATATTAATAAGGCAGGATATTAATAAAGCAGAATATTAAAAGAGCAGAATATTGAAAGAGCAGAATATTAAAAGAGCAGGCTTTAAAAGAGCAGGCTATAAAAAAGCAGGCTCTTAAAAAAAGAGCCGGGAGGTAAAGAACATGGATGAACAGGCATATAAAGAGCTGAAAAAAGGCGGCTTTATGCGGCAGATACAGGAAGGTAAATTTTCACTGCGTTTAAGGGTTGTCGGAGGCCAGTTAAAAGCCGGACAAATTGCAAAGATAAGTGAAATAGCGGATAAATATGGAGAAGGTTATGTACATATGACCTCCAGGCAGGGAATTGAAATACCGTTTATTGATTTTAAGGATATAAATGCAGTTAAGGAAGAACTGGCAGAAGTGGATCTGCAGCCCGGTGCCTGCGGCCCCAGGGTCAGAACCATAACAGCCTGTCAGGGGAACGGTATCTGCACCAGTGGTCTGATTGAGACCAGTAATCTGGCAAAGGAACTGGATGCGAAATATTTTGCAAAGGATCTTCCCCACAAATTCAAAATCGGAATTACCGGCTGCCGGAATAACTGTTTGAAGGCAGAAGAGAATGATCTTGGAATAAAAGGCGGCTTACAGCCGGTTTGGGAATCAGCCGGCTGTACTTATTGTGGCCTTTGCGAAGCAGTCTGTCCGTCAAAGAGCATCCAGGTAGACAAGAGCAGTAAAGAGCTTGTATTTGAGGAGGATAAGTGCATCTATTGCGGTAAATGCGTAAAATCCTGTCCTATGGATAACTGGAGCGGTGTCAGCGGCTACATCACTTCTTTCGGGGGGTTATTTGGGAATACCATTGTTTCGGGACAGTCCTTAATACCGTTGATTACGAAGAAGGAAACTCTCTTCCAGGTCATTGATGCGGCGATTGAATTTTTTAAGGAACATGGCAGGCAGGGCGAACGGTTCCGTTTCACCATTGACCGGATCGGTATAGATAAATTAAAGGAAAAACTAGAGGATGCAATTAGTTAAGGTATAAGTTGAAAGAATGTAGTACTTTGAAATTTTTAAGGTATAAATTGAAAAAATGTGTACTTTCGTAGATTTGATGGTATATCAAAGCATGCAGAAAGGAGTTGTTATGAGTGAAAGAAAGCCGGACGGTTTTGTGG
>JAEYMI010000082.1 GCA_023461275.1 Actinomycetes bacterium | reverse complement strand
GCTCCGGGGAGAACGGCACACCGACCTCGTCGTGGCGCTCGAAGCCGAGCCGTGACAGTATCTGCACCGCCTGGTCCCGGATTGCCTTCACACCGTCGACGACAGTCTGCGGGTCACTACCCGCATGTGCCAGCGCAAGCTCCAGGTTGTCCAGCACCGGCAGCCACGCCGCCGATACCCTCGCTGTCTCCGCGGCGCGTTCACGGTCGAGATCTTTGGCATACCGCTTGCGCAGGTTGTCCAGATCTGCGAGGGCCCTGCGCCAGCGGTCCTCGAGTTGAGCGAACTCAGCCCCCGTGTCGGTGCGATCAGGCGCCGTCTCGGTCTGATCCCCGTCGGTACCGTCGGTAGCCGGCTCGGTCGTCGAATGATCAGCAGATCTGTCCATCAGGTGCCTCAGCTTCGATCGAATTCGGCGTCGATCACGTCGTCGTCATCCGACGACGCAGCGTCTCCACCGCCAGCCTGGTGTCCGTCGCCGCCGCCGGCCTGGACCGGGGCGAGCCCATAGAGCAGCTGCTGCAGCTCCGAGGTCAGTGGCTGTACCTCCGCGGGTGAAGCACCGTCCTTCACAGCTTTCCTGGCGTCGGCGACCAGCATCTCGGCGCGCGCCTTGTCGTGCGGTGGCGCACTCTCACCGAGTTCGGCCAGTCGCCGTTCCACCTGATAGGCAACCGAATCGAGCTCGTTACGCGCGTCGACAGCCTTGCGCAGCGCCTCGTCCTCACCCCGGTTCCGTTCGGCCTCCGCGAGCATCCGCTCGACCTCACCCTGATCCAGGTTGCCCTGCTCACTGATCGTGATGCTCTGCTCCTTGCCGGTGTCCTTATCCCGAGCGGTGACGTTGAGGATGCCGTTGGCATCGATATCGAACGTGACTTCGACCTGCGCCTCGCCGCGTGGCGCAGGTCGGATGTCTTCGAGCCGGAACCGGCCCAGCACCCGGTTGTCGGCGGCGCGTTCGCGTTCGCCCTGCAGGACCACGACGTCCACGGCGGACTGATTGTCCTCCGCGGTGGAGAACACTTCACTGCGCCGGGCCGGGATCGTCGTGTTGCGCTCGATGATCTTGGTCATCACCCCGCCCTGCGTCTCGACGCCGAGGGACAGCGGGGTGACATCGAGCAACAGCACATCGGAAACCTCACCCTTGAGCACGCCCGCCTGGACGGCGGCACCGAGCGCGACGACCTCATCCGGGTTGACGCCCATGTGGGGATCCTTACCGCCGGTGAGCCGGCGAACCAGCGCCTGCACCGCCGGAATCCGTGTCGAACCACCGACCAGGATCACCTCGTCGATATCGTTGGCGGTGACCTTGGCGTCACTCATCGCCTGCTTCACCGGACCGAGGCAGCGTTCCACCAGATCCGCCGTCAGATCCTCGAACTTCGATCGCATGATCGTGGTGGTGAGGTGCTTGGGACCGTTCGCGTCAGCAGTGACGAAGGGCAAGTTGACCTGCGCCTGCGTCACCGAGGACAACTCGACCTTGGCCTTCTCCGCGGCCTCGAAGAGGCGCTGCAATGCCTGCGCATCCTTGCGCAGATCGATGTTCTCGGCACGCTGGAATTCGTCGGCGAGGTAGTCCACCAGGCGCCGGTCGAAGTCGTCGCCGCCGAGGTGGGAGTCGCCGGCCGTGGACCGAACCTCGACTACGCCCTCACCGACGTCGAGCAGACTCACATCGAAGGTGCCGCCGCCGAGGTCGAAGACCAGTACGGTCTCGTGGGTCTGCTTGTCCATGCCGTACGCCAGTGCCGCCGCGGTCGGCTCGTTGATGATTCGCAGAACTTCGAGGCCAGCGATGCGGCCGGCATCCTTGGTGGCGTTGCGCTGCGCGTCATTGAAATAGGCCGGAACGGTGATGACCGCTTCCTTCACCTTCTCGCCAAGGAACCTGCTCGCGTCGTCGACGAGCTTGCGCAGCACCAGTGCACTGATCTCCTCCGGCGCGTACTTTTTGCCCCGCACGTCGAATCGCGCCTCACCGTTGTCACCCGGCACGACGTCGAAGCTGACCGCTTTGGCCTCCTCAGAGATCTCATCGTAGTGACGCCCGATGAAGCGTTTCGCCGAGTAGATCGTGCCCTTCGGGTTCAAGATCGCCTGTCGTCGGGCCAGCTGACCCACCAGGCGCTCGCCACTCTCAGTGAAGGCGACCACCGACGGCGTCGTCCGCGCACCCTCGACATTGGAGATCACCACCGGTTCGCCGCCTTGCCAGCTTGCGATGACCGAGTTGGTGGTGCCCAAGTCGATGCCTACCGCAGTTGCCATGATTCATTCCTTTCGATCGGTCCGGCCGGTGAGAAGGCGGACGGCTTCGTCCGCGACCTCGACGTCGGCGAGGACTTCGTAGTGACGTGGTTGTGTAGGGACATGGTCGTAAGGACTGGGAACGAGGTGAAGTCGCGCTGGCTGCCCTGTCCTGTGATGCGTGCATGAGCAGGCCGAACGGAGCGCCGACAACGGCACCGAAGATCGGCGCGTAGAAGCTGAGATCGAGGCGTGTACACGGCGGCCGGCCTCGGTGGAGTAATCCAAAAATCCAGCCTAATGGTGTAGCTGTCCACGCGCCCGCGGCGGCGCGGGCGCGGCCCAACGGTAGTTCAGTGTGCCGATGACCTATTCGAC
>JAEYMI010000081.1 GCA_023461275.1 Actinomycetes bacterium | reverse complement strand
GTTGGCTGTCGACGAGGGACAGGACGAGGTCGTTGATGGTGGGGTCGGGTAGGTGGTCGGTGTTGATGTTGCCCAGCCATGAGGCCGGGAGGGTGGGCCAGGGTGATGGTGTGGTCCAGCGGGTGTCTGTTTGCGTGGCGATCGCCACTGACACCACCACCTTCCAGAGATCCACCCGAACATTCGGGAGTTGAGTGACACGAACTGTGCCCACATATCTCTGAAAAGCGCTTCACATAGTGCTGGAAACCAGGTTACGACACCCCACCGACAATTCCGTTTCGCCAGGTCAAGACGTGGCGGCGCGGACCGGTTGGCGGAGAATGGTTTTGAGTTTCTCCGGCACGGTCCGGCGGAAGTCGCTCAGGTAGATCTCGTGGTGGCGACCGGTCATCGTCAGGCCGTGCTGCGGGATGAACTCGTGGTGCATTCGCTCCAGCAGCGGTCCCTCGTCGTCGAATGAGCCGACGTGCAGTGTCTGCACGCAATGACCCTCGGCGAGGGTTTCGCAACGTACCTCGGAAATGCGGGCCGCTACACCGCGATCGGTGATCTTGGTGATCGCTGCGGCAATCATGTCGTCGTCGACCCAGTCCGGCACCATGATCATCAGCGTCCAGTCCCATTGAGACTTGTCACGACTGGCCGTGAATGCGTCCATAGAGTCCGCTGTCCACAGCGCCTCCAGCGGCGGCACCACGTAGTCGCGGCCGAGATCGTTCTTGCTCGCGAACTTCAGCGCGTAGGCAACCGGGAAGAGTGTCTCGATCGACGTGGCGAAGACCTCGGTGTTGGGATCACCATGGCCGTCGAGCATCAGATAGCGCAGGTCGGGTACGTCGACAACCCGAAAGACGTTTCGGGTGGCCCGGTAGGCGTCGAGCGTCTTCTTGAGATCGACCTTGCCGGTCATCCGCGGATCTCCGCGGAATCAGCTGCGGCGCTTGGCGGCCCGCTGCATGCTGCGCATCTTGGCGTTCGCCGGCAACGGGCCCTTGGGCATACCCGGGCCGGGGCTGCGACCGCCGAGGGCGGCGAGCCGGCCCTCGAGGGTGTCGATGCGCTTGCCGTCGATGTTCTTGGGCAGCTTGTTGAGGTGACGCTCCAGCTTGGACAGCGGGACCTGGCCGTCGTCGTTGCCGACACTGATCTCATAGATCGGGGTGTCGCCCACAACGCGGGCCGCTTTCTTCTTCTCCTGTGCCATCAACGACTTGACTCGCGATGGCGAGCCCTCGGCCACCAAGATCACGCCCGGCCTGCCGATCACACGGTGCACGGCGTCGAGGTGCGACGTGCCGGTGACTGCCTGCGTCACCCGCCACTGACCACGCATGTTGCTCAATGCCCAGCCCGCAGCACCCGGCTGACCCTCGGCCTTGGTGTACACCGACTTCTGCATCCGACGCCCGAAGAGGATGAACGCGGCGAGCAAGCCCAGCACGATGCCCAGCGGGAGGAACAGCCACAGCGACCCGAGGAGCAGCCCCGCGACCACGGCGATGGCCACGATGAGGACAAACACCCCCACCATGTATGGGATGAGCCGCTTGTCTTCCTTCCGCTGCATCTGGAAGGCCTGCCACAGCTGTGAGTAACGCTCGCGAGAGGCCTTCCGCCGAGCCTTCTTGGCCGCGGCCTTTTCCTCTTTGCTTGCTGCTGACGCCTTTGCCATGGGGTTCAGCTTACGTGTCGGATTCGACGCCGGGACAGCAGGTCAGCGCGCCAACCGGCTCAGCAGGCTCGACGCCTCCTGGCTGGCCGAGCCTTCCTGGGCCAGATGCATCATCGCCGGAGACAACTCGCGTCCATGATGGGCCATTGCCTGCGCGTACAGGCGGCCGGCACGGTACGACGAGCGCACCAGCGGCCCGGCCATCACACCGGCGAATCCGAGCTCCTTGGCGTAGTCGGAATGCTCGACGAACTCCTCGGGCTTCACCCACCGCTCGACCGGGTGATGCCGCGGAGAAGGGCGCAGGTACTGGGTGATGGTGACGATGTCGCAACCCGCGTCGTGGAGATCGGCCAGGGACTCGCGCACCTCGTCGGGCGTCTCGCCCATGCCGAGGATCAAGTTCGACTTGGTGACCAGCCCGAAGTCGCGCGCCTGGGTCAGTACGTCGAGTGACCGCTCGTACCGGAACGCCGGCCGGATGCGTTTGAAGATGCGCGGCACTGTCTCCAGGTTGTGCGCGAGGACCTCCGGTCGGGCGTCGAACACCTCGTTGAGCAGGTCGGGCTTGGCGTGGAAGTCGGGGATGAGATTCTCCACACCGGTGCCCGGATTGAGGCGGTGGATGGCGCGCACGGTTTCGGCGTAGAGCCAGGCGCCCTCGTCGGGCAGGTCGTCGCGGGCGACGCCGGTGATCGTCGAATAGCGAAGACCCATCGCCTGCACGCTCTCGGCGACGCGTCGAGGCTCGTCGCGGTCGAGTTCGGCCGGTTTACCGGTGTCGATCTGGCAGAAGTCGCAGCGTCGGGTGCACTGTTCGCCGCCGATGAGGAAGGTGGCCTCACGGTCTTCCCAGCATTCGTAGATGTTGGGGCAGCCGGCTTCCTCGCACACCGTGTGCAGGCCCTCGCGCTTCACCAGGCCCTTGAGTTCGGTGAACTCCGGGCCCATCGTCGCGCGGGTCTTGATCCACTTCGGCTTGCGCTCGATCGGGGTCTGCGCGTTGCGCACCTCGAGGCGGAGCAGCTTGCGTCCGGCCGGGTCGGGTGCGGTGGTGTCTGGCTGCGCGGTCATCGGGTCGATCCTACGCCGCCCGAGGTCACCGGGGATGCCTGGACGTGATCGAGTGCGGCGGTGACCGCATCGACGATCGGTTGCACCACGTCGGAAACCGTCAGCGGTGCAGCACTTTCGAGGCTCAGCGATGTGACGCCGGCGTCGGCGATGCCGCACGGGACGATCGCGGAGAAGGCCGCCATGTCGGGATCGACGTTGAGTGCGAAACCGTGCAACGCCACACCGCGTGACACCCGGATGCCGATCTGCCCGAGCTTGCGTTGTCCGGACGGGGAATCGGCGTCGTCGACCACCCACACGCCGGACCGCCCGTCGACGCGGTCGGTGCGGACACCGAAACCGGCGCAAACCGCGATGAGTGCCTCTTCGATGCGGCGAACATATTCGACGACGTCGAGCGGCTCGGCGAGCTTGACGATCGGATACCCCACGAGCTGGCCGGGGCCATGCCACGTGATCCGCCCACCACGGTCGACATCGATGACCGGTGCGCCGTTCGTCGGCCGGTCGGCGTCCTCGGTGCGCTTTCCCGCGGTGTAGGTCGACGGGTGCTCCAGCAGCAGCATCACATCGTGGTCGAGGGTGCCGGCGGCACGCTCGGTGGCCAGGCGATGCTGCAGTTCGTAGGCGTCGCGGTAGTCGACGACGCCGAGTTCGCGGACCTCGATCGGCGCGGAACTGGCTCGTACGCTGCCGTCACGCATTCGCGTACTCCAGAGCGGATTCGACGTCGGGATGGGTGAAGGTGAAATCGTTGTCGGTCAACACAGCAGGTGTAACGCGCTGACTGAACAGAATCATTTCCTCGGCCATCTCACCGCCGGCCGTCTTGGCCACGACTGCGGGAACCTTGAACAACGTCGGCCGATGCACGGCGTGGCCGAATGCCGATACGAACTCGCCGAACGGCACCGCACCGGGCGACACCAGATTTACCGGTCCGCTGACCGCCGACCCCAGCAGGAAGGCGATGGCACGTACCTCGTCGACCAGGGTGATCCACGAAAAGTACTGCCGCCCATCACCGATCGCACCACCGAGGCCGAGCTTGAAGATCGGCCGCAGCTTGGCCAGCAATCCGCCCTTGGGTGAGAGCACCGGTGCGGTACGCAGCAACACGACGCGGGTGTCGGCCGAGGGCCCAGTCGCCGCGGCCTCCCAGTCGACGACGAGGTCGGCCAGGAAACCCTCACCGGGACCGTCGGTTTCGACAGCGGCATGCGATCCGGTGTTGCCGTAATACCCGGTTGCGCTGGCGCTGAGGAAGGCCGGCACCCGATGGTCGCGGGCGGCCTCGGCCAGCACATGGGTCGGTGTGATCCGAGAATCACGAAGCTCTTGCTTGAACCGGCCGGTCCATCGCTGATTACCGACACCGACTCCACCGAGGCTGACGAGGGCGTCGACGCCGTGCAGCGCTTCGGCCGGGACCCCGAATGTCTCGGGGTCCCAGCTGAACTCGTCGTCGTCGAGCGCCTCGCGGCGAACCAGACGGACCACCGAGTGACCGTCGGCACGCAGCGAATCGGCCAGGGCCGAACCGATCAACCCTTGCGAACCCGCGATAGCTACCCGCATCTGGTGTGAGTTACAGACCCAGATCCGCGGCGAACTCGGCCTGCTCGAGGCGCTTCTTGATGGTCGTCAGGAAACGACCGGCGTCAGCGCCGTCGATCAGCCGGTGATCATAGGTCAGCGGCAGGAACGACATCGACCGCACCGCAATGGATTCCGAACCGTCGTCGCCGGTGATGACCACCGGACGCTTGACGATGGCTCCGGTGCCGAGCATGGCGGCCTGCGGCGGTACCAGGATCGGGGTGTCGAACAGTGCGCCCTGGCTGCCGATGTTGGTGATGGTGAACGTGCCACCGGCCAACTCGTCGGGCTTGAGCCCGCCGGGACCCTTACGTGCCCGCGCAGCGATGTCGGCGATGGCGCGTGCCAAACCGGCAATCGACAGGTCGTCGGCGTTGTGGATGACCGGCGAGAGCAGCCCCTGTTCGGTGTCCACCGCGATACCGAGATTCACCTTGTCGTAGTAGGTGATCTCTTTCTTGTCCTCATCGATCGATGCGTTGACGTTCGGATGCAGCTTGAGCGCCTCGACGACGGCCTTCGCGATGAACGGCAGGAAGGTCAGGTTCACGCCCTCGGACGCCTTGAACTGTTCCTTCGCGGCCTTGCGCAGGGTGACGATCTTGGTCATGTCGACCTCGAACACCTGCGTCAGCTGCGCGCTGGTCTGCAGCGATTCGCGCGTCTTCTTGGCCGTGATCTGGCGAATCCGGTTGATCTTCTGCGTGGTACCGCGCAGCTCGGCCAGCTCCGGTCGGACCTCGGGCGCCGACGACGCGGCTGCAGGTGCCGCAGCGGAAGCGGCCGGTGCGGACGCGGCCGGCGCCGACGGCTCGGGTGCAGCAGGTGCCTTCGCAGCCTCGGCGGCGGCGAGCACATCCTGCTTGCGGATGCGGCCGCCCACTCCGGTGCCCTTCACCGAGTTCAGGTCGATGTTGTTGTCCGCAGCCAGCTTTCGCACCAGCGGAGTGACGTAAGGAGTCGACTCGAGAGTGGTGGGCTCCGACGACGAAACCGTGGCGGACTCGGTTTTCGCAGGTTCCGGCTCGGGCTCTGGCTCAGGTTCGGGCTTCTTCGCCTCGGGCCCGGGCTCGGGTGCAGGCTCGGGTTCCGGGGTCGGTTCGGACTTCGACGGCGCGGCTGATGCATCGCCGATCACCGCGAGCCGACCACCGACCTCCACCACGTCGTCTTCCTGGGCGAAGATCTCGAGCAGGGTGCCCGCGACGGGGGAGGGGATCTCGGTGTCGACCTTGTCGGTGGAGACCTCGAGCAGCGGCTCATCGACGGCGACCTCGTCGCCGACCGACTTGAGCCAGTTGGTCACGGTGCCCTCGGTGACGGATTCGCCGAGCGCCGGCATCGTCACGTCGGTGCCCTCGGCGGAGCCACCACCGGTGCCCGCGGCGGGCTTCGGAGCCGGCTCCTCGGTGTCGGTCGACGGCGCGTCGGGTTCGGTCTCGGCAGGGGTCTCGGCGACCGGTTCGGAAGCGCCGGAATCGGAATCGTCAGAGCTTGAGGCTGCCTCATCGGCATCCCCGATCAGCGCGAGTTCACCACCGACCTCGACGACGTCGTCTTCCTTGGCAATGATCTTCGTCAGCACGCCGGAGGCGGGTGCGGGGATCTCGGTGTCGACCTTGTCCGTGGAGACCTCGAGCAAGGGCTCGTCGGCCTCGACGGTGTCGCCCTCCTCCTTCAGCCACCGGGTGACTGTCCCTTCGGTGACGCTTTCACCCAGGGCGGGCATCTGGACGGAGAAGGCCATCGCTGTTGACTCCTGTATTTGAGATGTGGTCGCGGGGTCGTGCTCCACGGTGTGTGCGCCGTAGAACACAGGTGGGTAGCGGGTGGGCCGCCCACGCTCGTCAATCACCCTACCCGGCGCGCGTGCCGAAGACGCGATGTGGCAGCAATGATGTGGCGCCGGTGATATCAGCCGTTCTCGGAGATGTCCTCGATCACCCGGACCATCGTGCGCACGGGCACGCCGGTACCGCCCTTGGGCGTGTAGCCCCAGGGGCCGCCGGTGTTGAAAGCCGGGCCGGCGATGTCGATGTGGGCCCACGCGACGCCGTCGGCGACGAACTCCTTGAGGTACAGCCCGGCCGAGAGCATGCCGCCCCAACGGTGATTGGTGACGTTGGCCAGATCGGCCACCCGCGACTTCAGGTCCGAGCGGAGCTCGGCCGGAAGGGGCATGGCCCAAGCGTTCTCGCCGACCTCGGCCGAGATCGTGGCCACCCGGTCACGGAACTCGTCGGTGCCCATCACGCCCGGGGTCCGGGTGCCCAGCGCGACCATCTGCGCGCCGGTCAGGGTGGCCGTGTCGATCAGGTAGTCGGGTTGGTCCTCGCACGCCCGGACGATCGCGTCGGCGAGGATGAGCCGGCCCTCGGCGTCGGTGTTGAGCACCTCGACGGTGGTGCCGCCGTACTGGGTGAGGACATCGCCGGGACGCTGCGCGGTACTCGACGGCATGTTCTCGGCCATCGGAACGGTGGCGATGACGGTGGCCGGGACGTCGAGGTTGGCCGCGGCGATGACGGTTGCGATGACCGCGGCGGCGCCTCCCATGTCGGACGTCATCTGATCCATGTTGGCCGCGGGCTTGATGGAGATGCCGCCGGTGTCGAATGTGACGCCTTTGCCGACGAGCGCGATCGTCGGGCTGTTCTTCTTGCCCGAGTGGGTGAGTCGAACGAGCCGGGGGAGGCGTGAGCTGCCCTTGCCCACGCCGACGATGCCGCCGTAACCCTCTTTCTCCAGGGTCGCGTCGTCGAGGATCTCGACCTTGAGTCCGGCTTTGCTACCCAGTGTGCGCGCACGGTCGGCGAACTCCTCCGGATAGAGGTGGCTCGGCGGGGTGTTGACGAAGTCGCGGGCGACTGCGACCGCATCAGCGACGGCGATCGCGTGGTCCAGGGTGGCCTTGGCCTCTTTGGTCTTGGCGTCGACGATCAGCGAGATCGCCGACGGCAGAGCCTTTTTCGGAGCCGTCTTCGCCGAACGGAAGGCGTCGAAGCGATAGGCGCCGAGGAAGAATCCCTCGGCGACGGCCGCGAGGTCGAGTCCGGCCAGAGTGGTGGCGGCAGCGGGGTGACCCTCGAGTTCGCGGGCGGCGATGCCCGCGGCCTGACGAATCTTCTCCGGGTTGTCGAGATCGGCTTGGCCGCCGAGGCCGACGGCCACCACGACGTCCACCGGCAACGACGCGGGTGCGGCGATTCGGGTGGTCTCGCCGTGGGAACCGGACGCGCCGAGCCGGGACAGCGCGGCGCTGATCTCCGAGGCGGTCGCGTCGTCGAGGAGGCCATCACCGATGACCAGGGTGGGTTCGGTATCCGGGCCGGAATCCTCGCCGGCGCCGACAAGTCCGATGACCAGGACGGAATCGTCCTTGCCGATCGAGGTTGCCAGTTCTAGTTGGGGTCCACGGGTTCGGTCGACGGTGTTGCTCGCATCGCTCTTGCTCACCCGGTCAACTCTGCCACAGCGGCCGTCGTTCGAGTGGCCGACTGTGCTGCTCGGTTTGGCAGCTTGCTCGCTACTGTGTGTCGGTGCACGGGGTGAGGGGTAAGGGTCGAATTCTGATGGCGACTGCGGTTGCGGCCGTGGTGGTTGTCTGCGCTGTGATCGCGGTGGCCGTCCTGCGGTCGTCCGGCGACGACGACACCGTCGCGCGTCGGGTCGCCGAGGTGATCTCACCGAAGGATCGGCCGGAGTTTCCGGCAGTCGACTCCACGTCGTTGCCGCCGGAGCGGGCGCGCATCGTCGAGGCCGCCCGCGTCGAATACGACCGCAACGCGCCGGGGACCACTTATTCCGAGGGCGTCGAGGAACCGTGGTGCGCCGACTTCGTCAGCTCCGTGATGCGCAAAGCGGGTGTCCCGCTGAGTAATCCGAACTCCGGCTCCTGGCGCATCCCGGGCGTGGCGACGTTGACCGAGTACTTTCATGATTCGGGCCGCTGGCGGGCCGCGACCCACCGCCCGGTGCCCGGCGATGTGGTGCTCTACGACGTTCCGAGTCACTACCGGCAACACACCAATCTGGTGGTCGCGGTGAACGGCGATGAGGTCACCACGGTCGGCGGCAATGAGGCCGACGGGGTCACGCTATATACGACCCGGATCGGATCGGACCCGGGTGTTCAGGGGTACGGGGTTGCGCCGTGAGCGCTCCCCGGCACCTTCACTGAACTGCAATGAGTACCGTATGCGCCATGAGTGAACTCCTGGACGGCCCGATCGCCGATCGTCACAAGAAGCTGGGGGCGAGTTTCGCCGCGTTCGGCGGATGGGACATGCCGGTCTCGTACGCCGGCACCGTCGCTGAGCACACCGCGGTCCGCGACGCGGTCGGCATCTTCGACGTCAGCCATCTGGGTAAGGCCCTGGTGGCCGGCCCCGGTGCGGCGGAGTTCATCAATCGCACCCTCACCAACGACCTGGGCAAGATCGGTCCCGGCAAGGCGCAGTACACGTTGTGCTGCAACGAATCCGGCGGCGTGATCGACGACCTGATCACCTACCTGGTCAGTGACGACGAGGTCTTCCTGGTTCCCAACGCCGCGAACACGGCCTCGGTGGTCGCCGCGCTGTCGGCCGTGGCGCCCGAGGACATCGTGATCACCGATCAGCATCGCGACTACGCGGTGTTCGCCGTGCAGGGTCCGCGCGCACCGGAGGTGCTCGAGAACCTCGGCCTGCCCAACGACATGGAGTACATGGCCTTCGCCGACGCCGAATTGGCAACGGACGCCGGCACTTTCCCGGTCCGGGTCTGCCGCACCGGATACACCGGCGAGCGCGGTTACGAGATCCTGCCGCGCTGGGACGATGCCGGCCCGGTGTTCGACGCACTGCTTGCGCAGGTGCAGGCGTGCGGCGGACAGCCCGCCGGGCTCGGTGCCCGCGACACCCTGCGCACCGAGATGGGCTACGCGCTGCACGGCCATGAGCTGAGCCCCGAGATCACTCCGGTGCAGGCACGCTCGAGCTGGGCGGTCGGCTGGAGGAAGCCGGAGTTCTTCGGACATGACGCGCTGGTGGCGGAGAAGGAGAACGGACCCGTTCGACGGCTCTACGGACTCAAGGCGACCGGCCGAGGCGTCCCGCGCGGCGACTGCGCGGTGCGGGCGAGCGCCGGCGGCGAGCAGATCGGTATCTGCACCTCTGGCACGTTCTCACCGACGTTGAAGCAGGGCATCGCGCTCGCGCTGATCGACACCTCGTCGGGCGTCAAGAAAGGCGACGAGGTCGTCGTCGACGTCCGCGGACGTGACCTGGCGTGCGAGGTGGTCATCCCGCCGTTCGTCGAATCCCACGTCTGAGCGGCCCCGACGAGACGTCGGGTCAGCTGCGGAGGATCTTCTCCATCGGCCGGCCTTTGGCCAGTTCGTCGATGAGCTTGTCGAGGTAGCGGATCTTGCGCATCAATGGATCGTCGACGTCCTGGACGCGCACTCCGCACACCGACCCGGTGATCAGTGACGCGTTCGGGTTGATCTGTGCGTCGTCGAAGAAGTCGGTGAAGGTGGTCTCACGTTCGAGGTGTGCGGCCAGCTGTGCGTCGTCGAATCCGGTGAGCCAGCGGATCACCTCGTCGACCTCATCCCTGGTACGACCCTTGCGTTCGGCCTTGGCGACGTAGAGCGGATAGACCGAGGCGACGCTGGTGGAGAAGATCCGGTGCATGGTCGAAAACCGTAGCAAGGCCCGGCGGTACGATGGGCGCCATGACCTTGCAGTTCACCCGCACCGAGCATCCGCATCCCGTCTCGGAATCGCGCCGGGCAGAAATCCTGGCCGCACCCGGATTCGGCAAGCACTTCACCGACAACATGGTGCTCATCGACTACGACATCGATCGCGGATGGCACAACGCCAAGGTGACGCCCTACGGTCCGATCGCGCTCGACCCGTCGGCGATGGTTCTGCACTACGGCCAGGAAGTGTTCGAGGGGCTCAAGGCATACCGGCAGGCCGACGGTTCGGTGTCGGCGTTCCGCCCCGAAGCCAACGGACTGCGCCTGCAGCGTTCGGGCGAACGGCTGGCCATGCCCGCGCTGCCCGTGGAGGATTTCATCGGCTCGCTCAAGGCACTGCTCGACGCCGACAACGAATGGGTGCCGGCCGCCGGTGGCGAGGAATCGCTCTACCTGCGGCCGTTCATGTTCGCCTCGCAGGCAAGCCTCGGAGTGAACGCACCCTCGCGCTCCTACGTGTACGCCGTGATCGCCTCACCGGCCGGCGCCTACTTCGCGGGCGGCATCAAGCCGGTCAGCGTGTGGCTGTCCACCGAGTACGTGCGCGCCGCCCCCGGTGGCACCGGCTTCGCCAAGTGCGGTGGCAACTACGCAGCGTCCTTCCTCGCCCAGGCCCAGGCCACCGAGAAGGGCTGCGATCAGGTGGTGTGGCTGGACTCGGTGGAGCGTCGGTTCATCGAGGAGATGGGCGGCATGAACCTGTTCTTCGTCTTCGGCTCCGGCGCGGATGCCCGCTTGGTGACCCCCGAGCTGACCGGGTCGCTGCTCCCGGGCATCACCCGAGACTCGTTGCTGGCGTTGGCCACCGACGCCGGCTTCTCGGTGGAAGAGCGCAAGATCAGCGTCGAAGAGCTGCGTAAGGGTGTCGCATCGGGTGACATCACCGAGGTCTTCGCGTGCGGCACGGCTGCGGTCATCACGCCGGTCGGGCGGGTCAAGAGTGAGACCGACGACTACGTGATCGGAAACGGCACCACCGGTGAGGTCACCCAGGCGCTGCGCGACACCCTCACCGGCATCCAGCGCGGCACCTTCGCCGACACGCACGGCTGGATGACCGAGCTATACCGTCGCTGAACGAGCAGCTTCGGTCCGCGCTGCGGCCCACGCTCCCACCGCGGACCAGGTACGCGCCCGATCCTCATCGCCGAGCAGATCGGCCTGCGTGATGATCACCTCGGTGGCACCGGCGGCGAGGTAGTCGTCGAGCCCGCCGGTCACGGTGGTCTCATCGCCGATGAGGAACAGATCGCCCGCCCGCTCATGCCCGGACGCCCGGATGATGCGTTGGTACGACGGTATCCGGTCGTAGAACTCACCTGCGGAATAGGCTGCAGCGCGGGCCCTTTCGACGTCTTCGGTGACCACTGCGGGGACCGCGGCGACCACCCGCGGGGTCGGACGCCCGGCCGCCTGTGCTGCGCCGGTGATCGTCGGCACGATCACCTCACGCAGGGCTTGTGGCCCCGCAAGGAAGGGCAACGTTCCATCGGCGAGTTCGCCCGCTGCGCGCAGCGCACCCTGGCCCATGGCCGCGACCAGCAGCGGGATGCGAGCATCAGCCCCGGCAACCCGGGTGGGGCCGGGTGGTGCCGACGTCACGATCTCGCCCTGGAACGCCGCGTCGTCCCCGTCGAGCAGTCCGCGCAGCGCCCCCAGATGTTCACGCAGCGCCGGAATGGTCGGTCCGGGGTCGACGCCGTAGACCGGTCGGGTGAACGCCGGCGCGCCGAGACCGACCCCGAGCTGGAACCGGCCGCCGGTTGCTGCTGCCGCTGTTTTCGCTGCCGCGGCCAGGTGAATCGGGTGGCGCGGATGGATCGGTACCACCGATGTGCCGACGCCGATCTCGGGCACCTCGCGGCCCACCACGGCGGCCAGGGTGACCGCGTCGTAGCTGAAAAGCTGTGCGATCCAGGCGGTGTCGATACCGACCGATGCGGCCTCGGTGGCGAGTTCGACCGCGCGGTCGACGACGTTCGTCGTCGTGGATGCCGTGGCGAAGTTGGACAATGCGATGCCGATGGTCATGTCGTGTTCAAGTGCGCGCCGACGATCCGGCATTCCGCGGGCGTGGTTTGTGCCCAGCGTGATTCAAGCAGCGTGATCCAGGCAAGCGTGATCTCAGACGAGAAGCCCGACGACGGCGATCGCGACACCGATCTCGATGACCGCGCCCAGTACGTCGCCGTTGATCCCGCCCATCCGGCGGGCGCAGTGCGCGGTGAACATCCACGCGACAGCGACCACCGCCGCGACCACGATGATCGCGCGGATCGGGGACTCGACGATGAGCACGCCCATGACGGCCGCGATCATCGCCCAGACGCCGATCGACGTGCGCTGCGTTCCGGCGACCAGCGGACCGAAGCCGCTCGGCGTGGCCGAACCCAGCCCGCGCCGGCATCCGACGACCGCACCCACGCGGCCGACTGCGATGGCGAAAGCAAGTTCGTACCAACGACCTTCGACGGTCAACGCGGTGAATCCGGTCCACTGGATGCCCAGCACGACGATCAGTGTGGCCACCCCGAACGGGCCGGCTGAACCCGATCGCATCACCTCGGCGACGCGCTCGGGCGAGCCATAGCAACCCAGGCCGTCGGCGGTGTCGGACAGGCCGTCGAGGTGCATGCCGCGGGTCGCGGCGGCGAGTACGGCGATCACCAGACCGCCGATCATCAACGGCGGCAACGCGGTCCACGAGAGTCCGAAGGCGATGGCCGCGCTCAGCGCTCCGAGTGCCGCCCCGATGGCCGGGACCGACGCGATGACCGCGCCGCCGAGATTGCGGTCCGGTGCCTCCGAGGGCGTGCGGACCGGGAATACGGTCAGCCAGCTCAACGCGGTCAGCGCTGCGGTGCTCGGCGAGATCATCGGATGTTCACGAGGTCGACGTTGAAGGATGTCAGGATGTGACTGCCGCCAGGTCCGCCGGCTGGTCACTGACCCCGGCCTCGGCGAACGTGGCCATGTCGGTGAGGATGTCGACGCCGGCCGCCACGATGGGCAGCGCGGTGAGCGCGCCGGAACCCTCGCCGAGCCGCATAGAGAACTCCAGCAGCGGATCGAGGGCGAGGTGCTCGAGCGCGAAAGTGTGCGCGGGCTCGGCTGATCGGTGTCCGGCCACCCACCACTGCACAGCGCCGGGTGCCAACTCGTTGGCCAGCAGTGCAGCCGAGGTGACGACCACGCCGTCGAGAATGACCGGTGTGCGTCGGACGGCGGCCTGCGCCAGGAATCCGACCATGGCAATGAGATCCGCACCGCCCACCGCGGCCAGCATGGCCAACGGGTCGCCGATCACCTTGCGGGCGCGCCACATGCCGTCGCGGATCGCCGCGGTCTTGCGAATCCATCCCGCATCGTCGATGCCGGTGCCACGACCGACCACCTCGACCGGCTCTCGTCTGGTTACGGTACCGATGAGAATTGCTGCGGGCGTGGTGTTTCCGATACCCATCTCGCCGGCGATCAACAGATCCGCGCCACCGTCGACCAACTCGTCGACGATGGCACGACCCGCGGCCATCGCGGCCCGGGCCTCGGAAATCGTCACGGCGTCGGTGACGCGCAGGTCACCGCTGCCGCGTCGTACCTTGTACGTCGAGATCTCCGGCGTGGTGTCGGTGGCGACCGACATATCGACCACCCGCACCGAGGCCCCGCAGCGTCGGGCCAGCACGTTGACCGCCGCGCCGCCGGCAGCGAAGTTGGCGACCATCTGGCCGGTGACCTCGGGCGGAAAGGCCGACACCCCGGCTTGGGCGACACCATGGTCACCGGCGAAGACGACGACACTGGGCTGGGTGAATTGGTGTGGGGGACAAGCGCCTTGGCAGGCCGCCACCCAGACGCCGAGCTCTTCCAGACGGCCCAGCGAGCCGGCGGGCTTGGTCAGTGACCGGTGGCGTTCGCGCGCTTGCTCGGCGACCTCTCTGTCCGGCGGTGTCACCGGTGGGAAGACCTCGGCGTCGGCGGACTCCGGGACCGCCGGTGTCGCGGGTGTGATGTTGGGCGCTGCCGACGCGGTGGCGGGCGCTGTCGATGCGACGGTGGGCGCTGTCGACGTGGCCGGTAGTTCCAGAACCCGGCCGGCCACCGCGATGTAGACGTGGTCGCATGCTGCGGCAACCGCGGTGTTGAGGGTTCCGAGGTCGTCCTGGAATCGACGTCCGGCCGGCGTCGGGGGTACCACCGACATTCCGACCTCGGGGCTGATGATTACCAGATCACCGTCGAAATCGGAGATGGCCGAACATAACTCGTCGATCTCCGACGTGATGTCGAGGTCCGGCCGCGACCACGCGTCGAGGGCGTCGAGCCGGGCGGCCAGCCAGTTGCCCAGATCGTCGACGAGCGTGGATGTCGCGATGTCCGACCGCAACTCGGCGGCGAGATCGTTGGTCTCGACGGTGGTGTAGCGGGCGTCGCGCCGATCCTGGTGGGCGCGGACCCTGGCGGTCCAGTCGGCGTCGGTGGAGGTGGTCGGCCCGGTCGCGATGTAGCGCACCGCCGATGCGTGGGCCAGCAGCGATTCGCCGTGTGCGGACTTACCCGAGCGAACCCCACCGAGCACCAGGGTGCGGTGCCCCTGAGTACCCACCAGGTCAGACCTCGTCGCCGGGGGAGACCTGCGGCTTGGGAGCGCGCATCATGCGCATCTGCATAGCGCGGGTGAAGGCGTACCAACCGAGCCGGAAGCCGGTCTGGTTCGGCTCGGCGTCGGGGAAGCGTTCTCGCACCCGACGATTCACCAGCCGACCGAGGATCACCGCGTCGACGGCCATGAACAGTACGAAGACCAGCAGCACCAGGTTCGCGTAGACGGCGAACGCGGGAACGAACATCACCACGATCAACGCGATGGCGAACGGCATGAACAGGCCGGCGAAGTTACGGCGGGAGTCGACGATGTCGCGGGTGAAGCGCTTGACCGGTCCCTTGTCGCGCGGCATCAGGTACCGCTCGTCGCCGGCCATCATCTTGTCGCGCTGTTCGGTGCGCAGTGCACGGCGTTCGTCGGAAAGCTTGCGCTTGTCCTCGCGCGACATCGACGACTTGAGTTCCTTCTTTCGCGCGCGGGCCTCGGCCCGGTTGGTCGGCGGGGGAGTCACCGGCCCGCGACGACGCCCTTCTGCTTCACGTCGCGACGGCGTGGGTTTGCCCTTGCCCGGGGTATAGGCGCTGCCCTTGGCCGACGACGACGACGCGGTGGTGGTCGAGACGTCCTCATCAGTGTCGGTGAGCGCCGTTGACACGGCGTCGTCGTCCTTTTTCCATGGCAACTTCACGTCTTCGAGGGTAGGTGATCCACACTGCCGACGTGCGCGGACCTCCCTATACTCACGCCATGGTGATGAGGTACTCATGCGGGTGCTGATCGCGCCGGACTCATTCGGCGACACACTCTCCGCCGTCGCGGCGGCCGGCGCGATAGCGCGCGGTTGGAGCATCGGGCGGCCCGGCGACGAAATCGTCATCGCGCCGCAGTCCGACGGCGGACCCGGCTTCGTCGACGTCCTCGCCAGTCGTTTCGGAACGTTGATCACCACTCCGGTCCTCGGTCCGCTCGGTGCGGGCATCGACGCGCAGTGGCTGCTCGATGATCGCGGCGACACCCCGATCGCCTACATCGAATGCGCTCAGGCCTGCGGTCTGCACCAACTCGGTGGGCGGCCTTCCCCGGTGACCGCGGTGGCGGCGACCACGCGGGGCGTCGGACTGCTCGTCGACGCGGCACTGAAGGCCGGGGCGACGGGCATCGTCGTCGGATTGGGTGGATCGTCGACAACAGATGGCGGTCGCGGCATGATCGAGGTTCTCGGCGGCCCCGAGGAAGCACTGCGTAGGTTGTCGGGCATCGACGTCGTGGCGGCATCCGACGTGGAGAACCCGCTGCTCGGCGAGCTGGGCGCCGCCACGGTGTTCGGCCCGCAGAAGGGTGCCGACCCGGCCACCGTCGCCGGCCTGGAGAAAACGATGACCGATTGGGCCGCGGTCCTCAACGGGATCGCCGGGCGTGATGTCGGCGTGGAACCGGGTGCCGGCGCGGCCGGTGGCCTCGGTGCGGCGCTGCTCGCGGTCGGGGGCCGTCGGATCTCCGGTGCCACCGTGGTCGCCGAGGCGACGAGGCGGGCCGAGGACGTCGCGGTCGCGGACCTGCTGATCACCGGTGAGGGCAAGTTCGACTCGCAGACACTGCGCGGCAAGGTGGTCTCGGCGCTCAACGGTGAGGCGCGCGCGGCCGGTATCCCGACCGTGGTGTTCGCCGGACAGGTCACGCTGGAACCGGCGGAGATCTCCGCGGCGGGCATCTCCGCGGCGTACGCCATCGTCGACATCGCCGGATCGGTCGAGGTCGCCATGAACGACGCCGACAACCAGCTGGGATTGCTGGCCGAGCAGGCCGCACGCTCGTGGGACCGGGCGGCGTGACCACGCGCTCACGCGGGAATAGGCCGAGCAGGAGTACCGTTACCAGCAGAGGTATGGCTTATCGTCCCCATCCCAGCGACCCTGCGCCCCCTGTACTCGAGGAGCATCGATGACCGTTCAGAACGAATCCGGCGCCGCAACCACCACCGGCGTCCTTCTGACCGACGCCGCCGCAAGCAAGGCCAAGGCGTTGCTCGACCAGGAAGGTCGCGACGATCTCGCGCTGCGGATCGCCGTTCAGCCCGGCGGTTGTGCGGGTCTGCGTTACCAGCTGTTCTTCGACGATCGCAGCATCGACGGCGACGTGACCTCCGACTTCGGTGGCGTGAAGCTTGCCGTCGACCGGATGAGTGCGCCGTACGTCCAGGGCGCCACCATCGACTTCGTCGACACCATCGAGAAGCAGGGTTTCACCATCGACAACCCGAACGCCACGGGCAGCTGCGCCTGCGGCGACTCGTTCAACTGATCTCACCTGATTCATCGCACTGACCGCATCCCCGGACCGGGGGTGCGGTCAGTGTCGTATCTGACCGCTGGGTAGCGTTGCAGCCGTTGATTGCTTTCACGAACCGGATAAGGGGCTAAGCGGCCAGTGACAATTGTTGTGTGTGGGTCCATCGCGACCGATCATCTGATGACCTTCCCCGGTAAGTTCGCCGAACAGTTCGTCTCCGATCAGTTGGAGAATCTCTCGCTGAGCTTTCTGGTCGACGACCTGGTGATCCGACGCGGCGGGGTCGGCGCGAACATCTCCTATGCGATGGGCGAACTCGGCGGCGCACCGGTCCTGGTGGGGGCGGTCGGTCGTGACTTCGACGACTACCGCCGCTGGCTCACCGACCACGGCGTGCAGTGCCGGGTGCGGGTGTCCGAGCGTCTGCACACCGCACGATTCACCTGCACCACCGACGAGGCGATGTCGCAGCTGGCGTCGTTCTATCCGGGTGCGATGAGTGAGGCCCGCGATATCTCCATCGCCGAGGTGATCGGCGAGATCGGGACCCCCGAGCTGGTGTTGATCGGCGCCGACGATCCCGACGCGATGATCCGCCACACCAACGAATGCCGTTCTCTCGGTGTGCCATTCGCGGCAGATCCGTCCCAGCAGCTGGCCCGCCTCGACGGCGAGCAGGCGCGCAACCTCGTCGACGGCGCCGCTTACCTGTTCACCAACGAATACGAGTGGGGACTGCTGCGCCAGAAGGCCGGATTGTCGGAGGAACAGGTCACCGGAATGGTCGGCACCCGCGTGACGACCCTGGGTCGCAACGGCGTCGAGATCGTCACCGGAGACGGTGAGCCCATCCGCGTCGAGGTGGTTCCGGAAACCGCCAAGGTCGATCCGACCGGTGTCGGCGACGCCTTCCGTGCGGGCTTCCTGACCGGAGTGTCCAAGGGGCTCGGTTTCGAGCGTGCCGCCCAACTCGGTTCGATGGTGGCGGTGCTCGTGCTCGAGACGGTGTCCACCCAGGACTGGACCTGGGATCACGACTCGGCGATGGACCGCATCGCCGGGGCCTACGGAGAAGCCGCGGCCACCGAGATCAGCGCCATCTTCTAGCTATGGGTGCGCCGAGTTACAGGCGCACCGGATAGGTGTGATCGGTGATGTCGGGCACGATCGTCTTCTCCACGAAAATGGCGTGCCACACCATGAACACCAGGATCGTCCACAGGCGGCGGCTGTTGTCGACGGCACCGGTGCGGTGCTCTTCGAGCATCGCCAACACGACCTGCTTGTCGAAGATCTCGTCGGTCTGCGAATGACTGATGGTCTGGTGCGCCCAGTCATACAGCTGAGATCCGGCGAGCCAGTGACGGATCGGCACCGGGAAGCCGAGCTTCTTGCGGTGCAACACGTGCGGCGGCACGATCTGCTCGAGCGCCTTGCGAAGTGCGTATTTGGTGGTGCCGTGCGAGATCTTCTCGTCGTAGGGCAGACGCTCGGCGACGGCGAACACCTCTGGGTCGAGGAACGGCACCCGCAGCTCGAGTGAGTTGGCCATGGTCATCTTGTCGGCCTTGACCAGGATGTCGCCCCGCAGCCAGGTGAACAGGTCGACGTGTTGCATACGCGCGACCGGATCCCAGCCCTCGCTGACCGCGTAGATCGGCGCGGTGACATCGGTGTGGGTCCACTCCGGGTGGTAGTCGCGAAGCACGGCGCGCAGCCGGGCGTCGTCGAAGCTGCGGGCGTTGCCGTAGTAGCGCTCCTCGAGCGTCAGGGAACCACGATGCAGCAGGCTCTTGCCGCGGGTGCCCTCCGGAATCCGATCCGACAGGCTGCCCGCGAGGCGGCGCAGCGTGCCGGGAAGACGGTCGAATCCCTTGAGCGACAGCGGTTCCTTGTAGATGGTGTACCCGCCGAACAACTCGTCGGCGCCTTCCCCGGACAGCACCACCTTGACGTGCTTGCGTGCCTCGGCGGCTACGAAGTAGAGCGGCACGAGCGCGGGATCGGCCACCGGATCGTCGAGGTACCAGACGATGTTGGGGATCGCGTCGATGAACTCGCTCTCGCTGACCACCTTGACGATGTGGCGCGCGCCGATGGCCTCGGCGGATTCGGCGGCCACGTCGACCTCCGAGTAGCCCTCCCGCTCGAAACCGGTGGTGAAGGTGATCAGGTCGGGGTTGTGCCGGATGGCCAGCGCCGCGATCGCGGTGGAATCGATACCGCCGGACAGGAACGAGCCGACGGTGACATCGGCGCGCATGTGTTTGGCCACCGAGTCGCTCAACACATCGGCGATTTCGTCGTAGCGCGCCTGCCGGGTGGCGTCGGTGAACGGCCGCACCGCGAACTGCGGGGTGAAATACCGCTCCACCTGTGGTGCCTTGCCGGGCCGGATCGTCGCGTGGCAGCCCGATTCCAGACGCCGGATCGACGCATGCAGGGTCTCGGGCTCGGGCACGTACTGCAACACGGTGTAGTGCTCGATGGCGCGGGGATCGAGATCTGCGGGCAGCTCGAGACGGGGGAGCAACTCCAGAAGGCTCTTCTTCTCGCTGCCGAACGCGGTGCCGCGGGGCCCGGTGGAGATGAAGAGCGGTTTGATTCCGAACGGATCCCGCGCGATGAACAGGCTGCGGTTCTCGGTATCCCAGATGGCGAAGGCGAACATGCCGCGCAACCGCCGTACCGCGTCGGGTCCCCAGTAGTGAAACGCCGCGACGATGGCCTCGCCGTCACCTTCGGTGCGGAACTGCGCCTGCTCGTCGGAGACGAGTTCCGCGCGGATCTCGAGGTAGTTGTAGATCTCGCCGTTGAAGAC
The DNA here is from genome assembly GCA_023461275.1 of Actinomycetes bacterium. Classification (GTDB taxonomy): domain Bacteria; phylum Actinomycetota; class Actinomycetes; order Mycobacteriales; family Mycobacteriaceae; genus Gordonia. The sequence continues at coordinate 73,809 of JAEYMI010000081.1, read as the reverse complement.
CAGCGCATAGCGATCGGGGTTGTCCGGCGGGCCCCAGCGCAGCGGTTGATGCGAGCTGTCGATGTCGATGATCGAGAGCCGGTTGAAGCCCAGAACCAGATCGGCGTCGTGCCATGTTCCCGGCTCGTCCGGCCCGCGATGGCGCATGCAGTGTGAGGCGGTCGCCACCAGGTCGACGGCGTCGGCCGCCGTGCCGTCGGAGGTCAGCAGACCGAGTAAGCCACACACCAGGAATCCTCTTTCGCGTCGGGGATCGATTGGTCTCGACGACGATGGTCGCAACCGTGCATGAGTATGCCGTATCGGCACGTCGACGCCGTGCGCGGAGCCGGGCGACTCGCGATGGCACCCCAACCGAAAAAGTTCCCGAGACTTGGTCTACGCTGCGTAGTACATGGCGCAAAGGCTGCCGGTCGACGCCCGCGAGGCCCCTGCTGGGGGCAAGGCGCGGATGGACCCGACAACCGAGGTGTCCGTGCAGGTCAGGTGGGATGCGACTCGGATAGCGGCCAGGCCGTCGCCGAGCAAGCAGGAAGGCGTGAAATTGACACACGGTGAACGCCACCCGGCGCGACGCCTCGGGACCGCATCGCGGCGCGTCAAGACGGCTGTGAGTGCGGTTGCGCTGGGTCTCGGTGCGCTGATGTTGTCGGGCTGTGACGCCCGCGAGGTGATGCGTTTCGGATGGCCGGCCGGCGTGACGCCAGAGGCCAAGAAGATGGGCGACCTGTGGAGCTGGTCGGTCATCGCGGCACTCATCATGGGCGTGCTGGTGTGGGGGCTGATTTTCTGGACGATCACCTTCCACCGTCACAAGCCGGGCAAAGACGAGTTCCCTCGGCAGACCGCATACAACGTGCCGCTCGAGCTGACCTACACCGCGGTTCCGTTCATCATCATCGCCGTTCTGTTCTACTTCACGGTCATCGTGCAGACCGACGTGGAGAACAAGACCGACGACCCGAAGGTCGTCGTGGATGTGACCGCCTTCCAGTGGAACTGGAAGTTCGGCTACCGCGACGTGACCTTCGACAACGGCAGTACCTACAACGGCTTCGAGCGCAACGGCAGCCCGTTCGATCTGCGTGTCAGCGAGGTCTCCTCGCACACCGGTGAGGAACTGCCCGGCCCGGCCGGCGGCCGCAACGACGACGTGCGCGACTACCTGAAGTTCAACAAGATCGAGACCGTCGGATCATCGACGGAAATCCCGATCCTGCTGCTGCCCACCGGAAAGCGCGTCGAGTTCGACATCGCCTCGGCCGACGTCATCCACTCGTTCTGGGTGCCGGAGTTCCTCTTCAAGCGCGACGTCCTGCCCTTCCCGAAGCAGAACCACAGCGACAGCCGCTTCCAGGTCGAGAAGATCGATCGCGAAGGTGCGTTCGTCGGGCGCTGCGCCGAGATGTGCGGCACCTACCACTCGATGATGAACTTCGAGGTCCGAGCAGTGAGCCCGGCGACCTTCGACGCCTACATCAAGTACCGCGACACCAACCCGCAGGCCACCAACGCCGATGCGCTCAAGGCAGTCTGCCAGGTGCCGTACTCGGTGGTGACCGTGCCGTTCGACACCCGTCGCTCGACCAAGGGTGACACCCCCAAGGATCTCGGCGACGCCAACAACACCTCGCTCGCCGGCTGCACAGTGGGAGCAAACGGATGAAAATCGAAGCACGGCTGTTCGAACTGCTGACCGCGTTCTTCTTCCTCGCGGCCATCATCTACACGCTGTTCACCGCCTTCACCAGCAACGGTGTGGAGTGGGTCGGTGTGACCGGCATGTTCTTCTCCGGTGGGCTGACCCTGATCGCCGGAACCTACTTCCGGTTCGTCGCCCGTCGCGTGGAGATCCGGCCCGAGGATTACGAAGACGCCGAGATCGAGGACGGCGCAGGTGAACTGGGCTTCTTCAGCCCCGGCTCCTGGTGGCCTATCGTGATCGCCGCCTTCGCCGCGATCTTCGCCGTCGGCTTCGCGAGCGGCAACCTGTGGCTCTGCATCTTCATGGCGGTATGCCTCATCGGCGGCGCTGCCGGACTGGTCTTCGAGTACCACGTAGGCCCGGAGAAGCACTGATCACACCATCTCCAGATCACACGACAACCGCACCCGGCATCCGGGTGCGGTTGTTGCATACGTGGGAGCTCACCGACACCGAGCGTCATGCGATCCGCTCATTGATGGACTCGGCCTTCGACGGGGATTTCGACGACGACGACTTCGACCATGCGCTCGGCGGGGTGCACGCGATCGTCAGCGATACCGGTGAACCCGGGCGGGTGGTCGGGCACGCGTCGGTGGTGGCGCGGCAGATGCTCATCGCTGATGCACCGAAACGATGCGGTTACGTGGAGGCGGTCGCCGTGGATTCTGCGTGGCGACGTCGGGGGATCGGCGGTGAGGTCATGTCGCGAATGGAACGAATCATCGAGCGCGCGTACGACTTAGGCGCCCTCGGTGCCTCCGATGACGGACGAGCCTTATATCTGTCGCATGGTTGGGTGCCGTGGCGTGGGCCGCTGGCGGTACTGGCACCCGACGGTCGCCGCAGCACCGGGGACGAGCGTGGCAACGTCCTGGTGTACGGCAGCGGACTCGATCTCGACGCACCGATGGCCTGCGACTGGCGCAGTGGCGACGTGTGGTGAATTCCGGTCAGACCTGAGTGCTGAAGACCTGCAGGGCGCGATAGGCCGCACGAAATTTCGCCGACTCCAACGATTCACCGATCTCGCCGTCGTGGGCGAGCATCGTCGGGGCGTCGATCGTCGTGAACGAGAACTCGGGCACATGCGCCTCGTGATAAAGCCGGGAACGTTCAAGGCGACCGAACGCCAGAGATCCCATCAGCCGAAGTGCCCCGAACCGTGAACCACTCTCGAGGATGCGGACGTCGAGCAGTCCGTCGTCGAGGCGCAGCCGCCGCGAGGGAGCAAAGCCCGACGGGTAGTAGCGCGAATTGCCGACCAGGAACAGCGACGTTCGCACTTGCTTGCCGTCGATGGTGATGCGCACCGACGGATCGCGCAGAAAGGTGTGCAGCATGGCGTACGCGCCTGCCAGCGGCTTGCTGATCCGGTGCTGCAACCGCTCCCGGGTGTGTACGAAGTGCGGGTAGGCGCCGATGCTCGCGGTGTTGATGATCACGCGGTCATCGTTGAGGTAGGCGACGTCGACGCGGGTCACCGAACCCGTCGTGATCGCCCGGATGGTGTCTGCTGTTGTGGCGCAACCGATGTCACGTGCGAAGTGGTTGAACGTGCCGGCCGGGAACACTGCGAGCGGGGTGTCGGCGTCGATGGCCGCCGCGGCCGCGGTGGCGACTGTACCGTCGCCGCCGGCAATCGCGAGCACATCGGCGCGCGAGGCCGCTTCGCGGAGCACCTCGGCCATGTCGTCGGACCCGTCGACCTCGATGATCGTCGCCCCCGGTAGATCTCGTCGGATCTGTGGGAGAACCCGGGCGCCGGTTCCCGAACCGGAGTTCGGGTTGGCGACCACGACGACACCTCGGCCGTCAGGTCGGGGAGTGGGCTCCATGCGCAACGGAGCGGGTAGTTGCAGCGTGGTTGGTGATTGGATCGGCGGAACGAGACGTCCGCCGATCACCGCGATGGCTGCGCCGATTCCGAGACCGATCACCACATCGCCGGGGTAGTGGGCGCCGGTCGCCACCCTGGACAGGCCGACCAGCCCGGCCAGCGCGCCGAGCGCCAGACCCATCGGCGGACTCTCCAATGCGACAGCGGTCGCGAACGCCGCGGCGCTGGCCGAATGGCCGGAGGGAAACGAGTTCGACGTCGGTAGGTGTGCGCTTCGACGTGCCAGTGGTACCGAGGCGACGATCGGGCGGGGACGACGCCGCAGGCGTTTGGCCACCTGGTTGGTGAACAGACTGGTGACGCCGACTGTCGCCACTCCGCGCGCCGCGGCGCGTTCGGCGGTCCGGTTGCCGGTGGCCGCCATTGCGCCGGCTATGGCCAGCCACAGCACTGAATGGTCCGCGGCTCGGGTCAGTACCGGCATGGTGCGATCCAGCAGTGGGCTCGGTGACCGCGCGATCGTCTCGAAGAGTTCGGCGTCGAGGGTGCCGATGCCCGCGGTGATCGGCCGGAGCCCGGCCAGATCGAGGACTTTCCGGGCTCGGGGGCGACGACGCAGGCTCATGGGACCAACGTAGCGGGACGACGAACAACACCGCGGGGTGATCGTGGTGATCACCCCGCGGTGTTGTTCGTGACTGCGTTGCTATCAGCCGGGCCGACTATCAGTCGAAGGGATTGCCGCCCTTGGCCTGGAGTTCGCGCAATGCCTTCTGCTCCTCGAGCTCCTGCTCGTGATCGCGTTCGACGTTGCGGATCTGCTGCTCCGGCGGGTCGGCGACCAGGATCGATCCGGTACCCGGAGAGCCGGCGGAACCGAGCTTGTTCATCCGCTTCGGGACCGCGGCACCCTCGTAGGGGAGCGGGATCGGGTGACCATGGGAGTCCACCGGGCCGAGCGGCTGATGGATCTCGATGTACTCACCCTGCGGCAGGCGCTTGATGATGCCCGTCTCGATGCCGTGCTCGAGGACCGCCCGGTCACTGCGCTGCAGCGCGAGCGCCCACCGATAGGCGACGAAGTAGGCGATCGGCGGCACGATGATCAGACCGATGCGACCCATCCAGGTCGTCGCGTTCAGCGAGATGTGGAACTTGAGCGCGATGATGTCGTTCATACAGCTCAACGTGAGGATGATGTAGAACGACAGAGCCATCGCGCCGATCGCGGTACGGACCGGGGTGTCACGCGGACGCTGCAACAGGTTGTGGTGCGCATCGTCGTCGGTGAGACGCTTCTCGATCCACGGGTAGGCAAACATCACGGCGAACATGACAGTGATGACCACGACCACCCAGAAGATCGCCGGGATGGTGTAGTTGCCCAGGTAGAGCTCCCACGCCGGCATCAGTCGGGCCAGGCCGTCGGTCCACATCATGTAGATGTCGGGCTGGGAACCGGCCGACACGTGTGCCGGGTTGTACGGACCGAGCACCCACACCGGGTTGATCTGGAAGATGCCCGCCATGATCGCCAGCACACCGGTGGTGATGGCGAAGAACGCGCCGGACTTGACCGCGAAGACCGGCAGAATACGGACGCCGACCACGTTCTTCTCAGTGCGGCCGGGGCCGGGGAACTGGGTGTGCTTCTGGTACCAGACCAGCGCGAGGTGCGCGCCGATCAACGCCAGGATGATGCCGGGGAACAGCAGGATGTGCAGCACGTACAGGCGCGGGATGATGATGTCGCCCGGGAACTGCCCACCGAACAGGGCCCAGTGAACCCAGGTACCCACCAGCGGGATACCGAGCACGATGCCGCTCATGGCGGCGCGAACGCCGGTACCGGAGAGCAGATCGTCGGGCAGCGAGTATCCGAAGAAGCCCTCGAACATCGCCAGCACCAGCAGGAAGCAGCCGATGATCCAGTTGGCCTCACGCGGGCGGCGGAACGCGCCGGTGAAGAAGATGCGGGCCATGTGCACGATGATCGATGCCGCGAACAGCAGCGCCGCCCAGTGGTGGATCTGGCGGACGAACAGACCGCCGCGCACCTCGAACGAGATGTTCAGGGTGGTCTCGAACGCTCTGGTCATCATCACGCCGTTGAGCGGCTGGTAGGCGCCGTCGTACACGACCTCCTGCATCGACGGATCGAAGAAGAGGGTCAGGTACACGCCCGAGATCAGCAGGATCACGAAGCTGTAGAGCGCGATCTCACCGAGCAGGAACGACCAGTGGGTGGGGAACACCTTGTTGATCTGGCGGCGCAGCCCGGGTGCGAGGTGATAGCGCGAGTCGACTTCCTCGGCCTGCGTTGCCAGTCGATCGGAGAAGGTCATGATCTACGCTCCCAGAATGCAGGTCCCACGGGTTCGATGAAGTCGCCGGCTGCAACCATGTATCCCTGATTGTTCACCGTGATCGGCAGCTGCGCCAGTGCGCGTGCCGCCGGACCGAAGACCGGCTTGGCGTACTCGAGCGCGTCGAACTGCGATTGGTGGCACGGGCAGAGAATGCGGTTGGTCCGCTGCTCGTAGAGCGAGGTCGGGCATCCGAGGTGGCTGCAGACCTTGGTGTAGGCGAAGTAATCGCCGTAGTTGAAGCTCTCCTGGCCCTTGCGCTTGATGGCCTTCGCCGCGTCCTCGGGACGCAGGCGGATCAGCATGACCGGGTTGCTCACGTACCGCAGGCCTTCGATGAGCTTGTGGCGTGATTCCTCGGTCTCGCCGAATCCGTCGGACTCGCGCCAGGGGAACACGGTTTCCATCGCGCCGGCGTCGAGGTCCTCGGGCCGGATGAGGGCGACCTGGAACGGGTTGCCGGTGTCGCGACGTAGGAAGACCGTCTCGTTGGGCTGGTTGGGCGGGTTGTAGATCGGCGACCAACCGGTGTGCCACAGGGGAGCCTTGTCGCGAAGGGCCCACGGGTTCTTGATGAATCCGCCGAGGAACGCGACCGCGCCGGTGAAGGCGAGCGCGCCCAGACCGAAAGCGGCCGAGCCCAGGATCATCTTGCGTCGCGGCAGAGTCGAGGTGGTCAGCGAGTTGTTCAGCACCGCCACGGTGGTCTTCTTGTCCACCTCGGCCGAACCGCCGTCGTGGCGATCCTGCACGGAGATCTCCGACGGGATGAACTTCTTGGTGAACAGCACCAGGCCGATGCCGATCGAGAGCACTGACAGACCGAAGGTGACGCCGAGCAGCGGCGTGTTCAGCGTGTAGCGCCAGTAGTCGACCGAGTCGGGGAGTGCGAACTCCCAGTGATTCCAGATGAAGATGATGAAGCAGGCCAGCGCCGAGATGCCCGCGATCGTGAACCAGATCGCGACCTGACGTTCGGCACGCTTCTCGACGCCGGTGCCCGGCTCGGGAAAGCGCTCGCCCCGATGGATGATCTGGACCCCGTCGAGGTTGGTGCCGAGGGTGACCAGTTCATCGGAGCTCATCTGCTCCAGTTCTTCTTGCGACGGCAGATCCTTGTCGCCTGCACTCATGTCCGTGATCCCATCCACATCGCGGCGGCAACAATCGCCACAACTCCGACAAACCACATCACCATGCCCTCGCTGACGGGGCCGAACCCACCGAGGCCGAGGCCTCCCTGAGGCTTGGATTCGGTGGCGTATTTGATGAAGCCGATGATGTCCTTCTTCTCCTCCACCGAAAGCTGCCGGTTGGAGAACTTCGGCATGTTCTGCGGGCCGGTGAGCATCGCGGTGTAAATCTGCTGTTCCTTCACACCGTCGAGATTGGGAGCGAACTTGCCCGACGAGAGTGCACCGCCACGACCGGTGAAGTTGTGGCAGGACGCGCAGTTGAGTCGGAAGAGCTCGCTACCGAGGCCGAGGTTCTTGCCGCGCAGCGATTCCTGGGCGATCACGGGGAGGCCGTCTTCGCCCTTCTTCACCGAACCGTCGGCGTTGCGCTCGTAGATGACCTGCGGGCCGCCGCCTTGTGATTGCACGAAGGCGCCGAGCTGATCGATCTGGGCCTGAGTGAACTTCGACGGTTTGCGTGCGGCCTGCGCCTCGCCACGAGCGGCCGGCATGCGGCCGGTCGACACCTGGAAGTAGACCGCTGCGTCACCGACACCGAGCAGGGCCGGGCCGCGATCGGCGACACCCTGGAGGTTTGCGCCGTGGCAGGTGATGCATGAGGTCTCGTACAGCTTCTTGCCGTCGGCGATCAGAGCTGCGTTGGACTCGTCTGCGACGGCCACCTGAGGCTTCGGCGTCAGCAGCGATGCCAGTACGCCCGCCGTGAGCAGGCCGACGAGCAGCAGCAGAGTGCCGCTGGCACGTCGTCGGAGTTTGCGCCGGGCCTTGGCTTTGCGCGCCGCAGATGCCTCGGCGGGGGCGTCAACGTCGTCGTCACTACCCGACGGTCGCGCTGGAGATGATCTCATCCCTGGTCTCTCTACTAAGCGGACGGACTGGTGATGCAGGTGAGCCTGGCTGTTGCCTACCTGATGAAGTAGATGGTCACGAACAGGCCGATCCACACGATGTCGACGAAGTGCCAGTAGTACGACACGACAATCGCTGCGGTGGCCTGAGCAGGCGTGAACTTGGAGAGCTTGGTCCTGATCAGCAGGAAGATGAAGGCGACGAGACCGCCGATCACGTGCAGGCCGTGGAAGCCGGTCGCCATGTAGAAGACCGAACCGTAGGCGCTCGAGGAGAGCGTGGTGCCCTCCTGGACGAGGTGGTAGTACTCGTAGCCCTGACCGCAGACGAAGAACGCGCCCATGATGAAGGTCAGGATGTACCAGCGGCGCAAGCCGAAGACGTCACCGCGCTCGGCGGCGAAGACGCCCATCTGGCAGGTGACCGATGACAGGATCAGCACCGTGGTCACCGGTATGGCGAGACCCAGATTGAGCTCGGTCGGCTCTGGCGGCCAACCATTGGAGGAATTGGCCCGCGCGACGAAGTACATCGCGAACAGGCCGCAGAAAAACATCAGCTCGCTCGACAACCACACGATTGTGCCGACGCTGACCATATTGGGCCGGTTCAGCGAATGCACCCGCGAGGTAATGGCTGTTCCTGAGGTACCCACGGCGCTAGTCACCCATGAAGTATGACGCCTCGTAGTAACGGTTGACCACTTGGGTCCGGAATTGGTGGGAACTATTTCGATCGTGCCTGATCAGAGGCCTTCTTTGGTGCCCTGCGGCGTGTCCGTGAGACCCGTGGTTTGCTGGTATGCATGACTGTCTCAGGGAGTCGTCGCGACCTGAACGGAAAGCCGGTGCAACCGTCGCGATGGGAGCGGATGCGCGGCTGGTTCGGTGGCTCATCGACCGAGGGTGCTTTGAGCGTCGAGGACGACGATCTGGTGGTGGTTGCGGAGTCGGGTGACGAGGCGCAGGCGAGCTCTGCCGCGCTTTCCTCGCCGTCGTGGCGGAAGGACGACGAGGTCGTGCTGCGACACGTGCTGATCCTGCCCGACGATCGGGTGGCCGAGGCGTCGGACATCGCCGCACTCGACGGGTATTTGTGTCGGCGTCTGGGCCCGGATCCGGCCGACGACTCCGCCGAGGTGATCGCGTTGTCGCGGGTACAAATGATCGACGCGATGCATCTGTCGCAGGAGCGTTCGCGAATGGCCAGCCTCGGATCGCGCTGTGGCGGCGAAGTCGTCGGATGGCAGGTACTGCAACGGCCGTCGCGCGTCTAGTCGACGTGGCTTGGGTCGGGCAACGGTGTGCGCACTACTGTTTGCACGGTGAGCACCGCATCATCCGCATTCACCTGGCCGCACATCCTCGGTTCGGTTACCGACCGCATCGACCTGACCGCCGACGAGGCCGCCTGGGCGATGAACGAGATCATGAGCGACGCGGCAACCGGCGCGCAGATCGCCGCGTTCGGCGTCGGCGTGAAGATGAAGGGCGCCACAGCTGCGGAGCTGCGTGGGCTTTCGACGGCGATGCTCGACCATGCCACGCTCGTCGACGTCGACCGGCCCGCGGTCGACATCGTCGGCACCGGCGGCGACCGATCCCACACGGTCAACATTTCGACCATGACGTCGATCCTGGTCGCCGCGTCCGGCGTGCCGGTGGTCAAGCACGGTAACCGTGCGGCGTCGTCGAAGAGTGGTGGTGCCGACGTGCTCGAGGCACTCGGTGTCACCATCGGTCTCGGCGCCGACGCGGTGGCCCGGTGTGTCGAGGAGATCGGCATCGGGTTCTGTTTCGCGCCGGTATTCCACCCGGCGTTCCGGTTCACCGGACCGCCGCGCAGCCAGATCGGCATTCCGACTGTCTTCAACGTGCTCGGCCCGTTGACCAATCCGGCCCGCCCGCGACACGGACTCATCGGATGCGCTTTCGTCGATCTCGCGCCGGTGTTGGCCCAGGCCTTCGCCGACCGCGGTGGGGCGGCGCTGGTGGTCCGCGGCGACGACGGACTCGACGAGCTCACCACCACCAGCACGTCGACGGTCTGGCAGGTCGTCGACTCGCAGGTGGCGAAGATGACCATCGACCCCACCGATCTGGGCATCGAACGGGTGGAGCTGAAGCAGTTGCAGGGTGGCGACGCGGATGCCAACGCGGTGATCGCCCGTGATCTGCTTGCCGGAGCCACCGGACCGGTGCGGGATGCGGTGCTGCTCAACGCTGCCGGAGCGTTGGTCGCCTTCGAACAGGCCGCGGTGATGACGCCGGCGGAGCTGACTGACGCCCTCGGCGCGGCGGTGCAGCGCGCCGCCGCGGTCATCGACAGTGGAGCGGCGGCCGAACTACTCGAGCGATGGGTACGGCTGTCGGGGGAGTTGGCCGGGGAGGCCTGAGCCTCGACTAGTCCTCCCCGATGGAGAATCCGCCTTCGACGTCGGAGCTGGAGTAACTGCGGAACGCGATGTGCGTCGCGCTCTGTCGTACGCCGGGCAGGCGATTGATCTTGCCGGTGACCACCTCGGCAATCTGGGCGTGGTCGCGCACCTTGATCTTCGCGATCAGGTCGACATCGCCTGCGCACGAGTAGACCTCGGACACACCGGCGATATCGGCCACCGCCTGCGCGGTCTCCGGGATCTGGTGGACGTCGGCGTGGATCAGGACGATGGCGGTGATCATGGTTGTCCATGCTAATCGGCGAGCCTCTTGAGACCGTTCAGCCCGCTCGACGCGTGGGCGTGCGTGCGGCGCGCGCAGTCGCCGACCACTCGAGCCATCGCTGCGCCGATCGAGCGGGTAACGCCAGAGGTTCGGTGGCCGAGATGATCCGCGAACCGGGTTGGGTGATCCACCGGTAGAGCAGCGCGGCCTCCTCGGCGGGCGCGCCGCGCAGCGGATCGTCGTCGGGGACCACGGTCTGTGCCGCTGCGGTCAACGCCGCGACCACCGGCATCGGTGCCACTCCGCGCCGGGCCACGCCCGCGCTCGCGAGCCGGCCGTACCGGAGCACTGCGATCTCCCACCCGCGATCGGCATCGGGGCGGGCGACGGTGATCTCCTCGATGGCGCACAGGGCCGCCAGGCGCTGGCACCTGGCCAGCGCCTCAATCGTCATGGACAGTCGATCACGTTGTCGCGCAGCGGTTTCGAACATATGCGCGGCGGAGAGTTCGGACAGTTTGGCCGCGGCCTCGGCGAGCGGGGCGTCGGACTCGCCGAGCATCAGCGCGCGCGCTGTGGTGACACGTGGCAGGTAGTCGGGCAGGGTCAGCGGCCGCTCGGAGGCCGCGTTGCACCCGCCGATCCGTGGTCCGCCGACGGTGTCGCTCGGGCACCAGTGATGCGACGCTGTTATTCCCAGTCGTGTTGTGCAACTGCGTAATCCGGCCGCCGCGCCGATCAGGTCGGCGATGGTGGCGGCGGTGGTGCGGTTGCCGATCGGGCCGAGGGAGTCGGCGTCGGCGGTGCGGGTGATCTTGAGTCGCGGAAAACGTTCAGCGGTCATTGTGATCCACCAACCCCGATGTGGCTGTGTGGACGCCCGGTTGTACGCGGGGGCGTGCGCGCCGAGCAGGCGCAGTTCGCGGACTCTGGCCTCGAGTGCGTGCGCGCACTCCACGTGATCGACGCGAACCGCGAGCGCCACCATCTCGTCCATCCGGCGGCGGGGGTCGTTGCCGGTGAAATAGGAGAGCACGCGCCGGTGTAGGTCAACCGCGGTCCCGACGTAGAGCACCTCGTCGGATGGTCCGCGGAACAGATAGACACCGGGAGTGCTCGGCAGGTGAGCCGCGAGGTGACGTTTGCCCCGCAGGCGCGCATGCCGTCGCGGTCGATAGGTGCTGAGGTCGCGGTAGGAGTGCACGCCTTGGTTGCCCACCCGCTCGAGTAGGTGATGGAACACCTCCACGGTGGCGCGTGCGTCGTCGAGTGCGCGGTGTGTCGGACGGGTGGTGACGTCGAACAGTTCGGCGAGTGCCGACAGCCGGACCGATGGTGCCTCCTCGCGCGTCAGGATGCGTCGGGCCATCGTGACCGTGCACAGGGTTGCCGAGAACGGCCACGGAAGGTGTTGGCGCAGTGCGTTGGTGCGCAGGAACGACATGTCGAACCGGGCATTGTGGGCCACCAGGATGGCACCGCGGGCGAACTCGATGAACGAGCTGAGGACTTCCTCGATCCGGGGTGCGGTCGACACCATCGCCTCGGTGATCCCGGTCAGCGTGACGATGGTCGGCGGGATGGGGCAGCCGGGATCGACGAGGGTGGCGAACTCGCCGATCACCTCGCCGCCCCGGATCTTGACTGCACCGATCTCGGTGATGGCGTCGGTTGTGGGACTGCCTCCTGTGGTTTCCAGATCGACGACGACGAGTGTGCAGGCGAACAGCGACTTGTCGTCGAAGGCCTCGGAGTCGTCTGTGTCGTACAGGGAGAGGTCGGCGAAAGTGAGCTGTCCGGCTGGTCGGGTCTCGGCTGGTCGGGTCACGGTGCGAACACTAGTTCGACGGTATGACAGAGGCGCGTGGGACGCGGCTGTTCTGGTGGGGCCGATGGGGCGTCAGCGATTCTTGTCGGAGGGTCTCTTTACGGTGTGTGGTGATCGGGTGAACCCCGGCGTCCGGGGATGGCGTCGGGGGCCCCGGCGGCAACCGAAATGGCCACTCCGGCAAGCCTTGCCGAGAAATGAGATGGAGATCACACATGCAGATCGACTGCAACTCCTGCCCGGGTCGTCCGCTCGCCTGTGATGGGTGTGTGGTCCAAGTCCTGTTCAGCCCCATGAGCAGCGCAAACGTAGGGGCTGAAGGTGGAGCAACGGTAACGAAATCGGAGTGCGATCCGATTGAAGAGATCGGGCAGGCCATCGACTGCTTCGTCGATGCTGCAATGACCTCCAGGGAGGCTGCACTATCCGCAAGAAAGCGGATATCCGCAGTTCACGAGCCTGCTACAGGTGTTGTGACGCCGATTCGGCGAGCGGGCTGAGGTAACGGTCGCGACGCGCCGTCGTCCGCCTGGTGGACATACGCGGCACGATTTCGTAACCTTTCTGAGACCTTCGCGGAGCGTCCCATTCCAACCGGAGTGGTCCGCGTAGATCACCGCTCAATCGCCTTCTGGCGAACCGGGGAACCATCGTTTTCGGAAGTAGTTTCCGAATTGGGGTGAATCATGCCTGCCCGCAGGTGTGTAGGGCCATCTTCCGGCCCGAATCCGACAGCTAACCCGGTAGGCGGTAAGGGAGAGAACAAGGAGAAATCGCTTCGTGGCCAAACATCGTTTGGAGCAGCCCAACCGGGGCAGCAAGGTGGCCAAGACCGCGGTGATCGCTGGGTCGATTACAGTCGGCTCGCTCGCCGCAGCGGCAGGTCCCGCGCTCGCAGCTCCGGTCCACGTACCGAATGTCGGCACTTTCGAGATCCCCGGCATCACCGACAAGCAGGTACCGCAGCAGCTTCAGGCGCCGCAGGCCGTGCCCGATGTGGCGACGCCGGTCGCCAAGAACTCAGGCGCCACCGTCGAGATCCCCAACCTCGGTAAGTTCACCGTGCCGGGCATCAGTGACAACCAGGTCCCGAACCAGTTCAAGCCGCGCCTCGGCGCTCCGCTGCTTCCGCAGCGACTGCAGCCCACCGCCGCCCAGAAGGCCGTTGCGGCCGCCGAGAGCAAGATCGGCTCCCCGTACTCCTACGGTGCGGCCGGCCCGAACGCCTTCGACTGCTCCGGACTCGTGTACTGGTCCTACCAGCAGGCCGGCAAGACCATTCCTCGCGACAGCTACGGCCAGCTCGGTGGCGGTACTCCCGTCGCTTACGAGAACGCCCAGCCCGGCGACATCCTCATCTTCAACGGTGGCGGCCACGCAGGTATGTACCTGGGTAACGGACGCTTCATCCACAGCTCGACCTACGGCGTTCCGGTCAAGGAAGACGTCGTGAAGAACTGGCAGCTGACCGGTGTGCGGCGTTACTGAGCTGCAGCCCATGCATCAGTGAGTTCGGCACTCGGGCGGATTGCGCGTCAAGCGCGGTCCGCCCGAAGTTGTTACCGGCATGCGCCGTCCACGTAATGTGCAGTGGCGGGAAGTGTCGCGGTAGAGGAGTAGTACGAAGTGGTATCCGGTTCGACGATCGCACGGACGCGATCGAGAGCGGCCATCGTGGCGGCATGCGTTCTCGCCACGGTGGTGGGCATCATGCCCGCCAGCGTGATGAGTGGCGGAATCTTCGACGGCGCAGGTGCGGCGTCGGCTGAACCGGTGCGTACGCCCACTCAGCTGCTGGACAACTACAAGAAGCTCAGCACCGAGGCCGAGCAGTCGGCCGAGGCGATGCACAACGCGCAGATCGAGTACGACAAGCAACGATCGATCGTGGCGAACGCGACCAAGGCCTCAGCGGACGCGCAGGTCACGCTCAACGACACCGAGCGTCGCCTCACGGGGTACCAGGGACGCGTCGACTCGGTCGTCCGGGCCAGCTACAAGGGCGCCCGCGTCAACCGGCTCTACGCCGTTCTGGTCAGCGATTCGCCCCAATCACTGCTCGACCAGATGTCGGGCCTCGAGCTGATCTCGCGTCAGGCCGCCGCCGACCTCAAGGGACTCAAGGCAGCTCGACTGAAGACCATCACGGCCAAGACCTCCGCGGACCAGACCGCAACAAAGGCCACCGCAGCGGTCGCCGCCGCAGAGAAGACCCGCGGCGAGCTGCAGGCCAAGCAGTCCAATCTGCAGCTTCAGGCGATTCAGATCCGCGCGGTCTACAAGTCGATGACGGGTCAGCAACTCGCCGAACTGCGCGGACCCAAGTTCAACTTCGATCCGCGGATCGTGCCCAAGGGCACTTCTGCTGCGCTGACCGCGGTGCAGGCGGCGCTGACACGCATCGGCGATCCTTATGTGTGGGGCGCCACCGGACCGGACTCCTTCGACTGCTCGGGTCTGATGGTGTGGGCCTACCAGCAGGCCGGGAAGACTCTGCCCCGCTCGAGTGAGGCGCAGATGGCGTCGGGAACCCCGGTGGACCGTAACGATCTGCAACCGGGCGACCTGATCATCTACTACCCGGGTGCCAGCCATGTAGGCATGTACGTCGGTGACGGTTACGTGATCCATGCGTCGACCTTCGGGGTGCCGGTGAAGGTGGTCCCGGTGGACGAAGCCGGTCCCTATACCGCCGCGCGTCGGTACTGAGTGCCGGCGGGTGTCGCGTCGAACACGATCGGGTGAGCCGACGCCGGCCCGCCGCTGGGCTGTCGTCGCGGTCGCCATCACGCTGGCCGGGACAGCTGCGTGTTCCGAGCCGCCGCAGGCTCCGGCACCGTCGACCACCACCAGTGTCAGCACCGCGCCCAATGTCTACGACCAGCAACGGACCGCAGGTGTCTCGGCGACCCTGACGGCGCTGTCGAAGGCCATCCTGGACGGCAATACCGCCCGGATCGACGAACTGCTCGATCCATCGGCCACGCCGGAGTTCCGAGCGGCACTGCACACCGCCGCGGCGAACCTCGCACTGCCGGCCGCCGATCGCGAACGCCGGGATCAGTCCTCGGTGTCGGGCACAGCGGAGCCGTCGGGAACCGGTGAGTCGAGTGCTCCGGAGTCGTCGACTGCCGAGCCGTCGCCGACCTCGACGCCACTCGAGCGTGGAACCGGACTGCGGTTGGTGCGCTTCGACTATCAGGTTGCGCCGACAGAAGAAGCCGAAACGCTTGTGCCGCAAGAGATTCAGCAACGCCTCGATGCGGCGGGCAGTTCCGACTCCTGGGTGGCGCCGGTGGAACTGCACTACGCGCTCGGTGGCGCTGCGCTGCCGGGGATCAACGAGCCCGAGATCACTGTCGACAGTCAGATGATCATGGCCCGGTACGACGATTCCTGGCGCGTCGTCGGTGACGCTGCCGCGCTCGATCCGTCGGCGACGGGCACATCCCCCTCGGCGCAATTGTGGGATCTGCCCGGGTTGGCCGCCTCCGACATCGCGACGGCCGGGGGCACCTCGGTGGTGGCGTCCTACCCCGATACCGCCGCCACCGTCGCGCGGGTCAGAGAACTGTTGCCCGGCGCGGTCGACGCGGTCTCCGATTTCTGGGGCGGGCAATGGGCACGACGGGCCGTCGTGGTGCCCACCGCCGACGACCGCCAGTTCCGCGCACTAGTCGTCACCTCGGCGACCGGAGTCGGCGACGCCGCGGCCGCCACCGTCTTCGATCGCATCGATACCTCTGAGCATGTCGCACTCGGCCAACGGATCGTGTTGACACCCGGTGTCGCCGATCTGCCGACCCCGGCGCTGGGCGTCGTTCTGCGGCACGAACTCACCCACGTCGCCGCACGGGGTGTGACGTCGCCCGGTGCTCCGCTGTGGGTCAGCGAGGGCGTGCCGGAGTATGTCGGTCGGCGAGGTACCTACGTCCGACTCGCCGATGCCGCCCCCGGGCTGGCGCAGGCGGTACGCAGTGGTGCGGTCCCAGCAGATCTACCGCCCAACCGGGATTTCGTTCTGGACTCGGCCGGCACTCAGCTGGCGTATGAATCGGCATGGTCGGTCGCGGCCTACGTCGCCGATCGGTATGGCACCGGCAAACTCAAAGACCTCTATCTGGGCGTGGCAGGTACCGACGACGCCAAGCGTCAGGACGCCGCCATCTCACGCGCGATCGGCGTCGATCGGGCCCGACTGGTGAGAGACTGGCAGGGATGGCTACGCGAACAACTGCGATGACGCACCCGTGAACCGAACCCTGTTGGTCACCAACGACTTCCCGCCACGACCGGGTGGCATCCAGTCGTACCTGCAGAATCTGGTGGAACTGCTGCCGCCCGACGACGTCGTCGTCTACGCACCGCGATGGCGTGGCAGTTCTCATGACGAGTTCGATGCGCAGGCGGCCTACCGGGTGTTCCGGCATCCGACGACCCTGATGCTGCCGACTCCGGCGGTTGCGCGCCGCGCCGCGCAGATCATCCGCAGCGAAGACATCCACACCGTGTGGTTCGGGGCGGCCGCGCCGCTGGCGGTACTGGCCCCGGCGATGCGCCGCGCCGGGGCGCGCCGGGTGATCGCCAGTACCCACGGACACGAGGTGGGGTGGTCGATGCTGCCCGGCGCCCGACAGGTTCTGGGTTACATCGGCGCGCACACCGACGTCGTGACCTTCGTCAGCCGGTACACGCGCGGCCGGTTCGCTGCGGCCTTCGGTGCCGACGCGGCCTTGGAGTATCTGCCGCCCGGCGTGGACACCGAGCGTTTCCATCCCGATCCGCAAGCGCGACAACGGATTCGCGAGCAACTGGGCATCGGTGACAGGCCGACGGTGCTGTGCCTGTCGCGGTTGGTGCCGCGCAAGGGCCAGGACACGTTGATCCGGGCGCTGCCATTGATCCGGACCACCGTGCCCGATGCGGTGCTCGTGGTGGTCGGTGGCGGACCTTACGCCGACGATCTGCACCGACTCGCCGAACGGGAGCAGATGTCCGAGCACGTGGTGTTCACCGGCTCGGTTCCCGCCGAGGACCTGCCCGCGTACCACGCGATCGCCGACGTCTTCGCGATGCCTGCCCGCACACGTGGTGGCGGACTGGACGTCGAGGGATTCGGGATCGTCTACCTCGAGGCCTCGGCCACCGGTGTGCCCGTGGTGGCCGGACTGTCCGGTGGCGCACCGGAAACCGTCCGTGAGGGCATCACCGGCACCGTCGTCGACGGGCGGGACGTCCCGACGGTCGCGGCGGCGGTGTCGGTTCTGCTATCGGACCCGCGGACCGCGCGTCACCTCGGCGCCGAAGGTCGTCGGGTTGCCGTGGAATCGTGGCAGTGGCAACACATGGCCGCGCGGCTCATGCAGTTGCTCTGACCGTCACTTCGAATAAATCGCGGCGATGTCGTCGGAGAACTTGTCCACCACCACATTTCGTTTCACCTTGAGCGTCGGCGTCATCTCGCCGGTCTCCTCGGTGAAGTCCAGCGGCAGGATGCGGAACTTCTTGATCGCCTCTGCGTGCGAGACCGTTTCGTTGGCCTTGTCGACCGCGGCCTGTACCGCTGCCACCAGGTCGGGGTCGTTGACGAGGTCGGCGATCGTCGCCGACTCCGGTTTGCCCGCAGCCGATTTCCACGACGGGAAATGTTCCGGGTCGATGGTGATCAGCGCGGCGATGAACGGTTTGGCGTCGCCGACGACGAGGGCCTGGGATACCAGCGGGTCGGCGCGGATGACGTCCTCGAGGCCGGCCGGGGAGACGTTCTTGCCGCCGGCGGTGACGATCAGTTCCTTTTTACGTCCGGTGATCGTGATGAAGCCGTCGGAATCCACCGAACCGAGGTCACCGGTGTGGAACCAGCCGTCGGTCAGAGCGGTCGCGGTCGCGTCCGGGTTGTTCCAGTAGCCGTTGAACACCACGCCACCGCTCAACAGCACCTCGCCGTCTTCGCCGATGGCAACCGCATTGCCGGGCAACGGTTTACCGACTGTTCCCACTCGGTGTCCGTGCGGGGTGTTGACGCTGAACGCGGCGGTGGTCTCGGTCAGGCCGTAACCCTCGAAGACCGGGATACCGATCCCGCGGAAGAAGTGACCGAGTCGTGCCCCCAGCGGTGCGCCGCCGGAGATCGCCAGCTCGCATTCGCCGCCGAGCGCAGAACGCAACTTGGCGTAGACCAGACGATCGAACAGGGCGTGCCGGGCCCGGAGCAAAACACCGATCTTGCCGTGTTCCAACGCTTTCGAGTACTCGATCGCGGTGTCGGTGGCGAGGTCGAAGATCTTGCCCTTGCCGCCGTCGACGGCGTTCTTGCGTGCGCTGTTGTAGACCTTCTCGAAAACCCGGGGGACCGAGAGGATCAGCGACGGCTTGAAAACGGCGAACTCCGGCACCAGCTTGCTGGTGTCACTGAAGTAGCCGACCTCGACGCGCGCCTCGATGGCGACGAGGTTGATCGCCCGCGCCAGTACGTGCGCCATCGGCAGGAACATCAGCAGCCGACGCCCGGGCTTGAGCAGCAGGCGCAGATCGCTCTCCAGCACGCCCCGCACCTCGGACAGCATGTTGGCGTGGGTGAGCATGCAGCCCTTGGGCCGGCCGGTGGTTCCCGAGGTGTAGATCAACGTGGCCGGGTCGGCGGCGTGCACCGTGGCGCGACGTTTGGTCACCTCGTCGTCGTGGACGCCGACACCGGCAGCGATGAGGTGTTCGACGGCCCCGGGTCCGGCTTCGTCGTCGATTTGGTAGACGGTGATGTCCGCCGAGCCCTCGACGGTGTTGAACGCGACGCGATGGGCGTTGTCCTCCAACACGATCACCCGAGCCTCGGAGTCGCGCAGAATCCACTCGATCTGCGGTCCCGACGACGAGTCATAGATCGGAACGGTGATGCCGCCGGCCGCCCAGATCGCGAAGTCGATCAGCGTCCACTCGATCCGGGTACGCGACAGCAGCGCAACCCGATCGCCGGGCGAAATCCCCTCGGCGATCAAACCCTTGGCCAGAGCGACGATTCGGGCAACCGCCTCGCCGGCCGTGATCGGCTGCCACTGCCCGTCGACCTTGTCGTGGAACACCACCTGATCGGGTGTGCGCTCGGCGATGTCGAAGATGATGTCGGTCGCATTGGCGTCATCGGGAATGGAGAACTCGGCCGGAACAGAGAATTCCGTCTGAACAGAGAATTCGGTCGTCACAAAGACCCCTTTCGAACGCCGCCCGTCATCCAACGATCCTAACGCCGTGATGGCGGGTGACGGATCCGGCCTCGGTTCGTCGAAGTGGATCCCATCGGTTGGATCCTCTCGGTGGCACTCAGGTGTGGTGGGACCCTATCCGACCCTGCGGCCGATATGTGAAGCTAAAGGACGTGACGAGTATCCAGGTTGCCGACGACACCTTCGTGGCGGCAGCACCCGAACTGGTGGTCGGGGTGATCGACAACCCGTCCCAGTGGCGTCGATGGTGGCCCGACTTGCGCCTGGTGGTGACCGAGAGTCGTGGCGCGCAAGGTATTCGCTGGTCGGTCGACGGCCCCGTGAAGGGCACGATGGAGATCTGGTGTGAACGTGTGATGGACGGGTTCACCCTGCACTACTTCATGCACGGCGAACCCGATGTGCCGCTTCCCGACGACGGCCGGGAGCGGTGGGATGCGCTGGCCGAGCTCAATCGTCGACAACGCGTCGCCGGCAAGGTGATGTCGTTCGAGGTGAAGGACCGTCTCGAGAGCGGCCGGGAGATCGGTGGACCGGCAGTCGCAGCCGAGGTGTCGTCGATCGTCGGTGCGGACACCGAGCGCTGATGGCCGACCATACCGAGCGCTCCATCGTGATCAGCGCAGACGCCGACGCGATCCTTGCGGTGATCTCTGATTTCGAACGCTATCCCGACTGGGTCAGCGCCGCCCGTGAAGTCGAGGTCATCGACTCCGACCCACAGGGACGGGCACGGCGAGTCCGATTTGTGCTGGATGCCGGTGTCCTGCAGGACACCTACGTGCTCGACTATGACTGGGACAGCAGCGGTCGATCGGTCTCGTGGTCGTTGGTGAGCAGCGATCTGCAGAAACTGCAGGAGGGCAGGTACCGGCTGAGCCAGCAGGTACCCGGATCCACCAAGGTGACCTACGAGTTGACCGTCGATCTGATGGTGCCGATGATCGGCCAGCTCAAACGTCGGGCGGAGAAAGCCATCACCGACACCGCGCTTCACGACCTGAAGAAGAGGGTCGAAGGCTGATCGATCTCACGCCCATCCATATGGTCCTCGGTCCGGGTGGTTCCGGGGTCTCGGCCATCTCGACGTCGGCCGCATTGCAGCGCCCCCATCGACGGCGAACCTCGTCGACCATGGATTCGCCTGCCCGGCAGTCGATTTCCGATCCAGACCCCGATACGTTGCTGATCACCGTCGACCGGCTGACCGAGACCGCCGACGTCCTCGGGGTCTTTCGCCGTCCGGGCGAACCGATTCCGGTGTCGGCGAATCTGCATCTACTGGTTCTCGATCGGGTAGCGCTGCTCGAGCAGTCATGGGCGGAGTTCATCGGCATCCTGAACCAGGCCCGTGAGCACACGAAGGTGACCCTGCCCGGGCTCGACACCGTTGCCGGTATCGACAGTGGCGAGTTGTCGACGCTGCCGGGAGTCGATGATTTCCTGCTGCTCAAGCGAATTCGTGATGAGGCGGTCAGTGGGCGGTGGCGCCGGCTCATCGTCGACTGTTCGGGGGTGGCCGATCCCTTCGATTTCCTGCGCTCGGCATCAGTGCTGAGTCAAATGCTGAACCGCCTGTGGCCGAAGCATCGTCGGCTCGCCGCGGCAGCCGACAAACCGGCCTTGGCCGAGCTCACCGCTGCGGTGGAGGCGATCGATCGCGACTGTCTTGACGTCGCCGAGGTGCTCACCGACCCGCACACGACCGCTGTGCACCTCGTGGTCGGCGCCGATCGCCGCGGGCACCGGCTACTGGGGCATCAGCTCGCGACGATCGACCTGATGGGCCTGCCGCTGGCGTCAGTGCTTCTCAACCATCTCGCCGAATCCGACGGCGCGGAATCGCTCGATGCGACGACTCCCGGATCGGGGCTCCCGGTCACGACCGTGCCATTCAGCGCGGACCCACTCGACCGCGCAGCGCGACTGCGCAAGCTCCGGGTGTCGCTGCCCGAGCCCTCCGGGCGTCCGCTGGGCTCGGCCGCGGCCCAGGTGAGCACGGTGTCCGGGTCTGGTACGGCGACACTGTTCGAGCTGGCCTGGCCGCAACGGCTACCCGATCCCGACACCCTGCAACTGGGCCGGTCCGGTGACGACCTGGTGGTCACCGTTTCCGGCTTCCGTCATCCGGTCCGATTGCCGTCGGTACTGCGTCGTTGCATCGTCGTCGACGCTGCGTGGAATGGCTCCGAGGTGACGATCCGGTTCCGTCCCGACCCGGCACTCTGGCCACGCGGGTGACATCGGACGGGGCATACGGGTAGCGTCATCACCCGCACGGATTCGCCCGGGCGGCAAAGGAGACGGCCCCTACGATGACCCCCGACGACGAGCCGGCGACCGGCGCGGGATTCACCGGCCCGGTCAGCGATCCGCTCCGCGACCTCATTCTCGGTTTCGCCGCGCAGATAGATCAACTCGCGGCCCTGTTCGGCGGCGGCCGTCGGATGGCTGCGACGGAGCCCGGCGGTCAGGGTTCGTCCGGTCAGGGTTCGTCCGGTCAGCGTTCGACCATCGACGCTTCCGGAACCGGTCCGAGCATCACTGAGCTGACCGGTGAGGTGACCGGACTTCTGGCCGAGATCGGTGACCTGCTCGCCCGACTGATCGCGGCGCTGATCGCGGTGCTCGAGGCGATCGCCTCGGCGTTGCGGTCGGCCCCACCGGCCGGTGCTCAGCCGGCAGCGACTCAGTATCAGGCGATCGCGGTGCGCATCGATCCGTCCGCCGGCTCCGTTCCCGCCGATCGCGGCCGGCATGCTGCGCCCGAGCGGGAGCCGGAAGGTGGTGTGTGATGGGCGATTTGACCATCGGCATCGATATCGGCGGGACCAGCGTGCGGGCCGCGGTGATCGATGAACGCGGCGCCATGCTCGACACTCTGCGGGCTGCGACCCCACCGACGGCGAACGCGTTGGAACACTGTCTGGACCGGCTCGTCGGTGAACTCGTCTCCAGGTGGGCGGTCAAAGCTGTCGGCCTCGCGATCGCCGGGTTTCTGACCCCCGATCGACGGGTGGTTCGGTTCGCCCCACATCTGCCGTGGCGGGAGGCGTCGGTCGCCGACGATATGACTGCCCGGGTCGGCATCCCGGTGGTCGCCGAGCACGACGCGAACGCGGCCGCGGTCGCCGAATGGCGGTTCGGCGCCGCCGCGCGCGGCAAGAACTCTTTGGTGCTGGCCATCGGCACCGGGATCGGCGCCGGCCTGTTGCTCGACGGCGAGATCTACCGTGGAAGTTTCGGTGTCGCACCGGAATTGGGGCACCTGACGATCGTCCCCGAGGGGCGGCAGTGCTCCTGTGGCAAGCGGGGGTGCTGGGAACGCTACTGCAGTGGCACCGCGTTGGTAGATACCGTGGTGGAGTTGCTCGCCGACGGCGACTGGGGACGTAGCCAATTGGCCGCCGACGTCGCCGCTGACCCCGGCTCTCTGACCGGCCGTCGGGTGGCCCGCGCCGCCGCCGACGGTGATGCTGTGGCGGTGGCCGCGTACGGCGCCTTCGCCGCATCGCTGGGCCAGGGCTTGGCGATGATCGCCGACATCTTCGATCCCGACCTCATCGTGTTGGCCGGCGGCGTCGGCGCGGCGTCGGGGCTGTTCCTCGACGAGGCCCGCGAGCACTACGCGCGATTGGTGACCGGTGCCGGGCATCGGCAACTGGCCCGTATCCGGGGCACCCAGCTGGGCGAATCGGCCGGAATGATCGGTGCCGCAGAGGTTGCCCGACAACACATCCGCGCCGACGTGAGCAACCCGTCGTCGCTGCGGTTACTCGACGGCCGACCTTCGGAAGCCGAGTTCGACGCCACCGGCGGTGCCTAGCCCCTGCCGCAGGTACCCTTTGTCTTGCGGCCCGGGGGCGTGGCCGTGATGACCATCCGGCACGTGTGTGACCGGGCTATCACCAGCGGCGGAGTTCGGAGCAGTCGATGTGGTACTACCTGTTCAAGTACATCCTGTTAGGCCCCCTGCTCAGGGTGGTCGGACGACCGAAGATCGAGGGGCTGGAGAATCTGCCCGATCGCGGTCCGGCGCTGCTGGCCAGTAATCATCTCGCCGTGCTCGACAGCTTCTATCTGCCGCTGATGGTGCCGCGTCGTATCTACTTTCTCGCCAAGAGCGAGTACTTCACCGGCACCGGCCTCAAGGGTCGGTTCCAGAAGTGGTTCTTCACCGCGGTCGGTCAGATCCCGATCGATCGGGCCGGGGCGAACGCGGCGGAGAACGCCTTGAACGCCGCCCGCGGCCAACTCGAGGCGGGCAACCTGATGGGCATGTACCCGGAGGGCACCCGGTCACCGGACGGCCGTCTCTACAAAGGCAAGACCGGTCTGGCCCGCGTGGCCCTGGACACCGGTGTGCCGGTCATCCCGGTCGCGATGATCAACACCGAGAAACTCAACCCGCCCGGCACCTTCATCCCGCGGCCGGCGCGCATCACCGTGAAGATCGGCAAGCCGTTGGATTTCGCTCGCTATGAGGGAATGCAGGGTAACCGGTTCATCGAGCGGGCCGTGACCGACGAGGTCATGTACGAGCTCATGCAGCTGTCCGGTCAGCAGTACGTGGACATCTACGCCGCCACCCTCAAGAACGCACCGGTGGCATCCGGTCCCGGCGTCGTGGAGCACAACGACGGGGAGAAGCCCGCCGCCTGAGGTTCCACGGGGTCTCAGGTTCCATCAAGGACCTGCGGTTCCCGCTCAGGGGCGTCGGACGGCGGCGAGTTCACGCGCGTCGTCGGCCACCGGGTGCATCACGGTCTGTGACGGCAACAGCCACACGACGGCGAGAAACGCGATGCCCCACAGGGAGTACGCGTTGCCGATGAAGTGATCGATCGGTGTCCAGCCGGCTGCGGGCGGGCGCAGGAACTGGAACGGGCCGAGCGTGAAGATGATGAGCCCGGCCACCGTGCACGAGCCGTAGGCGACTCGATAGCGCCGCGATGTGCTGCGGATTGCGATGATCGCAGTGGTGACGATGATCGGGATGGACCACACCCAGTGATGTGCCCACGACGTCGGGGAGACCAGAAGTCCCCACACCGCGATCGCTGAGGTGGTCAGCATCGCGTTCACGCCGGCGGTTGCCCGAGTGGTGCGCTCGGCCGACGCCGGATCAGCGAGGGTGGCAAACGCCGCGACCGGACGACAACTGCGCACCGCTGCCACCATCAACGCGGTGGCGGCCAGGGAGCTCAGCACCCACATCACCTGCTGGGCTACCGCGGAATCGGGGATCAACCGAATCCACATGGCGTTCAGATTCTGGTTGATCCCACCCGCCGGATCACCGATGCGGGTGGTGTGGAACAGCGTGTGTGTCCAGTAGTTCAACGAGTCGGCGGGCAACCACACCCAGGCCAGAGCGGCTGCGCCGGCAAAGGTGATCGCCGCGGTGCACGCCGCGCGCCACTGCCGGGCCGCGATGAACACCGCGATGAACACCAGCGGGGTCAGCTTCACCGCCGCAGCGATGCCGATCAGCAGTCCCCGGGCCGGCGACAATGCTCGCGCCCGCCCGCGTCCGACGATGAACAGATCGGTCATGATCAGCGCCACCAGGATGATGTTGATCTGTCCGAATCCCAGCGTCATCCACACCGGGTTGAGCCAGATCGCCCCGATGGCGATGACCATGGCGATCCACCACCGGTTCGACCTATTGGACCTATCCGACACCGCGCCGATGTCGCAGACGTCGAGCACGATGCGCGCGATCACGACGGTCAGCCCGACCGTGGCCACCGACATCACCAATCCGGCGAGGCCGAGCGGCAGCGCGCCGAGCGGCACGAATCCCAGCGCGGCGAACGGCGGGTAGGTGAACGGCAGCCAGATCCCGTCGGAGGTGAACGGCATGGAACCGTCCGCGTAGAGGCTCTGCCCCTGCTGCCAGATCTGCGCGCCGAGTCGGTACACGTCGAGATCGATCCGGGTTCGGGTGCCAAAACTAGAGGTGAACGGCACCCCGATGATCTGGAGCACGGTGGAGACGAGCAGGCCGCCGGCGATCACCGCCCGTCCACGTCGGGACGGGGCCCAGCGACGCAGCACTGCGTCGGCTTGGGTCACACGGGTCAACATGAATGCTCCGTCTTCTCGGCGGGGGCTGGGAGATCAGGCCGGTGGGGAATACTGGGGAGTATGCGGTTCTTCTACGACACGGAGTTTATCGAGGACGGCCGGACGATCGACCTCGTATCGATCGGTGTCGTCGCAGAAGACGGTCGTGAATTCTACGCGGTGTCGACGGAGTTCGATCCTGATCGTGCCGGAGAGTGGGTACGGGCCAACGTCCTGCCCAAGTTGCCTTCGCCCTCGTCGTCGGCGTGGCTGTCCCGGCGACGCATCCGGGAGGACCTGTTGGCGTTCCTCCTCGAGGGTGGCGGCGAGATCGAGCTGTGGGCGTGGGTGGGTGCCTACGACCATGTGGTGTTGTGTCAGCTGTGGGGCCCGATGACGGCCCTTCCGCGCCAGATCCCGCGGTTCACCCGAGAACTACGGCAGGAGTGGGAGGCCTCGGGCCGCCCGGCGCTCCCGTCGGCACCGGCCGACGCACACGACGCGCTGTCCGACGCCCGCCACAACCTGCGTCGATGGCAGACCATCGAGGCCTCTCATCTACCCTGAACGGGTGGTGAACTGGACTGTCGACGTTCCGATCGACGAACTGCCCGAGCTCCCGCCGCTCCCCGGCGATCTGCAACAGCGATTCTCCGACGCACTGGCCCGACCGGCCCTGCAGCAGCCGAGCTGGGACGAGGACGAGGCCCGCAAGATGCGCACCGTGCTGGAGAGCGTGCCGCCGATCTGCCTTCCGTCGGAGGTGGAGTCGCTCTCGAGTCAACTCGCCGATGTCGCGGAGGGGAAGGCCTTCCTGCTGCAGGGTGGCGACTGCGCCGAGACCTTCGCCGACAACACCGAACCCCACATCAAGGGCAATATCCGGACCCTGCTGCAGATGGCGGTGGTCCTGACCTACGGCGCGAGCATGCCGGTGGTCAAGGTGGCGCGTATCGCCGGGCAGTACGCGAAGCCACGCTCGTCGAACACCGACGCTCTGGGCCTGCAGTCCTACCGTGGCGACATGGTCAACGGCTTCCCGCCGGTCGAGACCGCACGTGTCCACGATCCCTCCCGGCTGGTCCGGGCGTACGCCAACGCCTCGGCGGCGATGAATCTGGTGCGCGCGCTGACCGGTTCGGAGGCCGACCTGCATCGCGTGCACGATTGGAACCGGGAGTTCGTGCGGACCTCACCGGCCGGCGCGCGTTACGAGGCGCTGGCCGCCGAGATCGACCGCGGACTGCGCTTCATGGACGCCTGCGGGGTGCGTGATTCGAGTCTGCAGGCTGCCGCGATCTACGCCTCGCACGAGGCGTTGGTGATCGACTACGAACGTGCCATGCTGCGCCTGGCCGACGATCCGAGCGGCGCTGACGCCAAGGTCCTCTACGACCTGTCGGCGCACTTCCTGTGGATCGGGGAGCGGACCCGGCAGCTCGACGGCGCGCACATCGCCTTCGCCGAGCTGATCCACAATCCGATCGGTATCAAGATCGGCCCCACGACGAGTCCCGAGCAGGCTGTGGAGTACGTCGAACGCCTGGACCCGCATCGCACCCCGGGCCGGCTGACGCTCGTCGCGCGTATGGGCAATTCGAAAGTGCGCGACGTCCTTCCGCCCATCGTGTCCGCGGTCGAGGCCACCGGACACAAGGTGATCTGGCAGTGCGACCCCATGCATGGCAACACCCACGAGGCGTCCACCGGATTCAAGACCCGGCATTTCGATCGCATCGTCGACGAGGTCCAGGGCTTCTTCGAGGTGCATCGTGCCCTGGGGAGCCATCCGGGCGGGGTGCACATCGAGCTCACCGGTGAGGATGTCACCGAATGCCTCGGTGGTGCCCAGGACATTTCCGATCTCGACCTGGCCGGCCGCTATGAAACTGCCTGCGATCCGCGTCTGAACACCCAGCAGTCCCTGGAGCTGGCGTTCCTCGTCGCCGAGATGCTGCGCGGCTGAATCGCCTCCGCTTCAGACCCGTCAGCTGAGGTAGGTCACGCCGACCCACCACCCGGCACCGCCGAGCAGCGCGGCCAGTACCAGCACCGCCATGATCCAGCCGACCACGCGAAGTCGGCCACCGGCCGGCTCGTCGGGTATCGGTTGAGTGGATGGCTGTCGGCTGGTCGGGCTCACCGCAGGGACGACATCGCGGGCCCCGACGGCCGGAACCGGCGGCGTATCGAGTCCGGGATCGGACTGCACCCGGGTGCGGTTCGTCGGGTCGGGTTGCCCCGAGTCGGGTTCGCGATGAGCGGCGCGATAGCGCGCGACGGTGTCACGTTCGGCCGAGCGTCGGGGCGCGGGAACGGTGAACGGCGGTAGGTCGAGTTCGTCGGCGGCGGCGAGAATCGCGGCCCGCATATCGAATCCGTCGACGTAGCGTTGCGCCGGGTCACGCTCGGTGGCGCGCAGCACGATGTCGTCGAATTCTCCTGGCACGCCTGCGATCACGTCACTCGGGGCGGGCACGTCGTAGGACAATCGCTGGTAGGCGAGCGATAGCGGAGTATCGCCACGAAAGGGCGTCCGGCCGGTGAGCAACTCGAACATCAGCACACCCATCGAGTAGACGTCGCTGCGCGCATCGGCGCTCGTCGACTCCACCTGTTCCGGTGAGAGGTAGGCGGCCGTACCGAGGATCACGCTCGCCGACGTCACGCCCGCCTCGGCGACAGCGCGAACAAGACCGAAATCGGCGACCTTCACCTCCCCGGCGTCGGAGATCAATACGTTCTCGGGTTTGACGTCGCGATGGACCAGTCCGGCGGCGTGCGCGGTACCGAGACCGCCGAGCACGGGATCGGCCACCGCCACCACCGCGTGCGGCGGCATCGGACCGCGTTCGCGGAGCAGCTCTCGCAGGCTCCCACCCTCGACGAGTTCCATCACCAGAAACGCGATCCCGTTGTCGATGCCCTGGTCGTAGACGGCGACCAGACCCGGATGCTTCAGGGACGCCACGGCCCGCGCCTCGAATTCGAACCGGCGCAGGAACTGCTGGTCGCCGCTGTAGCGAGAATCCATCACCTTGATCGCCACCGATCGACCCAAGCGCAGATCGATGCCGAGATAGACCGCCGACATCCCGCCGCGCGCGATCGGCGCGTCGATGCGATAGCGCCGCTCGAGGGTGGCCCCGAGCAGCTCGTCCGGCGAGGTGTTCACAACGAGGGAATCTACCGGTCGCAACCGCTCAAGCAGGGAACCGACGCCCGACGTCGTGGGCGAGGCGGTAAGGTCTGGGCCGTGGTCTCACTACCGCTTTCGGAGGACACCCTCGGACCCGATGTCGACACCCTGACCGTCGACGAGGTCGCCGACCGGCTCCATGTCTCGTCCAGCAGGGTACGAACCCTGATCCGCGATCATCACCTGCTCGCCATCTCGCGTGGAGGTCAACCCGCGATCCCGGCGCTGTTCTTCGACGATCTGGGGCTGGCCAAACATTTCACCGGACTGGTTGATGTCCTGTTCGACGGCGGCTACACCCGCGACGAGGTGATGGTCTGGCTGTTCACCGTCCAGGACGATCTCGGGATGCATCCTGCTGCCGCGCTGCACACACATTCGGCGCGTGAGGTCATCCGGCGGGCGCAGGCTCAGGCTTTCTGACCGTCGGGTCGGTGCCCCACGCCGCGCGTCGCAGGTGCCGCAGCCGCAGCGGATCGGTGCGCAGCAACGACCATCCGGCGAGGATGGAAAGCGCCAGCGCCAGCAGAGTTTCGGGCAGTTTGTAGAACAGGATCGAGTCGTCGGGCTGGAAGACGATGAGCATGAAGGTCGACACGCCCACCACCAGCGCACGAACCCGGGGCGGCAGCGTGAACGCCACCGCCAGTCCGAGCACCCACGTGTAATACCAAGGCAGAGTGGACGGTTCGAGTAGCAGCACGGCGAGCATCGCCCATGTCATTCCGGCCATCGCCGAGCGTTCGTCGTGGCGCGATCGCCACCA
Organism: Actinomycetes bacterium; assembly: GCA_023461275.1. GTDB lineage: Bacteria > Actinomycetota > Actinomycetes > Mycobacteriales > Mycobacteriaceae > Gordonia. The sequence continues at coordinate 44,105 of JAEYMI010000081.1, read as the reverse complement.
CAGCGTCACCAGAATCCCGGCCAGCACCACCGCACCGATCAAACGGGTGACGGCCAGTACCGGTTGCAGGTTCAGTGCGGCAAACGGTGCGGCGACAAGCGTCACGAGATGGGCGAGCAGCGTCGGGATGGTGAACCAGTTGACGATGCGATCGGCCCAGCCGAGGCCGGTGAGCCAGCCGAGTCCGAGGCCGAGGGCGGCGGTGAAGGCGGCGAACACCGCGAGGGTGACCCCGGCGATGGCGGCGAACACCCCGGCCACGTCACGCGGACGCACCGGACGCCGATCCCGGATGTGGGACAACCAGATCCACAGGATGAAGGGGATCGCGATCCCGGCGGTCACCTTGATCGACACCGCCACACCGAGCACCGCCACGCCGGTGACATGCCGTCCGGTCACCGCGAGGGTGACCCCGGCGACCAGCAGACCGAGCATCAGCAATTCCACGTGGGTGCCGGCCACCAGATGGATCAGCACCATCGGGTTGAACAGCGCGAGCCACAGCCCGGCCGCCGGCGAGGCCCCGAAATGCTCTGCGAGACGTGGAATCGCCCACAGCGCCAACAACAAACCGGGCAGCAGCACCGCCCGCATGAGAAGGACCCCGGCGATCGGGTGGTCGCCGGTGATCTCGGTGACCACCCGCGTCAACCCCATGAAGGCCGGACCGTACGGCGCCGTGGTCGACGCCCAGACCTGCGCCATACTGTCGAGCAACGGCCCCGGATGGTGCGCCGGGCCGTCGGCGTACGGGTTGAATCCGGCGCCGAACACCGCCCCCTGACCGAGGTAGGCGTAGACATCGCGGCTGTAGATCGGCACCGAGATCACCAGTGGCGCAGCCCAGGCCAGCACACCCCAGCGCAGCGTCGTCACACTTGGTGGCGGCTCGGCGGATGAGCTGACCCGGCGGCCGAGCCGGACCCAGGCGATCACCATGGTCGCGACACCCAGCCAGAAGATGGTGCCGAACAACGTCTTTCCGTGTCCGTAGGTCATCCAGGTGAGCCCGAGGTCCTGCAGGAGGGTGCTGTTGCGGGGGATGTCACCGACGCCGAATGCCCCGGCGCACACCAGAACAGCGCCGACGGTGCCGAGCACGAGGTCGCCGGGGATCGATGGTCGGGTCATGACCGTGTGGTCAGGGCTGACCCGACCGCGTCGGCTCCCACGAGGTGCTCCGCGGCGAGCCGGCCCGACACGAGCACCGGCGGGATGCCGACGCCGGGGATCGTCGCGGCGCCGGCCAGGATCACATCGGGCTGATGCGGCCACTTGTTGGGGGTGCGCAGCGGGCCGGTCTGGGCGACGCTGTGCGCGGCGCTGAACGGCGTACCCGCCGGCAGACCCATCGCGGCCCAGGTACCCGGATGGTCGATTCCGACGACCTCGACTGAGTCGATTCCGTCGTATCCGCGCTCGCGCAGGGTATCCAGACACTCCTGCACGTAAGCGTCGGCGATGGCATCCCACGCGACGGGTGCCACGTCGAGGTTGGGACACGGTGCCAGCACCGACACCGATTCGGTTGTCCCGCCGTCGCGGTCGGCGTGGAAGTGATGTGGAGCGGTGCGCCCGGGCCGGGTGATGAGGAACGACGGATCGCGCATCAGCCGCCCCGGGCGGCGCGTGAGGTCGGTGAAGGTGTCATGCCAGGCACCACCGAAGTCGATGGTGTGATGGTGGCCGGGCCACGATGCGGTCACCGACGTCGGGGCCACACCGTGGATGACGACGGCGCTCGGCGAGTAACGCCGACGCCGCCACCGTGGTCCGCGGGGGAGATGTTCGCCGAGCATGTCCGCGACCGAGGCGATCGGGGCGGTGGCCACCACCGCGTCGGCGGGGATCTCGATCGCCGAACTGTCGGCAGCCCGGCACCCGACGGCGGCCACCCGGCCGTCGCGTCGGACGATGCTCTCCGCGCGCGTGCCGAGCAGCACCTGCGCACCGGATTCACCTAGCCCGTCTGCCATCACCTCGCCGATGGCACCCATGCCGCCGGCCGGGTACTGAACGCCGAGGCCGATGTCCATGTGGCCGATCACGCCGTATACCGCCGCAGCACGTCGCGGCGGCACCCCGGCGTAGAGCGCCTGGAACGTGAAAACCCGTTGTAGGCGTTCGTCTTTGACAAAGCGTGCAACCGCCGGTGTCAGCGCGCGTACGCCACCGAGACGGACCAGGCGCGCCAGATCGGTCACCAGCTGCCCGTCGAGGTAGGAACGCGGCCCACCGAAGTTCCGGTCGATGAAGTTGTCGAACTCTGCGTCGTAGAGTTCGGCGAGCCACCCCATCAGGTCACGGACATCCTCGCCCGACGACGAGCCGAACGTGGCAGACACCTCGGCGACGAGATTGTCCAGGCCGAACGGAACGCGCAGGCTCGTGCCGTCGGCGAACCGCGCGACATAGGTGGGGTCCACCTGGGTCAGGTCGAGTCGCCGAAGTGTCTCGGCGGGGGAGATGCCGACCGCCGCCATCGGCGCCGCGACCAGCTCGGGCATGGTGAGAACTGTTGCGCCGGTATCGAATCGGTGCCCGGGCGCCAGTTCTCGAGTGCGCACCAGACCGCCCGGGGCGTCCGCGGCGTCGACAACGGTGACCTCGCAACCCGCGCCGCGCAGCCACAGGGCCGCCGACAGCCCGGACAGTCCGGCACCGATCACCACCACCTTCGACGGTGCAGCCATGGCGTCACGCACTCCGATGGGCGATGCGGTCGGCGAGCACGGTCAGCTCATCACGCACCCGTGAACCGATATCGGCGGCGGCCAACGACGCCAGCGCGGCATCGCGTAACTCGTTGATCTGGTCCTCGATCTCGGCGACGGCACCCGATTCGACGAGAATTGTTCGGGCGGTGGCCAATTCGTCCTCGGAAAGCTCCCGTCCGATCAACCCGCGCAGGCGCGCCGACGCGGCCGGATCCCGTTCGTCGCCACGAGCCAGGGCAACCGCCAGCAGTGCGGTCCGTTTGCCCGAGACCAGGTCCTCGCCCGACGGTTTGCCGGTCTGCGCGGGATCGCCGAACGCGCCGAGCATGTCGTCGCGCAACTGGAACGCGATGCCGAGGTCACGGCCCACCGACCGCAACGTGGTGATCAATGCCGACGGCGCCCCGGCCAGGGTGGCGCCCAGTTCGAGCGGGCGGGCCACGGTGTAGGTGGCCGTCTTGAACTCCATCACGCGGTAGGCCGCGTCGATCGATTCGTCGCCGCTGGCCTCGCCGACGATGTCGAGATACTGCCCGCCCAGCACCTCGGTACGCATCGCCGCCCACACCCGCGCCACCGCGGGCGGCACCGGACGCAGTGAGTCCGGGTCGGGCGCATCGGCGTCGGGCGCGGGGTACTGGTCGTGCAGCAGGTCGTCGGCCCAGGCGAGGGCGAAGTCACCCATCAGGATCGCGGTGCTGACGCCGTGATGGCCGGAATCGCCCGCCCACCCGGCGGCGCGGTGGCGCCGCTCGAAGTCCCGGTGCACCGTGGCGTTGCCGCGGCGCGTGTCGGACTGATCGATCACATCATCGTGGATGAGGGCACACGCCTGAACGAGCTCGACGGCGCCGCACACCCGCAGGACGTCGGCCGCATCGGCGTCAGCAGAACCTCTGCCGGTGGCATCGAGCCCACACAGCCAGCCGGCGTAGACGAAGATCGGACGAATCCGCTTGCCACCGTTGAGCGCGAAGTCGCGGACCGCGGCGGCAGCGTCGGCGACGACCGGTGAGATCGCGCCGGTACGCGGAACGGCGCGGTCGAAGAAGTCGGCCAGCACCACGTCGACGGCGGCGGGCACCTCGACGAGCGAAGTCGGGGAGGGCAGTGTGGACGTCACCATCGCAAGGCTACTGGGGTCGTGGCGAGTGTGACCCATTCGCCGAGTGTGACCGATTCGACGGGGTGTGACCGGTCGGCAGGTGTGACCAAGTCCGGGGGCGTGGCACCGCTTGGCCCTCCCTACAATGTGTCGGGTGACTTCATCCGCAAAGGCTCTCTCGATCACCGAACGGCTGTCGGCCCCGCATCCGGGCCCGATCCCGTTCTCGGTCGAGTTCTTCCCGCCGCGTGACGACGACGCCGAAGCCCGGCTGTGGCGTGCGGTGCGGACTTTTGAGCGTCTCGGGCCCGCGTTCGTGTCGCTGACCTACGGCGCGGGGGGAACCACCCGGGACCGGACGGTCCGTATCGCCGGGCAGCTGGCCGAACAGACCACCCTGTTGACCGTTGCCCATCTCACCGCGGTCAATCACAGCGTCGCCGAGTTGCGCGCACTTGTCGGCGCCTACGCCGATCAGGGGATCACCAACATCCTTGCGCTGCGCGGAGATCCGCCGGGCGACCCGTTGGGCGAATGGACCCGACACCCCGAGGGGGTCGCCTACGCCGAGGAACTCGTCCGTCTGATCGACGGTCTCGGCGATTTCACCGTCGGTGTCGCCTCATTCCCGGAGGGCCATCACCGTGCGCCCGACCTCGACCACGACACGCGTGCGTTGGTCAACAAACTGCGCGCCGGTGCCGACTATTCGATCACCCAGATGTTCTTCGACGTGGAGCACTACCTGCGTCTGCGGGACCGGGTCGTCGTGGCCGATCCCGAACAGGGTGCCAAACCGATCATCCCGGGCATCATGCCGGTGACGTCGCTGGCCACCGCACGCCGGATGGTGCAATTGTCGGGTTCGGTGATCCCGCCGGAGGTGGAGAAGCGCTTCGCCGACGCCGCCGGGTCGGGTCCGGAAGAGGACCGCGAGGCGGTCCGGGCGGTCGGTATCGACTTCGCGACCGAGACTGCTCAGCGACTCATCGACGAGGGTGCGCCCTGCCTGCACTTCTGCAGCCTGAACTTCGCGAAGGCGACTTCGGAGGTGCTCGAACGCATCGGAGTGGACACCGCCGCCGCAGCACCGGCCACGGCAGCGGGTTAGGAAGAGCTCGATCCCGCTGAGCTTGATCCTGACCCCACTGGGGAGTCCGCGGGTCGACGCTGCTCGGGGCGGGGACGGCCGGGACGTGGGCTGCGGTCGCGGTTGAGGTAGGCCAGGCGGGCGACGATCCCGACGACGATCAGACACAGGATCGCCAGAAGCCACGACCAGCTCCCCAGTGCGGCAGTGGCCGGATCAGGGTAATCGGCCTCGGCGGTGAAGTCCGAGGGCTTGCGCGGCTCAGGAGTCCAGGTCACGGTGTTATCGCCGGTCTGGTCGCCGTTGGTGGCCTTGATCGGACCGTTGAACGTCACGGTGAACTGTAGGTAGTCGCGGTTGGGAACCAGATCCGACAGGTCGGCGCTGCCGCGGAACCGCACCAGGTCGCCGCTGCGCTTCGCCGAGAGGTCCATCGACATCGACGAATCGCCGAAGGCACTGGACACGATGTCGCCGAGCTGGCCGAACTGACCCGCGGTGAGGTCGTAGAACGTGGCCCGAGTGCCGACTCGCGCCGTCTGATCGGCCGCCGGCGTGGAACCAGGCGCCCCCGATTGCGGAGCGGCCGACGAGTTCGCCTGCTCGGTGCCGTCGGGCCCGGCGCGATACTCGGTCAGTGCCACGCTCCGCGCCATCGACTCCGGGACGTCGAGTTTGGGCGCGCCGCGCGGATTGTCCGGCGAGGTCGCCACGATGATCGTTCCGGAGTAGCGGTCACCGACGGAGGTGGATCGCTGCAGGCACCCCGACATCAGCGGAGTCGTGAGCAGAATCGCGACGATGAGCAGCAGGGCCGATGGACCACGATTGGACACGCGCACTCCGACATCGTGCCAGATAGCCGGTGCACGATGGTGTAGACGCACCCGGGTGAGGTGGGAACGATCGGCGAGGTGGGAACGATCAGCGCCGGTCGCGGCGCAGGGCGATTGCGGCGGCAATCCGTCCGCTGGCACCGGTGACCCCACCACCGGGGTGGGTTGAGGCGCCGGCCAGGATGAGCCCGTCGGCACCGGGAACCCGATGATTCGACAGATCCGGGTGCGGTCGCCACATGAACATCTGGTCGATGCTCATCTCCACGTGCATGATGTTCCCGCCGATCAGGCCGAGTTCGGACTCCAGCAGGTCGGGGGTCTGGATGTGCCGGTGGATGATGCTGTCGGTGAAACCTGGTGCATGACGGTCGATTTCGGCGCAGATGGCGTCGACTGCCTCGACGGTGGCGGCCGGCCACGAGCGGTCGTCGGCAAGACGATACGGATGCCATTGCGACCAGACGGTGATCAGATGCGCGCCCGCCGGCGCGAGGGTCTCGTCGAGTGCGGAGAAACTCATCGGCAGGCACGCCGGACGCGGTGGCAGCTCACCGACCGCGGCGGCGGCATAGGCGCGGTGAAGGTCCGCGCGATCGGTCACCAGCAGTCCCAACGCCGAGTGAACGCCGTGCGCGGGTAGATCCGACGGCAGGTCCGGGTAGTGCGGCAGCGCGTTGGTGGCGAACCGGCATGCCATACCGATGCCGTTGCCGACGACGACCTCGCGGCGCCACCGGTCGAGGGCTGCGGCGTCGTATCCGCCGGCCTCGAGCAGATCCAGGGTCGTCAGCACGTGAGCGGCGCTGATCACCGTGCGTGCGGCGTGTCGTCGACCGTCGGCGTCGACCACCACCCAGTGATCGCCGGACGGCGACATCGAGACCGCGCCACTACCCAGCTGGACCCGCGCGCCGTCGGCGTCGAGCCGGGCGAGCAATGCCTCGGTGAGTGCCCCGCTGCCACCGACGGCCCGCCCGGGCGGGATGTCGTGCATCAGTGCCGCGAACCCGACCATCGGTGCGGTGCCGGGAGCCGACATGGGTGGTCCCGATTGTGCGCCGAACCAGGACAGCGCGGCCTTGAGACGTTCGGAGGTGAACCACCGGTCGAGTAGCGCATCCCCGGAGAGCATCAGGTCCTGCGAGACCGACAGCAACGCGCCGGCCCGTTTTCCGACGACGCCGCGCCGGCCTGATGTGGCGGTGCGGCCCAGACCACCGAAGACGCGGCTGAAGCGTCCGGGTGTGACCGGTCCGTAGAACGAGCGCATGACGGCACGCGAGCGCGGTCCCCACTGGGCGACGAACCGCCGGTAGGCATCGGCATCGGCGGCGCCGCAGGACTTTTCGATGGATGTGCAGGTGGCGTCGAGGTCGGTGCGGAAGATGATCGGGCCACCCTCGTCGGTGGCCGGGGCGAAGCCCCACGGATCACAATCGAGATAGCGCAGGCCGTGGCGGTGCAGGTCGAGTTCGTCGATGATCCCCGAGTGTCGGATCATCAGATGCGCCGACGACCCGCGGTCGACCCGATAACCGGGAAAGCGTTCGACGGTCGAGACCGCTCCGCCGGGTACCTCGTCGCGTTCGATCACCATCACCTCGCGTCCGGCCTGGGCGAGGTAGGCCGCCGCGATCAGGCCGTTGTGACCGGACCCGATCACGATCGCATCGATCATGCCGGTGTTTCGGGCTGCGATGTTTCGGGCTGCGATGGTTTAGGCAGTGGGATCTCGGGCAGGGGGAGCTGCCGGCCGAGGAAGGCGAACGGGCGTGGGTCGCCGGTGAAGGTGAAATTCCGGAGCACATCGGTGAAGCCCATCCGCCGATAGAGCGACCACGCTCGATTGCTCTCGGCGTGAGTTTCCGGTGTCGAGAGCAGTACCTGGCTCTCGGGGCGGTCGGCGAGTAGTCGCGTCAGCAGTGCCCGTCCGATACCCCGGTTCTGTGCGGAGGGATACACGTGGAGTTCGGTGAGTTCGAAATAGTCGGTGGTGACGCGGTTGATGGTGGCGGCGTCGCATCCGGCCTGACGGAGTCCGGAGCGCAATTGCTGATTCCACCACTGGTCGCCGGCGCCGTGATAGCCGTAGGCGATGCCGAGGAGCACCTCGTGCTCCGACACCGCCGGCGGTCCGGCCGTACCCGACGCCGCACCGGTGGTGGTCTCCACCGCGCCGACCGCCCGCCATCCGGGCCGCCGGATGTGTTCTCGCCACAGATTGGCGCGATGCGCCTCGGTTCCGCGGGGGTAGTCCATGGCCGTCACATAAATGTGCAGCGCAGGACCAAGCCAGACATGGGCGTCCTGCCCGGTCAGGTTGATCAGGCGGATGGTCACCGAACGCTCGAGCTCTCTGCTTCCCGTCGTGATCGGGTGCGCCGGACGCGACACGCCGAATGATGCACAGCGTGGCCCTACATCTTGAAGGTTGGGTCCGCGCTAGCTATATTGAACGTGTCGAACGGGTGTTCGATGAACCGGCCTCCGCAAGCTGTTGCACGCACACCCAGCCGACTCCACGCGGTCCGGCGACCGACGACGGGAAGCGTTTGTCGCCGGATCGTGTTCTACCTGGTGAAAGTCAGGCCAGTACATCTCAGAGGAGGTGCCATGAACACGTCAACGATCACCATCGATCCATTGGTCGTCACCCGTGGTCGAGACCTACTCGAGCGTGCCCATCTTCTGTTCGACAATGCCGATTCGGTGCCCGACGACGCAGAGCGCTTCCGGCAGTTCTACCTCACCGCGCTGCGGGCCGCGGGTGCGGCGCTGGCGATGTATGAGATCCCGACACGTCCGTCCCGGCGGCGCAACTCGCGCAGCGCGTGGGCGCGGATCGCCGCGACCATTCCGGCTCTGGCCGACCAGGCTGCGCATTTCGCGCGACTGTCGACCATGCGAATGGACATCGAGGCGGGCATCCGGCGATCGGTCGATCCCGGCCAGGTGACTGTGATGCGCGAGACTGTGTTGGATTTCCTTGATGACGCCGAACAGATCGTGATCGCCTATGAGCAGGGGAAATTGGCGCATCAGCTCGCTCATGCGGACCGGACGGCATGAATCGTCGGATCGGAAGGCGTCGGAGTCGGTCAACGATCCGACTCAACCTCGGGTAATGGTGGTCGCCGGATCGATCACCTCGTATCATTGTCGGAAGAGGCCGCACTCCGCGGCATCTGGCGAGTCGTAGTAAGGAGGGTCGGTGCCACTTTCGGAGCACGAGCAGCGCATGCTCGAACAGATCGAAAGCGCTCTGTATGCCGAGGACCCCAAGTTCGCGTCGAGTGTCAAGAGTCGACGCCTCGGTCGGCCCACCGGACGACGTCGCCTTCAGGCCGTCGCGATCTTCGTCATCGGCCTGGTGCTGTTGATCGGCGGACTGATCGTCGACGTGCGCGTCGGAGGTTTCCCGATCATCAGTCTGGTCGGATTCCTGGTGATGTTCGCCGCCGGACTGCTGGCCCTGTGGGGTAGTGGCGTCAAGGCCGGCGTCACCGACCTGTCGTCGAAGACCACTCGGCAGAGCGCGCCGAAGCGCAAGTTTTCCGAGCGCATGGAAGAGCGATTCAACCGCCGCTTCGACCAGCAGTGACGTCGTGCCGCGCGATCGTCGCGCCGGCACTGCTTCCGTGCTCGACCAATTGGGCTGATTCGATCCTGAGCCGACATACTCCGGGCTGACATGGCGTCCTGACTGACCCCGCGTCTGGGGCTGAACCGCACACCGCAACGGTGTGCGGTTTTTTGTTGCGCAAGGCGATCTTCCACTCGGGCCCCACTTTGCCCCACTCAGATCCCCATTTCGCCCCACCGCCCTGTAGCAGTCCACCTCACCAGCTGTTCTGCGTCACTGCAGCACCATTCGACACACGTCCGTCGTCATTGACACGCACGGACTGGCGGAGCGACACGCACGAAAAGAGGTGTTTTACCTGCGGTAATGCAGTCTGGTGGAGGAAAGTGGAATCCAAGTGGTGGCATGTGGGGGAAAGTGGGGTAATGTGGCTGTCACTGGGAGTGAGGAACCGGAACTTCGCTACCAGGGGCCAGGAGGTGCGACATGTCCGCGAGGCTTGTCGGCACCTTCACGCCCAAATTGGACGACAAAGGGCGGCTGACGCTGCCCGCAAAGTTTCGCGACGTACTGGCAGGAGGCGTGATGGTCACAAAAGGACAAGATCGCTGCCTGGCGGTGTACGGCTTGGAGGAGTTCGATCGGATCGCCGCTCGAATCCAAGAGGCGTCGCGCAACAATCCGGAAGCCCGGTCCTTCGCTCGTGTCTTCTTTGCGTCGGTCAGCGATCAGCGACCCGACGCACAGGGGCGGATCTCCCTCCCGGTTGAGCACCGCGATTACGCGGGTCTCACCAAGGAGTGCGTGGTGACCGGTGTGTTCGACCATTTGGAGATCTGGAACGCAGAGGCCTGGCAGGAGTACCAGAACGAAGGGCTGGAAGGCTTCTCGGCCGGCGGCTCGGCGGCTCTGGACTCGATGCTGTAGGAGTCGGCGGACCATGAACGAGGCTTCGGGTGCGACGAGGCCTCGACCCGGCACGACCCTGGCGTACTTCCCCAACGCCAGGTTCGCGACCGGGTCGGGACCTCGCCCCACCGGAGGACTTCCGGCAATGGGCTTACGCCGCAACGTCATGCACACTGCGAGGAGCGTGCCGGTGAACGCAGCCGACGATTCGCTGCCCGGCCGCTCGTCGGGCGAGCACGGTCACATCCCGGTCATGGCAGAGCGCATGATCGAACTGATCGTCCCCGCTTTGCAAGGTCCCTCGCCGGTTCTCGTCGACGCGACGCTCGGTGCGGGTGGGCACGCCGAACTGGCGCTCCGCGCGTCGGCCTCCGTTCGGGTCATCGGTATCGATCGTGATGCCTCGGCACTCGACATCGCGCGAGAACGTCTGGCGCCCTTCGGTTCTCGGGTGACATTCCACCAAGCACGATTCGACGGGCTGGCCGAAGTGCTCGCCGACGCGGGAGTGGAGACAATCGACGCGGCACTGTTCGACCTCGGGGTGTCATCGATGCAACTCGACCGACCCGACCGCGGCTTCGCCTACGCCGTCGACGCACCGCTCGACATGCGGATGAACTCCGACGACGAGATGACCGCCGCCGATGTACTCAACACCTACTCGCACGGCGAATTGGCACGTGTGCTCTCGGAATACGGCGAGGAGCGCTTCGCTGGGCGTATCGCCTCGGCGGTACTGCGGGAACGGGAGAAAGAGCCGTTCACCACCAGCGCCCGCTTGGTCGCCCTGCTTTATGACGCCATCCCGGCGGCGTCTCGACGGACCGGTGGCCACCCCGCCAAACGCACTTTTCAAGCGTTGCGGATCGAGGTCAATCACGAACTCGACGCCTTGCATTCGGCATTGCCGGCCGCCTTGGATGCCACCAGCGTCGGCGGCCGGGTCGCGGTGATGAGCTATCAGTCACTGGAGGATCGAATCGTCAAGCGCGAGTTCGCTGTTCGGACGACCTCGACGTCCCCGCCGGGGCTTCCGGTTGAGCTTCCGGGTACGGCACCGGAGTTCCGCCTGGTAACCCGGGGCGCCGAGCGTGCCGATGAGCAAGAGCTGCAATCCAATTCACGTTCCGCGCCGGTACGGGTGCGGGTCATCGAACGCGTCGACGAGAGGAGTCGGTGATGACCGTACTCGACGACACCCGGATCGAAGAGGGTGCCACCACCGGTGTGCGGACCGGTACCACGCGCCGGCGCCGTGATCCCAGCAGGACCCCGGCCGATCGGGCAACGCGGTCCAAGGCCGCACAGCGCGCACTCGACCGTCGGCGACGTCGTGTGGCCAAGAACCCGAGGCTCGAGGAACCTGTCCGGCGTGTGGGCAAAGCCTCTGCAGTGCAAGGGCACTCGCCGTCAGTGCGTCGCCGCGGTCTTCGTTCGAGGGTCACGTCGGTGCCCTTCGTCGTCCCGGTCATCGGGCTGTTCGTCGCCGGTCTGGCGCTGAGTCTGCTGCTGTCCACAAAAGCCGCGCAGGACTCCTACCGGCTCGGCGTCGAGCGTGCCGAGAACCAGTCGCTGATGGACCGTCGTGACTCGCTCAAGCGTGACTTCGAATCAGGTGATTCGGCTCCCGAGTTGTCCGACAAGGCGTCGCGCCTGGGCATGATCCCGGCCCGCGACCCGGCGCGAATGATCGTCGGAGCCAACGGGAAAAGTCGCATCGTGGGCGACCCCGAACCCGCGCAGGGTAAGCCGATGGGCACCATCAACCCGTCCGACGCGCCAGATCCGGTATCGAAGATCGACAAGAGCAAGGTCGACGATTCCCGCGGACTGCCCGGAGGTTCGGAGTCCTCGCCCCAGGCCTCCGAAGCTGACCAGAGTTCGGGTGCCACAACGAATTCGGAGTCTGGCAGGTCTTCGGAGCCAGCCGCTCCGGCGACGTCGCCGGCCGCACCATCGCCATCGGCTCCGTCGGCGGCAACGTCTCCCGCAGCCCCCGCGCCTGCCATACCGCTCAACCCGAACGTCCTGCCGTCCAGCACATCTGGCACGTCCGATCCCGCTGCGGTGAATACCGGTGGCAACCCGCCGGGCGGAAATTCCCGGTGAGTCACCGGATTCGGTGAACAATGAGGAACCATGACACGCGCCACCATCGAACGTCCTCGCGACCGGGCCCCTGATCGATCAGGGCAACCGGCACGCCGGCAACCGCCGCCGACGATGGGGTCCAACGCGTTTGTGTTCCGAAGCCGCATCGCCGGTGCCGTCGTCATCCTGGCAGTCGTCGCTGTGGCATTGCGGATGGTGTGGGTGCACACCATCGAGGCGCCTTCGTTGTCGGCGCAGGCCGCGCAGCAACGCGAGTACACCAAAGTGCTGACCGCCAAACGCGGGGCCATCCTCGACCGCAACGGCCGGCCGTTGGCCTACACCGACGAGGCGCGGGCATTGACGTTCCTGCCCAAGGTCGTTCGCAAGTCGATCGAGGACGAGCATCGCAAGAAGCCCGACCTGCCCGATGTCAACACGCGCCTCGACGAGATCGCCAAGGGGGTGTCGTCGGCGCTCGGCGGATCGATCAGTGAACAGGATCTCCGCAAGAAACTCGGCAGCGACGAGACCTTCGTCTATCTCGCGCGTTCGGTCAGCCCCGATGTCGCCTCGAAGATCATCGAGGACTACCCGGAGGTCGGCGCCGACCCCCAGAGCATCCGCCTCTATCCGGGTGGATCGTTGGCGGCCAACATCATCGGCGACGTCAACTACGACGGCAACGGTCTGATCGGGCTCGAGGCCTCGATGGATTCCATCCTCGCCGGCACCGACGGGTCCACCACCTATGACCGCGGCTCCGACGGCGCCATCATCCCCGGTAGTACTCGTAACGTGCACCCGGCCATCAACGGGGCCAGCGTCCGCCTGACCATCGACTCCGACATTCAGTGGTTCGTGCAGTCGCAGGTCGCGATGGCCAAGAACGCCTCCGGCGCCCGCGCGGCGTCGGCGGTGGTTCTCGACGCCCACACCGGCGAGGTGCTCGCGATGGCCAACGACAACACCTTCAACGCCTCCCGGCCGCTGAACGAGCAGGGCAAGGTCGACCTGGGCAACTCGGCGGTCACCTCCCCGTTCGAACCCGGATCGGTCAACAAGATCATCACCGCATCGGCTGCCATCGAATACGGACTGACCACCCCTGGTCAGGTTCATCAGGTGCCGGGCAGCATCCAGATGGCCGGCGTCACGGTGAATGATGCGTGGGCGCACTCGGTGGCGCCGTACACCACCACCGGAATCTTCGGTAAGTCATCCAACGTGGGGACGCTGATGCTGGCGCGTCAGGTCGGTGAGGAACGGTTCGCCGACATGGTCAACCGGTTCGGCCTCGGGCAGCGCACCGGCGTCGGGCTACCCGCCGAAAGCGCCGGCGAGGTTCCGGCCCTCTCGCAGTGGTCGGGTGGTTCATTCGCGAATCTCCCGATCGGACAGGGTCTCTCGATGACCCTGCTGCAGATGGCGGGGATGTATCAGGCCATCGCCAACGACGGCGTTCGTGTTCCGCCCCGCATCATCGATTCCGAGCAGCGCGATGGCCACAGCGTGGAGAAATCCGTCCGTCCTGACGGTGTCCGGGTGGTGAGCCCGCAGACGGCGACCACCGTGCGCGACATGTTCCGCGCGGTGATCCAGAACGACCCGATGGGCGTCCAGATGGGCACCGGCTCCAAGGCCGCCGTGCCCGGGTACCAGGTGTCGGGCAAGACCGGTACCGCACAGCAGGTGGACCCGGCGTGCGGGTGCTACTCCAACTCGCGCTACAACATCACCTTCGCCGGGATCACGCCGGCCGACAATCCGCGGTATGTGGTCGGGATCATGCTCGACAACCCGCGACGCAGCTCCGACGGCTCGGGCGGACAGTCCGCGGCGCCGATGTTCTCCACGATCGCGGCCTGGATGCTGCAGCGTGATCGGGTGCCGATGTCGCCGCGCCCGGCACCACGCATGGTCCTGCAGGCGGGGTAGCAATCGCGCGGCGGTGCCGGGCCCGATGTAGGGCTGACGGTATCGTGATGTCGATTCCACGGTGGCCCGTCGGGAGATCAGTGCCGAGCACGGTGCCACTGAGCATCCCAGTTGGTCTGGCTGAGTGCCGACCACGGTGGACGCGAAGAAGTTAGGAGACGGTGACCACGGATGCCCACTGGACGTGAGCGACGCGATGCGCCGGCGACTCTGCGACCGACATCGGTCGCACCAACCGAGGTGGCGGTGCTGTCGGCCGCAACCGGTGCCCGCATCGATCTGGTCGGCACGTCGATGACCGAGCACACCGCGGTCACCGGGGTGACGCTGCGCGCCCAGGACGTGCAACCCGGTGACCTGTTCGCCGCGCTGCCCGGATCGTCAACGCACGGTGCGAGGTTCGCCGACGCGGCGGTGGCCGCGGGGGCGAGTGCGGTGCTCACCGACCCGGCCGGTCGGGCCGAGCTGGGCAAGGTGCTACCGCCCGATGCCTCGTGCGTGGTGCTGGTCCATCCGAATCCGCGGTCGGTGCTCGGGAACGTGAGTGCCCGGGTGTACGGCAATCCGTCACGACGGTTGAAGATGATCGGCATCACCGGCACCTCCGGGAAGACGACAACCTCGTACATGGTGGAGGCGGCGATGCTGGCGGCGGGACATTCCGTCGGTTTGATCGGCACCGTCGAGACACGCATCGATGGTGTGGCACAACCTAGTTCGCTGACCACGCCGGAAGCACCCACCTTGCAGGCGCTGCTGGCGGCGATGCTCGAACGCGGCGTCGACACCGTGGTGATGGAGGTGTCGAGTCACGCGCTGGCCCTCGGCCGGGTCGACGGGGTCCGGTTCGCGGTCGGCGCGTTCACCAACCTCTCGCAGGACCACCTCGACTTCCACCACACCATGCAGGCCTACTTCGACGCCAAAGCGCTGTTGTTCGCCCCGTCGTCACCGAACCGGGCGCTGGCCTCGGTGATCTGCGTCGACGACGAGTGGGGACGGCGGATGGCCGGCGTGGCGCTACCGGGTGGCCGGCCGGTGACCGTCTCGACCGGCTCGGTGCCTGCGCAGTGGCATGCCGGCGAGTCGGTGGTCTCCGCCGACGGCACCCAACACGCGAAGGTCACCGTCGGTGCAGAACCCAACGATGCCGGACACGCGCCGAGCATCCATGAGCTGACGGTCTCGCTGCCGGGCCGCTATAACGTGGCCAACGCGCTGCTTGCCGTGGCGGTGGCCACCACAGCCGGGGTGAGCCCGGCGATCGCCTTCGGCGCGGTCGCCGACGTCGAGGTGCCCGGCCGGCTGCAGCGCATCGATCGAGGCCAGGACTTTCTGGTGGTCGTCGATTACGCACACAAGCCCGCAGCAGTCCAGGCGGTGATCGCTACCCTGCGCCGGCAGACCGCGGGCCGGGTGGGGGTCGTCGTCGGGGCCGGCGGCAATCGGGACACCGGCAAACGTCCGCTGATGGGGGAGATGGCCGCCCGCGGCGCCGATCTGGTGATCATCACCGACGACAACCCGCGTACCGAGGACCCGGCCGCGATCCGCGCAGAGGTCCTCACCGGCGCCCGTGCGGTCGCGCCCGCCGACCGACCGGCAGCGGCCGAGGAGATCGGCGAGATCGGTGATCGCGCCGCGGCGATCCGCGCTGCGCTCGAATGGGCCAGGGCCGGTGACGTCGTGGTGATCGCCGGTAAGGGACATGAGGCCGGTCAGGAGATCAACGGCGTGAAGCATCCGTTCGACGACCGTGTCGTCGCCGCCGACGTGCTCGATTCGCTGCTGGCCGCGAGTACCGCGGGAGACTCGTGAACGCCGCCGGTATCGATGTGCTCGCCGCAGCAGCGCCGACGTCGATCGCCGACGTGCAGACGGCGTTGCGCGAGCTGGTGGCCCTCGCCGCCGACCGTCGGGCAGCTCAGGGCGCTGGCGCAACGCGCACCTGGGCGGTGCTGGGAACCTTCGACGTACCCGACGAGGCCGACGGCCGGCCGCCATCGGAGAACGAACGCGTCGTCCTCCACGATCGGGTCGGTCGCCTCGCGGTGCGCCTGGCGGTCGACAAGACTCTGTGTGTGGGTCACGATCGGGCGATCCGCGCGCTGCATCAGGGCGCGGTGATGGAGGGCTCGTGGGGAGACGAGGTCAGGCTGGTCGGTAGCCTCGACGAGGCGCGAACGCTGCTGCGTTCCGACGCCGACTGGCGACCGGGCCCGGGCGACGTCGTGCTCCTGGCCGGTTCGGTGCCGGGAGAGGGTTCACCGACGGACCTGACCGACGAGTTGAAGGGGACAGACGACTGATGACCAGTGTGCTCGGCTGCCGACGTGAGGTCGGGCGCCGGTGACCCAGATCGTGATCGCCGGTGCCATCGCGTTGGCCGTGTCGATTCTGCTCACCCCGATCCTCATCAGGATCTTCTCCAAGCAGGGCTTCGGCCAGGAGATCCGTGTCGAGGGGCCGAAGAGCCATCAGACCAAACGGGGTACCCCGTCGATGGGTGGTGTGGCCATCCTCGCCGCGATGTGGGCGGGCTATCTGGGCTCCCACCTGGCCGGCATGTTCGTCGGCGGGACCGGACCGACGGCGTCGGGCCTGCTGGTCCTGGGGCTGGCCACGGTGCTCGGGATCGTCGGCTTTCTCGACGACATCATCAAGATCCGCAAGCATCGCAACCTGGGCCTGAACAAGACCGCCAAGTCCATCGGCCAGTTCGCCGCGGCCATCCTCTTCGGCATTCTGGTCCTGCAGTTCCGCAATGACTCCGGCTACTCGCCGGGCAGCACCCATCTGTCCTACGTACGTGACATCGACGCCATCTCGATGGGTTCGGTGGCGTTCGTCGTGTTCTGCTGGCTGGTCGTCGCCGCATGGTCCAACGCGGTCAACTTCACCGACGGCCTCGACGGATTGGCCGCCGGGTCGATGGCCATGGTCTTGGGCTCCTACGTGCTGGTGACCTTCTGGCAGTACCGCAACGCGTGTGCGGGCGGGCCGAAGGCCGCTGACCAGATCACGCCCGGCTGCTACGCGGTGCGTGACCCGCTGGACCTGGCGATCATCGCGGTCGCCGGGGGTGGGGCATGCCTGGGCTTCCTGTGGTGGAACGCCGCGCCGGCCAAGATCTTCATGGGCGACACCGGGTCGTTGGCGCTGGGCGGCATGCTTGCCGGGCTGTCGATCACCAGTCGCACCGAACTGCTCGCGGTGGTCATCGGCGCGTTGTTCGTCGCCGAGATCATGTCGGTGGTGATCCAGATCGCCTTCTTTCGCACCACCGGTCGCCGCGTGTTCCGGATGGCGCCGTTCCATCACCACTTCGAACTGGGTGGCTGGGCCGAGACGACGGTCATCATCCGCTTCTGGTTGTTGACCGCGATCGCGTGCGCGCTCGGTCTGTCGCTGTTCTACAGCGAGTTCCTCGCCGCCAGCAGCGGATGAGTCGCACCGTCGACGGGCTGACCGACCGCACAGTGGTGGTCGCCGGTGCCGGGCGCGCCGGATTGTCCGCGGCGACCTTCCTGGCCGCAGTTGGTGCGCGAGTCTTGGTCGCCGACAACCGTTTTGAGACCTCCGACGACACTTCGGCCGCCGATCAGGTACGTGCCGTCGGCGCCCGGCCGGTGCCGATGTCGGAGGTCATTGTCAAAGGGCCGGGGCTCAACGGCGTCGATCTGGTGATCGCCTCACCGGGCTTCGCGCCCACCCACCCGCTCATGGTCGGCGCGGCCGAGAGCGAGGTGCCGGTGTGGGGCGAGGTGGAACTGGCCTGGTTCGTCGACCATTCGGGTGCACTCGGCCCGGCGCGCACCTGGCTGGTGATCACCGGAACCAACGGCAAGACGACGACCACGAGCATGATCGCCGACATCGTCGACGCCGCCGGCCGTGTCGGTGCCGCGTGCGGAAACATCGGGCTGCCGGTGCTCGATGCCCTGCAACAGACTCCGCGCGTCGAGGTGTTGTGCGTGGAGATGTCATCCTTTCAACTGCATTGGGCGCCGTCGGTGACCCCCGACGTCGGCGTGGTCCTCAATGTGGCCGACGATCACCTCGACTGGCATGGATCATTCGACGCCTACGCGCACGCCAAGGCCGGAGCCCTGCGTGGTCGCATCGGTGTCGTCGGACTCGACGACCGGGTCGCGGCGTCGATTCCGGTGAATGAGACGACCACCCGGCGCGTGGGGTTCACCCTGGCTGAACCCGAGGCCGGTGAGCTCGGTGTGATCGACGGCGAGCTCGTCGACCGGGCATTCACCGATCAGCAGGCACCCACGCCGTTGGCGTCGGCAGGTGACATCCATCCGCCCGGACCCTCGGGTGTCTCCGATGCGCTGGCCGCGGCGGCGCTCGCGCTGGGGATCGGTATCCCGGTACCGGCGATCAGCGCCGCGTTGGCATCGTTTCGGCCGGCAGCCCACCGTGGCGAGGTGGTGGCGACCCTCGCCGGTATCGACTTCATCGACGATTCGAAGGCCACCAATCCGCACGCCGCCCAGGCGGCGATCACCGCGCATGACCGTGTGGTCCTGATCGCGGGCGGACTGCTCAAGGGAGCGTCGGTCGATGGGCTGGTCCGCGACACGCGGGCGCGACTCGCCGGTGTCGTGGCAATCGGGCGAGATCGGGACCTGGTGATCGAAGCAGTCGCGCGACACGCCCCAGAAGTCCCAGCAGTCACAGTATTCACAGGGGACGATGGCGGGGTGATTGTTCAGCACCGTGCCGGCCGCCACTCGCCGGGTGTCTCGATGTCCCCGGTTCCGAGATCAGCCGAGCCTTCGGTCGCCGTGATGGACCGTGCCGTCGCCGAGGCGTGGCGTCTGGCGGTGAGTGGGGGACCGGGCAGCGGCGACTCGAGCCGGGTGGACGCGGTGCTGCTGGCTCCGGCCGCCGCATCGCTGGACATGTTCGCCTCCTACGGCAAGCGGGGCGAGGCCTTCGCCGATGCGGCCGATCGCATCGTCGCCGGATACGCGTCCGAGGGCACCGACGCGGACGATCTCCGATGACCTCCGGCACCGTGACCGATCGGCGTGAGGCGAAGTCCGGCGGTGCCGATACGGCGACCCACAGCTGGCCGGCGGCGATCGCCGAAGCGGTCCGCAATCTGCTCGGCCGCCCGCTGGCGTCGTATCACCTGGTTTTGGCGTTTGCCTTGCTATTGACCGTCTTCGGCCTGGTGATGGTGCTGTCCGCGTCGTCGGTGGAGGGCTACTCGAAAGAGGGTTCGGCCTACGGACTGTTCGCGACCCAGGTGATCTTCGCGCTGCTCGGCCTGGTGGTGTTCTACGTGATGCTGCGCATCCCGGTGCAACTGCTGCGCCGGGTGGCCGCGCCGATGATGATCATCACCACGATCCTGTTGCTCCTGGTCTTGTTCCCCGGCATCGGCACCCTGAGTCAGGGCGCGCGACGCTGGTTCGTCATCTACGGACTGTCGGTGCAGCCTTCGGAGCTGGTCAAGGTGGCGCTGTGTGTGTGGGGTGCCCACCTGCTGGCTTCGCGCCGCCGTGAGAACGCATCGCTCAAAGAGCTGCTGTTCCCTCTGCTTCCGGTCGCGATGGTGGTGTGCGCGCTGATCATCCTGGAACCGAACCTCTCCACGACGATCACCATCGCGATCATCGTCGGCGCATTGCTGTGGTTCGCCGGTCTGCCGGTGCGGGTGTTCATCTCGTTCGTCGTCGCCGGTGCGGTACTGGCGGTGATACTCGCGCTCGTGGAGAGCTACCGCTCCGAACGCGTGATGAGCTTCCTGGGCAACATCGATGATCCGCAGGGCGCCGGCTACCAGGCCCGCCAGGCGACGTTCGCGCTGGCCAACGGTGGGGTGTTCGGCGTCGGCCTGGGCCAGAGCCGCGCCAAGTGGAACTACCTGCCCAACGCCCATAACGACTTCATCTTCGCGATCATCGGCGAGGAACTCGGTCTCATCGGCGGCGTGCTGGTGGTGATCCTGTTCGCCCTTCTGGCCTTCGTGGGATTCCGCATCGCCGCCCGTTCGGCCGATCCGTTCCTGCGTCTGATGACCGCGACGATCACGGTACTGATCACCGCGCAGGCCTTCATCAACATCGGCTACGTCATCGGGCTGCTTCCGGTGACCGGCATCCAGCTGCCGCTGCTCTCCGCGGGCGGTACGTCGACGCTCACCGTTCTGGCGATGCTCGGCTTGCTGGCCAACGCCGCCAGACATGAGCCCGAAGCAGTGGCCGCCCTGCGGTCGGCACCACCGAGCCGGGCCAGCCGGCTGTTCCGGCTGCCGGCCCCGTCGCCCTACCAGCCGACCAAGGCCGAGCAACTGCGCGACCGTCTCGACGGGCGGGGTCGTTCCGCGGGCCCGGGAATGGCCGCCGCTCGGCGAACCGGCCGGCAGGCTCGAGGCGCCGCACCCACTCGGCCCGCACCGGCCGGCGCGCCCGCCGGTGGCCGCACCCTCGCCTCGGCGCTGCGCACGCCGTTTGCCAGGCGTGGCACGCCACCGGAGACACCCGCACCGTCGTCACCCCGAAGGACTCGACGCACCGCCCCGATTCGGGTCGACTACCGTACTGGGTATTCGGCCTCGGCCCGGCCGTCGGCGGCATCCACACCGCGTGCGCGCGGCACCGAAACCCGTGATGCCGCACGACGCTCGGCCTCCGGTCGGACCGCTGGTCAGTGATCCGCCCCAAGCGGGCGAGTGGCGAAGAGTATCTGGGCGAATGGGAGTCGACGTCGGTGAGCGCGGCGAAGGATGAAGTGGGACGTGCCGGTGCCGCCCGACCGCTGTCGGTCGTGGTTGCCGGCGGGGGAACGGCCGGACACATCGAACCCGCGTTGGCTGTCGCCGACGCCGTGGTCCGGCTGGACCCGACGGCGCGCGTGACGGCGCTGGGCACCACGCGTGGACTCGAAACCACGCTGGTTCCCGAACGCGGGTTCCCGCTGGAGTTGATTCCGCCGGTACCGCTGCCCAGGAAGGTCAACCTGGACCTGATCAAGACACCGGGGCGGGTGGTGCAGTCGGTGTGGGCGACCCGGTCGGTCCTGGAGTCGGTGCAGGCCGACGTCGTGGTGGGTTTCGGTGGGTACGTGGCACTGCCGGCGTACCTCGCCGCGCAGATGCACCTCCGTGGCAAGCGGCGGATCCCCATCGTCATCCACGAGGCCAACGCCAGCGCCGGCATCGCGAACAAGGTCGGCGCCCGATTCGCCGACCGGGTGATGGCCGCGGTGGACGGATCCGGGTTGCCCGACGCCGACGTCGTGGGGATCCCGGTGCGCGGTGTGATCGCCGAACTCGACCGGGCGGCCACCCGCGCGCAGGCCCGCCACTACTTCGGCCTCGACGAGGACGCCCCGACGCTGCTGGTCTTCGGCGGGTCGCAGGGCGCCAAGCGACTCAACGACGCCGTCTCGGGGGCCGCCGAAGCACTCGGCAAAGCCGGAATCGGTGTCCTGCACGCCCACGGACCCAAGAACACCGTCGACCCGAAGTCGCCGGACGGCGCGCCGCCATACCGCGCCGTCGGATACCTCAAACGAATGGATCTCGCGTACGCCGCGGCGGACCTGGTGATGTGCCGGTCCGGCGCGATGACGGTCGCCGAGGTCTCGGCCACCGGCCTGCCGGCCATCTACGTACCACTGCCGCACGGCAACGGAGAGCAACGACTGAATGCCTTGCCGGTCGTCGACGCCGGCGGCGGGATCATCGTCGTCGACGACGACGTATCCGCTGATTGGGTGGCACGTGAGGTACCCGCCCTGCTCGGGGATCCCGAGCGAATCGCGGCCATGTCGGCGTCGGCGCAGGGGACCGGCCACGGCAACGCCGCCAACGCCGTCGCACGCGCGGCGCTCGATCTGGCCGCGGAGTTTCGCGCCGGCGGGCACCACGGTCACGTGATCGATGCGTTTCGTTCACCGGGATCCCGGCGTCGACGGTGACAATTGAGGCCGAGCCGATGAGGAGGTGGAGAAGATGACCGGTGACATCGGTACGCCGGACGGCGGTGTGTCGGCGAGCGGTGTGGCGTCGAACAGTGTGGCGTCGAACGAGGAGTTGCCCGAACACCTCAGGCGCGTCCACATGGTCGGCATCGGCGGCGCCGGAATGTCGGGGCTGGCCCGGATCCTGTTGGCCCGCGGTGGTCAGGTCTCCGGTTCCGACGCGAAGAACAGTCGCGGCATCCTCGCGCTGCGTACCCGTGGTGCGCGCATCCAGGTGGGGCACGATCCGTCGGCCCTGGATCAGCTTCCCGGTGGTCCGTCGGTGGTGGTGACCACTCATGCCGCGATACCGAAGACCAATCCGGAGTTGGTGGCCGCCCGATCCCGCGGAATCCCGATCGTGCTGCGACCGCATGTGTTGGCCGAACTGATGGCCGGACATCGCACGCTGCTGATCGCCGGCACGCATGGCAAGACGTCGACCACGTCGATCTCGGTTGTCGCGCTGCAGCATTGCGGAATGGATCCGTCGTTCGCGGTCGGCGGTGAGCTCAACGAGTCGGGCACCAACGCTCACCACGGCTCCGGTGGGGTTTTCGTCGCCGAGGCCGACGAGAGTGACGGCTCACTGCTCGAGTACCACCCGGACGTGGTGGTGGTGACCAACATCGACGTCGACCATCTCGATTTCTTTGGCACCCGCGATGCCTACGTCGAGGTCTTTGATCAGTTCGTCGCACGGATCGCGCCCGGCGGAGCGCTGGTGGTCTGCCTGGACGACGAGGGGTCGGCGGCACTCGCCGGACGGTGCGCAGCAGCCCTCGCCGATCGAGGTGTGTCGGTATTCGGTTATGGCGTAGGAAGATTCGGGCATCTCGCGCCCGGAGCGCAACACGTCGCAACGCTGCTGTCCTGGGAGCCGCGGGGCTCCGGTGGCGTCGCGCGGGTCCGGTTCTCCGAGCCGATCGATCCGCACGGCGCGCAACGGTCGCTGCTGCTGACGGTGCCGGGGGAGCATATGGCGCTCAACGCAATCGGCGCGGCCGTGGGGTGTGTGCTCACCGGTGGAGCGCTCGACCCCGTGATCGACGGGATCGAGGCGTTCGGTGGAGTGCACCGGCGGTTCGAGTTCCGTGGTCGGGTGAATGACGTCGAGGTCTTCGACGACTACGCCCACCATCCCACCGAGGTGCGCGCGGTGCTGTCGGCGGCGCGCGGCGTGGCCGGGCCCGCCGATGCCCGACGGCGCGTGATAGCCGTATTCCAGCCTCATCTGTACTCGCGCACAAGGGAATTCGCCGCAGAGTTCGCGTCGGCCCTCGACCTCGCTGACCAGGTCGTGGTGGCCGATGTCTACGGTGCCCGCGAGCAGCCGATCCCGGGCGTGAGCGGCGCACTGATCACCGAACAGGTCACCGCACCCGCCACCTTCGTCCCGGACCTGTCGGCCGTGGCACGAGCCGTCGCCTCGATTGCCCGCCCCGGCGATCTCGTCCTGACTCTCGGTGCCGGCGACATCACCATGCAGGGCCCGGAGATCCTGGAAGCACTGCGTGATCGTGGACGCACCGAGAGTGATCCGGTGTGAGCACCCCGCGTCGCGGCGTTCGCATGCTCGCCGTCGCAGCCGCCGCGATCGTCGTGATCGTCGGTCTGGGTCTGGTCGCGTATCTGACCCCGCTGATGTCGGTTCGCTCGACCGATGTGGTCGCCAACCGCGCGGTGCCCACCGATCAGATCGTCGCCGCGGCGCAGGTTCCGGCGGGCACCCCACTGCTGCAAGTGGATACCCGTGAGGTAGCGACCCGCGTCGCGGCGATCCCGTCGGTCGAGTCCGCACGGGTGCAACGAAGTTATCCGTCGTCGTTGACCATCACGGTCACCGAGCGTGTGCCGGTCGCGGTCGTTCGTGACGGCGACAAGGTCCATGTGCTCGACCGCTCGGGAGTCGGCTACCTGACCTTCGATCGCGCGCAGGGTATTCCCCCGGAAGTGGCGAAGCTGCCCGAACTCGTCACACCCAACCCGAATCCATCCGACCCCACCACGCGGGCGTCGATGGCGGCCGTGGCCGGTCTGCCCGAGCCCATCGCGCGCGAGCTGATCCGGGTATCCGCGTCGTCACCGGTGGACATCGAGTTCAGGTTGAAGGGCAACAAGACCGTCGTCTGGGGCGACGCCGATCGCGGTGACGAGAAAGCGCGAACGCTCACCACACTGCTCGGCCGCGACGCGACGGTCTTCAACGTGTCGAGCCCCGAGTTCCCCGCCTATCGCTGAACCGGCCGTCACTCCAACCGGGTCTGGGCCCGGGTCTCGAGTTCTGATGGAGACATCGGATCGGATTCGGGTGTTTATCCCGTAGATCTGCACGACACGCCGCGCACATGCTGGCCCACAGCGGTTTTCCTGCCTAGCGTCATGCCCATCGAACTACTTGACATAACTCTAAATCTATGGTTCAGGTTTAGAGTTCCGGCTCGAACGAGGAAGGCGGGCACATGACGCCACCGCACAACTACCTGGCAGTGATCAAGGTTGTCGGCATCGGCGGCGGCGGCGTGAACGCTGTCAACCGGATGATCGAGCAGGGACTCAAAGGTGTTGAGTTCATTGCGATCAACACCGACGCCCAGGCTCTGCTGATGAGTGACGCCGACGTCAAACTCGACATCGGTCGCGACTCCACCCGTGGTCTCGGCGCCGGTGCCGATCCGGAGGTCGGCCGTCGGGCCGCCGAGGACGCCCGCGACGAGATCGAGGAACTCCTCAAGGGCGCCGACATGGTCTTCGTGACGGCCGGTGAGGGCGGCGGTACCGGTACCGGCGGCGCGCCGGTGGTGGCGACGATCGCGCGCAAGCTCGGTGCACTCACCGTCGGCGTCGTCACGCGACCGTTCTCGTTCGAGGGCAAACGTCGTGGGGGACATGCCGAAGCGGGTATCACCTCACTGCGCGAATCCTGCGACACGCTGATCGTCATCCCGAACGACCGGCTGCTGCAGCTCGGCGACGCCCAGGTCACGTTGATGGACGCATTCCGCAGCGCGGACGAGGTTCTCCTCAACGGCGTGCAGGGCATCACCGACCTGATCACCACCCCGGGCCTGATCAACGTCGACTTCGCCGACGTCAAGGGCGTGATGAGTGACGCCGGGTCGGCGCTGATGGGCATCGGATCGGCTCGCGGCGAGGAGCGGGCGCGCAAGGCCGCGGAGTCCGCGATCAACTCGCCGCTGCTCGAGGCCTCGATGGAAGGTGCTCGCGGAGTGCTGATTTCGATCGCCGGTGGCAGCGACCTCGGCTTGTTCGAAATCCACAACGCCGCGACCCAGGTGCAGGAAGCGGCCCACGAGGACGCCAACATCATCTTCGGTACGGTCATTGACGACAACCTCGGTGACGAGGTGCGTGTCACGGTGATCGCCGCCGGATTCGACGGTGGCGCACCGCGCAAGCGGACCGAGGTACCCGCCGCGGTTGGCCGGAGTGCGGTGGAGCCCGGTCAGGCGGGTGCGGTCTCGACGCCGGAGAAGAGTGATCCGCTGTTCGGCCAGATGCCTTCTGCCAAAAGCGATCCGTTCGCCGAGCCGGCCGAGCGGCCGCGCCGCAACAGCGTCACACTCGACGACGATGACGTCGACGTGCCGTCGTTCATGAAACGCTGACCGGTTCGAGAACACCGAGGAACAGGGACACCGAGGGGCGATGACTGTTCGTGTGCGTCGGGTGGTCACCACACGGTCAGGTGGGGTGTCCGCACCGCCATATGCGTCGTTCAACCTCGGTGATCACGTCGGCGATGATCCGAAAGCCGTTGCCGCCAACCGGCATCGACTCGCCACACAGATCGGTGTCGACGACGACCATCTGATCTGGATGGAACAGATCCACAGCCGAAACGTCGCCGTCGTCGACGGGCCGAGGACCACGCCGATTCCGGCCAGCGATGCACTCGTCACGGCGGTGCCCGGCGTCGCGTTGGCGGTACTGACCGCCGACTGCGTGCCGGTACTGCTGAGCGACGATGAGGCAGGTGTGATCGCCGGCGTCCACGCGGGCCGGGTCGGTGCGCGAATCGGGATCATCGGCGAAACCCTGCGTGTGATGGTCGAACTCGGCGCCGCGCCGGAACGCATCGGGGCATTCCTCGGTCCCTCGGCCAGTGGGCGTCGATACGAGGTGCCACCACACATGCAACGTGATGTCGAGGAACACCTGCCCGGGAGCGCATGTGTCACCGATAAGGGCACCTCGGGTATCGACCTGCATGCCGGTCTGCGCCGACAACTGCTGGCCGCCGGAATCGCCGCGGTCGCCGAGGATCCGCGGTGCACCATGTCCGACACCGAGCTGTTCAGTCACCGACGCGCGGCGCCGACCGGCCGCCTGGCGTCGGTGATCTGGATGGACGCGACGGGACACGACGGCGATGACGGATGACACGATCGATGACCGGACTGCTGACCTCCGACGACGTCTGATCGCTGTGCAGGCCCGGCTGGCCGATGCTGTTCGAGCCGCCGGCCGACCGGCCGATGACGTCGATCTGCTGGTGGTCACCAAGTTCTTCCCCGCGGCCGACGTGGTGCGCCTGATCTCCTTGGGGGTGCGCGACTTCGGCGAGTCCCGCGAACCCGAGGCCGGCTGGAAGGTGGCGCAGGTGCGCGAGATCGCCGGTGAGGCAACAGGTCTGCACTTCGACATGATCGGTTCGGTCCAGTCCAAGAAGGCGCGTGGTATCGCCGAGTGGGCGCGCACCGTGCATTCGGTCGACCGGGACAAGGTGGTCGACGTGCTGTCGAGGGCAAGCGTCGAGGCCCTTGACGATCATCGTCGGACCGATCCGCTGGGGGTGTTGCTGCAGGTGAGTTTGGACGGCGATCCCCATCGCGGCGGTGTCCTCATCGACGAGCTGCCGGCTTTGGCCGAGCGCGTGGACGCGTCGGCGGGACTCGAGCTGCGGGGCCTGATGGTGATCGCGCCGGTGGAGGGTTCGCCCGCCGATTGGATGGCGCGGGCGCAGGAGATCCGGAGTGGCTTCATCGTCGATCATCCCGGGGCGTCGGTGTTCTCCGCAGGCATGTCCGGCGACCTCGAGGAAGCGGTTGCGCACGGTTCGACATGCGTGCGTGTCGGTACCGCGATCATGGGTCCCCGGCCGCTAATCTCTCACTAATCACATTCGTCACATGAGAACCAAGCGACACTCTCAGACCAGCAACACCACGAGCACCACGTCGACGTCGAACAACGAAAGAGGCCAGCAGTGACCACGATGCAGAAGTTCAAGGCGTATTTCGGCATGGTGCCTCCGAGTGACTACGAGGACGACTACCTCGAGGAGCCGGGTGCGCCGGTCCGTTCGGTGTCGCGTGAGCGTGCCTACCGTGACGACTACTACGGGGAGAGCTCCTTCCGCGACAACTCTCTACGGGAGTCCCGCTACGCCGAGCCCGGCTACGCCGACGGCGGATACCGGGATGCCGAGTACGCGTATGAAGAAGCCGCCTACGAGGCTGTACCGGAGTACGCCTATGCCGGCGGCGGTCGCCACGTCGCAGAGTCCGTCGACCGGATGCGGCCGGCCGGTGGCGCGCGGCTGGAACCGTTGCGGCCCTCGGGAATCCGGGCTTCCGGTTCGGTCCGTCAGGGAGGTCACACCGAGCAGCGCGCAGAGCTCGAGCGCGTCTTCGCCGACGGCCCACTGCACAAGATCACCACGCTGCGGCCGTCGGATTACGGCGAGGCCCGGACCATCGGTGAACGCTTCCGCGACGGGAGTCCGGTCATCATGGATCTCGTCGACATGAGCAACGACGACGCCAAGCGCCTTGTCGACTTCGCGGCCGGTCTGGCCTTCGCCCTTCGCGGTTCGTTCGACAAGGTTGCCACCAAGGTCTTCCTGCTTTCGCCGGCCGACATCGATGTCTCGCCGGAGGATCGTCGCAAGATCGCCGAAACCGGTTTCTACAACCACAGCTGACTCCGCGACCGGCCAACCCGTGTGGGCGGCCGGGCGCGACGTCAGGCAATCTTGATCCGTGACGATTCTGCTCCAGATCCTCTACTACCTTCTGTTCATCTACTGGCTGCTGCTGTTGGCCCGCCTCGTCGTCGAGTTGGTGCGGACCTTCGCCCGCGAGTGGCGGCCGACCGGTGTGGCCGTGGTGATCATCGAAGTGGTGTTCACCGCGACCGACCCGCCCATCAAGGCCCTTCGGCGCGTGCTGCCGCCGATCCCGCTCGGCCCGGTTCGACTCGACCTCTCGCTGATGATCGTGATGATCGTGGTCCTGATCGCCATGCAGATCGTCAGCTCACTGGCCCGCAACAGTGCGACCGCCGCGCTGGTCGGAGCGTGACGTGAACGCCGGGTGTCGAATGATCTCAAGACGTGTGGTTGTCATCGCACCCTCGTATTGGTCTACCGTTGGATGTCATCATTGAGTGACTGTTTGATTGCGACACTGCATCGGTGCCATGCAACAAGCGGTTCAGATGTGACAGGATGGGACGCCAGTTACAATTTTCTACTGGTATGAATGAATTGGCCAGCCTGTAGCAAAGTTCGTGCAGACTGATCGACCCACCAACTGAAGACAAAAGCGCCAACAACCATTGAGGGGACCGACATGCGGCTGACACCAGCTGATGTGCACAACGTCGCGTTCAGCAAACCGCCCATCGGTAAACGCGGCTACAACGAGGATGAGGTCGATCAGTTCCTTGATTTCGTCGAGGCTGAACTGGCTCGGCTCATCGAAGAGAACTCCGACCTCAAACAGCGTGTCGAGGAGCTCGAAGGCGAGCTGTCCGACGCGCGTTCGAGTGCTTCCGCGCCGACGTCAGCTCCGGCTGAGGAGCAGCGCACCCAGGCGTTCGCCGCGGTGGAGACTCCGACGCCGCCTCCCGCGCCGGTCGCCGCGGCTCCCTCCGACGACGACGCCAACGTGCGTGCCGCACGTGTGCTCGCACTTGCGCAGGACACCGCAGACCGGCTGACCAGCACCTCTCGCCAGGAGGCCGATTCGCTGGTCGCCGACGCCAAGGCACGCGCCGATGCAATGGTGTCCGAGGCGCAGGCCAAGAGCGACGGCATGCTGACCGACGCGCGTCAGCGCGCGGAGGCCATCCTGGCCGACTCGCAGACCCGCTCGGAAGCCCAGGT
Organism: Actinomycetes bacterium; assembly: GCA_023461275.1. Classification (GTDB taxonomy): domain Bacteria; phylum Actinomycetota; class Actinomycetes; order Mycobacteriales; family Mycobacteriaceae; genus Gordonia. The sequence goes on along the minus strand of JAEYMI010000081.1, from coordinate 14,709 downwards.
CCGTCAGGCCCAGGAGCGTGCCGAGGCCCTGCAGAGCGACGCCGAGCGCAAGCACAGCGAGATCATGGGCACCATCAACCAGCAGCGAACTGTGCTGGAAGGCCGCATCGAACAGCTCAAGACGTTCGAGCGTGAGTACCGGACGCGTCTCAAGACCTACCTGGAGTCGCAGCTCGAGGAGCTGCAACAGCGTGGTTCTGCCGCACCGGTCGAGAGCGGCGGTCGCAACGACTCGTCCTTCTCGTCCGATCCCGGTAGTGGCGGGTTCCAGAGCTACTCGCCGAGCTGATTGCCCGGACAGCCCACCAGAGGTCTTCGGTGCTGACACTCGCCCTTGCCGCAACCCTGGTTGGGTTCGTCCTGCTCGTTCTCGGGCTGATCACGGGTACGGTCTGGCTGGCCATCGCGTGCATCGTGGTGTGTCTGCTCGGTCTGGGGTTCTTGATCGCCGACATCGTCGGAGGTCGGCGCAATTCCGACGACCGGTCCCTGTCGGACTACGTCGGATCTGACCGTTCATCGCCGGCGGACGACGTTGACGCCGACACCGACGAGCCGCGTTCAAGTGATCCGGCACCAGCGTGGGAGTCTCACGGGCGAGAATCTCCCACGCGTGACTTCCCGGCACGGGACTTTCCGGGCCGGGAGCAAGAGTTGTCCGGGCGCGAGGCCCCGGCACACGACCCGGTGCCACCACAGCCCTACGTCGACGGCACCGCGGACACGGGACGCATTCCGGTGGTTTCCGATGTCCCCGCGCCGATGTCGCGCCGTCCGGACACCCGCGGTACGCCGGACACCTACTCGTCGGCGATCCGACCGCAACGGTCGCCCTCGCAGTCCGGCGCAGGAAACAACCGCGACCAGTCCCTCGATGACTATCTCCGGTCCATCGGGGCCACGCCGCCACCGCCGACCCCCCGCTCATCGCCGGTGGGGCCATCACCTCTCGTCTCGGCTCCGCCGGAGAACGCCGCCGACACCGAAACATCGGCGATTCGCCGGTCGGCCCGATCCGCAGGCTCCACATCCGGCGTGTCACGAACCGACACCGCTGACGGTTCTGGGCAGTCGACACCCCCGAAGGCCAAATTCGATCCGCTTGATCCGAATTGGCATCCACCGCTCGACGATTAACTGATTCGTCGGGTCACCGGTCGGCCCGCTACACTCGGGGCTGCGACGATCCGGCCATCACCGGGGAGCACCCGGAAGAACCGAGCGGCTCCCGCTCCCAGTAGACCCGGGCGGGTGCGGCCCGACACAGCCGCGGATCCCTTCGGTTCCACCACGACCGGGGGAGATCACCGAGAGGCGTCGTCCGGCCGCATCAACCGGCTGTCGACGACGCAAGCGGGGTGGTACCGCGCGAACCGTCAGATGTTCGCGTCCCCGTGCCGAGGCAACATCAGGCACGAGGAGAGACCGTGAGCGAGCAGACCCCCGAATCATCACCACGTGTGTACCCGATCGTCGACATGACCGACGGCGCCAGTGGTGCGCCATCCTTCCCCGACGTCGAGGAACGTGTCCTGGCGTTCTGGGCGGTCGACAACACGTTCGCGGCATCGATCGAGAACCGCGCGCAGGCCGATGAGTTCGTGTTCTACGACGGTCCGCCGTTCGCCAACGGGCTTCCGCACTACGGCCACCTGCTGACCGGTTACGTCAAGGACCTGGTTCCGCGCTACCAGACCATGCTGGGCAAGAAGGTCGAACGTCGATTCGGCTGGGACACCCACGGATTGCCTGCCGAGCTGGAGGCCGAGCGACAGCTGGGGATCACCGACAAGTCCGAGATCGAGACGATGGGCATGGAGAAGTTCAACGACTTCTGCCGCGACTCGGTGCTGCGCTACACCGGCGAATGGCGCACCTATGTGACCCGCCAGGCCCGCTGGGTCGACTTCGACAACGACTACAAGACCTTGGACATCGACTTCATGGAGTCGGTGATGTGGGCGTTCAAACGTCTGTGGGACAAGGGATTGATCTATCAGGGCTACCGGGTGCTGCCGTACTCCTGGTACGAGCAGACCCCACTGTCGAATCAGGAATCCAAGCTCGACGACGCCTACCGGATGCGGCAGGACCCGGCTGTCACGGTGACCATGCCGATCACCGCTCCCGGTAGTCCGCTGGACGGCGTGAACGCGCTCATCTGGACGACGACGCCGTGGACGCTGCCGTCCAACCTGGCGATCGCGGTCAATCCCGAGGTCACCTATGCGCATGTGCGCGCCGCCGACGGGAAGCAGTATGTGCTGGCGCAGGCCCTGGCGGGCTCGTACGCGAAGGAACTGGGCGAGATCGAGGTTCTGGGCACCTACCAGGGTGCCGAGCTGGCAGATCTGGCGTATCGGCCGCCGTTCGACTTCTTCGTCGGTCACCCGGGCGCGCACCGGGTGTTGCTCGGCGACTACGTCACCACCGACGCCGGCACGGGGATCGTGCACCTGGCGCCGGCTTTCGGTGAAGAGGACATGGAACTCGCGACCGCCAACGGCATCGAGGTGGTGCAGCCGCTCGATCCGGGCGGACGTTTCACCTCCCAGGTGCCCCCGTACGAAGGCCTGATGGTCTTCGACGCCAATCCGGTGATCATCGCCGACCTGAAGACCGCCGGCCGGATCCTTCGTCACGAGACCATCGAGCACTCCTATCCGCACTCGTGGCGGAGCGGAAAGCCGTTGATCTACATGGCTGTTCCGTCCTGGTTCGTTGCGGTGACCCAGTTCCGCGACCGGATGGTGGAACTGAACAAGCAGATCACCTGGGTGCCCGAACACATCCGGGACGGCCAGTTCGGCAAGTGGCTCGAGGGTGCGCGCGACTGGAACATCAGCCGCAACCGGTTCTGGGGAGCTCCCATCCCGGTCTGGATCTCCGACAATCCGGAGTTCCCGCGGACCGACGTCTATGGTTCCCTCGACGAGCTCGAACGCGACTTCGGGGTGCGTCCGGACAACCTGCACCGACCGTTCATCGACGAACTCACCCGGCCCAATCCCGATGACCCGTCCGGGAAGTCGACGATGCGCCGGGTGCCCGAGGTGCTCGACTGCTGGTTCGAATCCGGCTCGATGCCGTACGCGCAGGTGCACTACCCCTTCGAGAACGCCGACTGGTTCGACGGCACCGAAGGGGGATCCCCGGCGCACAACCCGGGCGATTTCATCGTCGAGTACAACGGGCAGACCCGCGGCTGGTTCTACACCCTGCACGTGCTCGCCACCGCGCTGTTCGACCGTCCGGCATTCAAAACCGTTGCCGCCCATGGCATCGTCCTCGGCGACGACGGTCAGAAGATGTCCAAGTCCAAACGCAACTATCCCGATGTCAACGAGGTCTTCGACCGCGACGGCTCGGATGCGATGCGCTGGTTCCTGATGGCCAGCCCGATCTTGCGTGGCGGCAACCTGGTCGTCACCGAGAAGGGTATCCGCGAGGGCGTGCGGCAGGCGTTGCTGCCCTTGTGGAACTCCTACAGTTTCCTCGCGCTCTACGCGGAGCGCCCGGCGACGTGGCGGACCGACTCCACCAACGTCCTGGACCGCTACATCCTCGCCAAGCTGGCCGCCGCCCGCGAGGCGATGACCGAGGCTCTCGACATCTACGACATCGCCGGTGCATGCGAGGAGTTCCGGGGCTTCGTGGAGTCGCTGACCAACTGGTACGTGCGCCGCTCGCGGGCCCGGTTCTGGGCCGGACAGGACGCCGACCCGGATGCCTTCGACACCTTGTACACGGTGCTCGAAGTGGCCAGTCGTCTTGCCGCGCCGCTGCTTCCGTTGGCGACCGAGGCGATCTGGCGTGGCCTGACCGGTGGCCGGTCGGTGCACCTCACCGATTGGCCGAGCGCGGACGAATTGCCGTCGGATCCGGCACTGGTGGCCGCGATGGACGAGGTGCAGGCAGTGTGTTCGACGGCATCGAGTGTCCGCAAGGTCAACAAGCTGCGGGTGCGTCTGCCGCTTCCCGGGCTGACGGTGGCATCGCCGAGTGCCGAGCAACTCTCGCCGTACACCGATCTCATCGCCGACGAGATGAATGTGAAATCGGTCAACCTCACGACCGACGCCGACACCTACGGTCGGTACGAGATCGCCGTCAACGCCCGTGCGGCCGGACCTCGTCTGGGCAAGGACGTACAGCGCGCCATCAAGGCGGTCAAGGCCGGAAACTGGTCGGTACGAACCGAATCCGATGGTTCGGAGGTGGTGACCGCCGACGGGATCGATCTCCACGATGGTGAGTACACGCGCAAACTGGTTGCGGTACATCCCGATTCGACGGCCGAGCTGCCCGGTGGGCGCGGACTGGTGGTGCTCGACACCGCGGTCACCCCGGAACTCGAGGCAGAGGGCTGGGCCAAGGACCGGGTCCGCGAACTGCAGGATGCCCGGCGTAATGGTGGATTCGATGTCTCCGACCGCATTTCAGTGCGATTGGTGGTTCCGTCGGAGTATCTCGATCGGGCGCGCACCCACGCCGACATGATCGCCGGTGAGGTTCTGGCCACCACTTTCGACGTCGTCGAAGCAGACGGGGTAGATGCCGACGAGCAGGGGAGTGTCGCAGGCGCCATCGAACTCGGAGACGGGGTCAGCGCCGACGTCGCGAAAGCCTGATCGAGGGCTGACGCGGCGGAATGGGCCGGACGGCGCACCGCATCGTCGGCGGGTATAACAGGTCGCGGGGGATGGCAACGGATGATGTGTGCGCAAGGGGGCGAAACAATGGTTAGGGGCACGCTCGGGCGCCGGGCTATCGTCGGCGGGGTTGCCGCGATGGTCCTCGCGGCAAGCGGATGCGGAACTCCCGCACCCGCGGACGTCCCGCTCCCGTTGCCGAAACCATCCGCGGTCGACTCGACCTCGACGATCTCGTCGTCATCCTCGGCGGCCGGCGGGCGGACCCGCAACGCCCCGGGGAAAGCGCCGTACAGCCTGCACACCAACCCGTCGTGGTATGGCAATCTGGCGAATGCCATGGACTACGTGCCCGCTCCGCTGCAGGGCGCGCTGAAGCGACTCGAGAAGTCGCCGATCGCGGAATGGATGTCACCGGATCTGCTCCCGCCCCGCCGGGACGTCGACGCCGGACATGCCGCCGGTCAGATCCCGGTACTCGTCGCCTACGACATCCCGCACCGTGACCTCGACGGTCATTCGGCCGGCGGGCTGCCCGATGGCACCGCGTATCGCCAGTGGGTCGACGACGTCAGCGACCTCATCGGCGACAACAACGCGGTGCTCATCGTCGAGCCCGACGCGTTGATGCAGATGATCGACATGACGGATCCGCCGGCCCGCGCCGAACGACTCGCGTTGCTGCAGTACGCGCTGAAAACCTTTGCCCGCAACAAGAATACGGCCGTCTACCTCGATGCGGGCAATGCCTCGTGGCGGTCTGCCGACGACGTCGCGCGGTTGCTCCGCGAGGTCGAGAGCGGTGGGGTGCAGGTACCGGGTATCGCACTGAACGTGTCCAGCCGTCACCGCGAGGAGACCACGCGCGCCTACGCCGAGCAGATCGAGAAGGCCTTCGGCCGGCCGCTCTACGTGATGATCGACAACTCGGTCAACGGCGCGCCCAACACCGACGATCTCGACGGCTGGTGCAATCCGTCCGGCCGCAAGATCGGGTCATTGTCGGACACCATCTTCGATCCCGATGCCCGGGTGGAGGAGATGTACATCAAGACACCCGCGAACTCCGACGGCGTCTGCGGCACCAGCCGCCGTCCGGCAGGGGTCTTCGACGGCGCGCTGCTGGTCAAAGAACTGCAACCCTGATCCGACTCAGACGACCTTGACCCACGTCGCGATGCTGGGCACGCCGGAGACGTCGTTGAGGAAGATCATGTAGTAGCCGCGGGGGAGCAGTGCGCGATCGTGGGGTATCGCCATCCGAAGCGTGGAGCCCTGCTGCTCGAACCCGATGTCGACCGAACGCTGGTTGGGGTCGGTCATGTGCGTGACGGCCGACGGGAACATCAACCGGACCGACGCGATCTTCGGCACCGAGTTGTCGGTCGATCCGATGGTGAACGTGGCCTTTTCCCCGGCGTTGAGTTGCTCGGGACCGGCGGTGATCGTCGGCCGCACAACCTTGTTGCCGTCGGCCCGGAACAGGAAGTTGGGCGTGTAGATCTCGAGGCGCTTCTCGAACTTTCCCGACCGGGTGCCCTCGGCGTCGGCGTAGAGCGGGTCCGAGCCGATGGTCATCACCTGGCCGGTCGGCAGCAGGACCGACGACGAGTGGTAGTCGCGTCCGACGTTGGGCTCGGCCATCTCGTCGAGCTTGCCCGTCGCCACCCGGTAGATGTAGGTCTTCTTGATGTCGCTGCCGCCCTTGCCGCGGTAATCCCTGGACCCGCCGGTGATCAGCACGTCACCGCCGGGCAACTGCGACAGCGAGGGGTATCGGGTTCCGTCGGGCAGCATCGCGGCCGGGGAGAAACGGGGCGCCGCGGCCTTCAGGTCGACGATGTCGATACGGCCGGTGGAGTGCGGTGATTCGCCTTGTCCGCCACCACCGACGACCATGATCTTCTGATCGTTGACCGGGCCGGCCCACGTGGCGCCGGCGGTCTCGAGCTGGTCGGCGTCGCGCATGCCGGGAACCTTGGTGAAGGTGTTGTCGGTCAGGTCCCAGAACCCGGGCGTACGTCCGAGATCCGGTGATCCGTAGCCGGAGTTGGCGCCGGCATAGAACAAGGTGTTGGGGCGCGTGGTGCTGAAGATCGCCGGGTAGGTGGCGAAGTACTGCCGCAGGTCGCGGCGTTCGATCCACTTCTTGGCCCTGGGGAGGTATTCCTCGGTCTGTCCCTGCAGGATCTGACCGGCCTCGTCGAGTCCGGAGAAGGCCATCACATGTCCGTCGGGGAGACCGGTCAGCGTCGGATACCACCGCGCGTACTCCAGATCGCCCACCCGCTCGTACTTTTCGGTGAACGGGTTGAACTCGTAGGAGTTACGAATGCCGGAGTAGTCCTTCTTCTGGATCTTCAACGGTCCGGCGTCGCCGTAGAGGAATGACGAGACGTCGGTGCTGAAGCTGGTGATCTTGTACCGGTCGAACATGTCGACGGTTCCCGCGGAGCCGGGCAGGACCGAGTCGACCCAGACGTTGCGTGTTCCGGGAATTCGCTTGCCGGACTTGGTGATCTCCACCGGGGGGATGGTGATCTCGGCATCGGAGCGGAACTTCTTGCCCGTCTTCTTGCTGACGAACATCGCACCCTTGGTGACGATCATCGGGTCGGTACCGGTATTGGTGATCTTGACCGGGCCACCCGCACGGGTGGCGTCGGGCTGAAGCACCTCGTAGTCGCGGGTGCCACCGGCCACCAGCAGATTGCCGTCGGGCAGGTACGTATGCCCGCCGCAGAACACGTCACCGGGCGTCATCACCAGTTTGGTGTTCCCGGTTTCCGGGTCGTAGACAAGGGTTTTGAACTCACCGGCCTGGAAGAGCTTGCGGTCGTTACCCGAACCTGCGATCAGCAACAGTTTCCCGGTCGGGAGCACCGCCGCGTGAATCGCGTTGATCTGCATCTCGGCCGGAAGGTCGATGATGTCCCACCGCCCGTGGGTCGCCCGATAGCCATCGGAGTTGATCAACTCGTTGTGGGAGTACAAAGTCCAGGCTGTTCGGGCGACGAATCCCGTCGCGAACAGCACCGTCACCGACACGAGCGTCGTCGCCAGGGCGATACGCAACAATCGGGACGGTAGGTTGAAGCTCACTCTCCGCTGGTTCATCGGTATCCCCCAGTAGCAGCCGGTCGGTCGGCAATTCCTCGACGGCGGTGTGGTCGGTGATCGTGGTCTGTTCGGCGCTCGGGCGCACCGCGTGGTTGAGGCGTCGGTCGTAGAGCGACAGCAGGAACGGTGTGAGCGCGATGACGATCGCGCAGACCGGCCAGGTCAGCGCGCTGACCGTGGCGAAACCGTGGAAGAAGCACAGCGCGATGATCACCGCGTAGAACAGCGCCCATCCCAGGTGTAGCCGGAAGGTGTACCAGGTGTCGGTGGCGGCCTTGGTGCCCTTCGGTGTCACGACGAACGTGACCGGACGACGCAGCAGGGATTGCACCAACGCATTCGCGTAGATCGGTGCGGTCAGCGTGCTGAGCATCATTCCGGCCAGGCCCCACGCGCGATGACCGTCGGCGGTCTGTGATTCGAACGGGCTGACGTTGTGGCGGCGGGCCCGAATGTAGACGGCGAACTGCATGACCGTGGCCCAGCCGTAGAGCATCACCCAGACCGCCGGTGACACGATGACCCCATTGATGCCGAACAGGGCGTAGATCGCGGCGTTGACCGCACCGATCATCCACACGATCGCCATCGACGGGTAGAACGCCATGATCAGTGCGTAGTGGAACAGCCGCATCGGCCGTCGCCACATGCCCAGCATGTGCCGGATCGCCGGTGTGATCAGCAGTTCGAAAGAGCCGCGCGCCCAACGGTTCTGCTGGCTGAAGAACCCACCCCAGGTCTCCGGGCCTTCTCCGTTGGCCACCACCGCCGGGGTGTAGACCGAGGTGTAGGTGTTGCCGGTGTCGGGATTGCGCAGACCGAGGATCTTGAAGGTGGTCGCGAGGTCCTCGGTGATCGACGGTTCCATTCCGCCGATGCGCTGCAGGACATCCCAGCGGATCGCGTAGTTGGTGCCGACGAGCATCGGCGCGCGGTAGGCGTTGGCGGCCGGCTGGATCACCGAGTGGAAGGCGAACTGCTGCGATTCGGCGAGGTAGGCCACGGTGCTGTACTCGGCGTTGCTATAGGTCTGTGGGGCGACCACGAATCCCACGTCGGGGTCGTCGAGATGGCCGAGCAGCAGGGTGAGGAACTCGGGGACGGGGATGTGATCGGGGTCGATGCCGGTGACCACGTCGTAGCTGACGCCGTGTCGATCCAGGTGGTCGAGCAGTGAGTTGATGTTGCCGTACTTGGTTTTTGCCGCGAATGGGCCGGTGGGGATGTCGGCGTACTTCTCGTGCAGCTTGCGGCTGAAGTAGTGGATCTCGTGCTGGGGCAGGGGGATGTCGCGTGCGTTGAGGCGCTCGCAGAGACGGCGGACGTCCTCGACGCGATCGGCGTCGATGTTGCGCTCATCGAGGACGTAGATATCGAGGAGGCCGTGATGGTCGATGGATTGTGCTGCGCGCAAGGTTGATTCGAGGACACCGAGGTCCTCGGTGGACGGAACGAACGTGATGAACAACGCGGCCCGCAGCGAGTTGATGCGCTCGGGCAGTACGGGTTCGCGTGCGACGATGGTGGCGAGCGAGATGGAGACGATGTTCACCATGTGCAGGGACTCGATGATGAAGACGATCACAACGGCGGCAACGCAATAGCGCTGCAGCCACGGGTCTTCGGTGATGCTCGACGGACTCTCGACCGAATGCGCCAGCCATACGACGAACAGTGCATACAGTCCCACACTCACAACCGCCAGTGCGGCGGTCAGGACGCGCGACCACATCGTCGAGTCCAGTGGCCGGTACGGCACCGACCACGAGCGCGCGCCCGCGAGCGTCGGTGCGTCCGACACGGTGCGGTCGTATGCGTTGTTGATTGGTCGAGCATTCCCGCGATCGTGGCCGTCGCGGGATCGCGTCACCGAGGGTCTTCCGGCGTGCAGTCCATTGTGCTTCCCCCACAATCCACCCGGGCGTGGAACGTCACGCCCGACAAACATAGTGATTCCCCCCACGAGAACCCTGTGAGAAGAATACTCACTGGTACGCCCGAACGCCTACTCGGAGGGTCGTGTGTTCGGAGGAACTTTGCCCTCGCCTCCGATGAGTTGGTCGATGAGTACTTCGAGCTGGTTGTCGAAGAGCGCGTCGGCAATGCCGTTGAACGAATCGCCGTATCCGTCGAACACCTCTTGGCCGACCACCCCGATCAGACCGGCCCACCAGACGAACGTGCGGACGAGTTGCGCGTCGGAGATATGCAGACCGTAAGTGGACCGGAGCTCGTCGAAGGCGCCGTCGAGGCCGTCGGGTTGCGGGTCGCCGTCGGTCAGGATGCCGGCCTGTCCTGCCATCTCGACCTGCGCCACCACCAGTGCGATGACCCGGGTGCCCGGACCCACGGTGCGTTCGGGAGGAGCGTGATATCCCGGCACCGGGCTGCCGTAGAGCAGCGCGTAGCGAGATGGCTCGCGCACCGCCCAGGCGCGGAATGCTGATGCGATGGCGCGCAATCGATCTCGGTGGCTGTCGGAGGGGACCTGCACCACTGCGGTCGCCACATCGTCGGCGAGGTCGTCGTAGGCCTCGGTGACCAGCCTGGTCAGGAGTTCGTCACGGCTCTCGACGTAGCGGTAGATCGCCGAGGACACCATCCCGAGTTCGCGGGCGATGGCGCGCAGTGACAGTGCCGCGGCGCCGTCGGTCGCCAGGTGCGTGCGCGCGACATCGAGGATCTCGGCGTCGATCCGCGAACGCTTGGCCGATCGTGTCTCCTTTGGTCGTGACGTGCTGCGTCTTTCCATGAGAGCCACCGTAGACCAAATGAGAGCACTGCTCTTGTAAAACTCGCGAGTGTGATGCATTCTCTAATGAGAGCACTGCTCTCGTAGCTGAGCGGGCCGACCTGTGAGGACCACGCCATGACCACTGATCACCACTACGTTCCACCCGTCTCGGGGTTCGATCGCCTGGGCAACGCATTCGTGCGCTGGCTCGCCGATCGCGGCGTCAATCTCGCCGGAGCCCGCACCCTTACCGTCACCGGGCGGGTATCGGGTGCGCCGCAACGCATTCCGGTCAACCCGATGATGTTTGGTGATGGCGAGTATCTGGTCGCCGCACGTGGCAATACGCAGTGGGTGCGCAACGCCCGCGTCACACCGGCCGCCGAGCTCCGACGCGGCCGGCGGGTTCGTCACGTGCGGCTGACCGAGGTTCCGGCCGCCGATCGGGCACCGATCATCCGGGCCTACCTCGACAAGTGGGGCTGGGAGGTCGGCCGGTTTCTGCCGCCCGGACTCGACGTCGATGCCGACGTGGCCACCATTGCCGGTTTCGCCGCCGACATCCCGGTGTTCGCCGTCGGGAGTCAGCGTGATCGTCGGTGAACGCAATGTGGTTGTGGGCCATCGGAATTCCGGTGTTCGCCACCGAGGTGATCATGGTGGCCGCCATCGGACGCGGCGGGTACCGGCTCGCCGGTGCGGGCGTCGGAGCGTGGTGCGTCGCGGTGCTCGCTGTGCTGGCGACGTGTGTGTTGTGGGGAATGTACGCCGCACCGAGATCCAGCTATGACGTGCCCGCTGCGGCACTCGCGGTGAAGATCGGGTGCTATGGGTTGGCCACTGTGGCAGTGGCATACACCCAGACCGTCCGATGGGCTGTCGTCTTCGCCGTGGTGTCGTTGATCCTCAACGTCGTGGCGGCCGTTGTCAGACCGGGCGGTGTGTAGTTTCAAAGGCGCCCGGTTACGGGGTGCCCGGTTCTCGGGTGCCTAATCTTGAGGTCGTGTCCGAACTGCTGAATGCCGACGCCGAGCGCAGCGCGCGCTGGGTGATGCACCTGGACATGGATGCCTTCTTCGCCTCGGTGGAACAGCTGACCCGCCCGACCCTGCGCGGCCGGCCGGTACTCGTCGGTGGCGCCGGCGGACGCGGCGTGGTGGCCGGTGCCAGTTATGCGGCCAGGGCGTTCGGTGCGTCGTCGGCGATGCCGATGCATCAGGCCCGACGACTGGTGGGTTCGGCAGCGGTGGTTCTGCCGCCCCGGGGTGCGCTCTACCGGGAGGTGAGTTCGCGGATCTTCGCGGTTGTGCGCGAAGCGATTCCGGTGATCGAGATGCTGTCCTTCGACGAGGCCTTTGGTGAACCCGCTGAGCTTGCCGGTGCCGATGTCGAGCGTGTCGCGGCGTTCGCCGAGGAGATCCGCGGGCGTATCCGGGACCGTGTTGGTTTGGCCGCCTCGGTGGGCTTCGGCTCGGGTAAGCAGATCGCCAAGATCGGTTCGGGGATGGCCAAACCCGACGGGGTGATGGTGATCCCGCCGAGCCGGGAGTTGTCGTTTCTGCATGCGCTGCCGGTTCGTAAGCTGTGGGGGATCGGCCCGGTATCGGGGGATCGCCTCCAACGTCTCGGCGTCGACACCATCGGCGACTTCGCCGCGTTGTCGGAGATCGAGGTCGCCTCGGTACTGGGGGCCACCGTCGGCCCGGCGCTGCACCGGCTCGCCCGCGGGATCGACGACCGGCCCGTCGTCGAACGCGCGTCGGCCAAGCAGATCAGTGCCGAGAGCACCTTCGCCACCGACATCGTCGACTCCGGTGACCTGCGGTCGGCGATCGAAAAAGCCGCACGTGATGCACATCGGCGGCTGCTGTCCGACGGGCGAGGCGCGCGCACCGTGGTGCTGAAGCTGCGACGATCGGACTTCTCGATCCTCACCCGGTCGACGACGCTGTCGTCGGCCACCACTGAAATCGACGCGCTCAGCGCCGCCGCGCTGCGGTTGGCGCTCGACCCCCGCGAGATCGGTCCGATTCGCCTTGTGGGCGTGGGGTATTCGGGCCTGTCGAGCGTCGAGCAGTTTGTCCTGTTCGATGATGTCACCGCCGACGATGTTCCCGACGATGGCGTGGTGGGCGCCGTCGACGACGGGACGGGCGCCGTCGACGACGGGACGGGCGCCGTGGATGGCGCGACGGGCGCCGTCGACGAAACCTGGTCGACCGGAACCGATGTCACGCACCCCGAGCACGGACATGGCTGGGTGCAGGGCAGTGGACACGGCGTGGTGACCGTCCGGTTCGAGACGCGTGCCAGCGGACCCGGCCGGGCGATCACGTTCACGCTGCCAGCACCCGCACTGCGTCGAGCGGACCCACTCGACAGCCTCGACTGGCCCCCGGAACCACCTACCGCGGGCGACTGAATCATTCAGCGGTTCAGGATCATTCGGCGGTTCACGCCGCCGGAACGCTCGCCGCGAAGAATCGGGCGACGTCGTCGGGACCGGCCCCGGTCGCAAGCAGTGCCAGCACCACCATTCGCGCCTGCGGCGCACGCAGGTAGTGCGAGATGATCGCCCCGGCGCGTTCGAGGTCGACCGCACCGCCGCCGCCGCCATAGGTCGGGGTGATCACGCCGTAGGGGACTCTGCTGGTAACTACCACGACGACCCCGCGGCGCACGGCGAGCCCGACTTCGGCGGTGATGTCGGGGTGGGTGTTGCCCGACCCGGTCGCGGCCAGCACGATGCCACGGGCGTTCTGCTCGATGGACGCGGCGATCAGGCCGGGGGCCACACCCGGGTACAGGGTGTAGGCATCGACGCGGGGCGGGCGCGGTATCGAATCGGGAATCCCCAGAGCGGGCCGGGCCAGTGCCGGGTGAACGGTGTCGAACGCCGCGGCGTCGGCGGTGGAGACCTTGAAGGCGCCGCGTGCGGGCGTCACACGTCCACCGAGAGCGATCTGGACGCCGCGTCCGCGTGAGTTGGCGTCGACGGCGATCGAGATCGCGAACGCGATATTCGCCGGGCCGTCGGACTGCGGGGAGTCGGCCGGAAACTGTGCGCCGGTGAAGACCACCGGTCGTTGTTCGCGCTCGGCGGTCGGCAGGAACAGATCGACCAGGATCGCGGTCTCCTCCATCGTGTCGGTTCCGTGGGTGACCACCACCGCGACGACGTCGTCGGCGGCGAGTGCGGTCAGGACGGCGTCGACGATGGCGAACTGATCGGCGGGTGTGAGTGCCGAGGAGTCCTTGGACATCACCTCGACGGCCCGGATCGCGACGTCGCCTTCGATGCCCCCGGGCACCGCCGAGTCGACCAGCTCGCCGGCGCCGAGGGCGGGCACGGCGCCGTCGGCGGTCGTCCGGGAAGCGACGGTGCCGCCGGTGGTGATCAGGGCGATCGCAGGACTCGACATGGTGAATCAGAGTGCGGGGAACCCGGCGTCGACGTCAAGCGTTGGTCTGTTCGGCACGCGGCGCTGCCTGCGGTTCGCGTGACGTTTGGCATAGTGGTGTGAGCTTTGGGCGCGCTGGTGCGCGCCGACCACTGCTGAACCAGGTACCAGAAGGGGGCCACAGGTGCCGCCGTTCTCGACAAACAGTGAGGGAGATCTGTGAAGTTTCCGAAGTTCGTGACCGCTGCACTCATCGCGGGTGCAGTCGCATCCGCGGCCGCGTGCGGTAGCAGCGACAGCGACGTCCCACCCGTGCCGACGACCACCGCCGCCGCCACATCAGCCGCGACCGGGGCGGGCAGCGCCACCATCGGCAACCTGACCAACCCCAACCAGCGTCCCTCGGTGGCCACGCTGAACGCGATGCTGAACAAGGCCCTCGACCCCAACACGCCGAACGCGGAGAAGGTCAACCTCGTCGAGGGCGCCGAGAAGGACCCGCAGGTGTTCACCAAGCTCGTGCAGGCCCGCCAGGAGAACCCTGACGTGACCTTCGAGATCTTCCCGCCGGTCATCCCCGCGGGACCGAACAAGGCGACGGTCAAGGTGCAGGTCAAGCTGCCCGACAACCCGCCGAACAAGGTCGACGCCGGCATCGTCTACTCCAAGGGTCGCTGGAAGCTCGCCAGCAACACCGTCTGCCCGCTGCTGACCACCAACAATGTGAAGACACCGATGTGTGAGGCCAGCTGATCTGGCTTGAGCCATCCATCCACGGTGGGCCGATGCGTCGAGTACGCAT
>JAEYMI010000080.1 GCA_023461275.1 Actinomycetes bacterium | reverse complement strand
ATCGAATATCTGGAACGGGTTACCACGAATCTTCATGAATCTGTTATGAAAGTGAGGATGGTTCCTATTGAAAGTGTTGTAAACCGTTTCCCCAGAATGATTCGTGATTTATCAAAAAAACTGGATAAGAAAATGGAACTGTATATGACTGGTGAAGAAACAGAGCTTGACCGTACAGTTATAGACGAAATCGGTGATCCGTTAATGCATTTATTGCGTAATGCAGCCGATCATGGTCTGGAAAGCAATGCGGAACGAATTGCAGCCGGCAAACCGTCTGTCGGATCCATCTTCCTGGATGCTTATCAGGATGGTAACAATGTTGTAATTGAAGTCAGGGATGACGGTGCAGGGATTAATGTAGAGAAAGTCAAGAAAAAAGCAGTTGATAAAGGCACTATTACAGCTGATCAGGCTGAACTTATGACGGATAAGGAAGTCATTGACCTGTTATTCAGACCCAGCTTTTCAACTGCAGAAATCATATCGGATGTATCTGGCCGTGGAGTTGGACTCGATGTAGTTAAAACCAAGATAGAGGCACTAGGCGGAGATATTGAAGCAAAAACAAAACTGGGAGAAGGCAGCAATTTTATTATCCGTCTGCCGCTGACCCTTGCAATTATCCAGGCACTTATGGTTGAACTGGGACCGGAAAAATATGCAATACCTTTAGGCAGTATCCAGACAATCGAAGATGTTTTAAGTACGGATATTAAATATGTACATTCCAAAGAAGTTATAAACTTAAGAGGAACCGTAATTCCCCTTATCAGGCTGGACGATATGCTGGAAGTACCCAAGACGGAAAAACAGCAGGACAACCTTACCGTGGTTATCGTATCCAAAGGTGACAGATTAGCCGGAATTGTGGTAGACAACTTAATCGGACAGCAGGAAATTGTTATTAAGTCCATCGGAAAATACATTAATAACAACAAGATAATCGGTGGTGCAACCATTCTTGGTGATGGTGAAGTTGCCTTGATTCTTGATGTAAATACTTTGGTCTAGGGGGTGGAAAAGCATGGAGACAAATTTAAATGATTCAAAACAACATATTGTTGTTAAGATTGGTATCGAGCAATACGGCATTGATATAAAATATGTAGACAATATAGTAAGAATGCAAAGAATCACCAGAGTACCCAAAGCACAGCCGTACTTTAAAGGAGTTATCAACTTAAGAGGCGAAATAATTCCGGTAATGAGTATGCGTTTGAAATTCGGCCTGGAGGACGATGTAATGACCAATGCCACCAGAATAATTATCATAAAACTGGAACCCCAGTCAGCAGTTGGCATTATAGTGGATGAAGTTAAGGAAGTTGTTACTTTAGACGATACAATGATTGAAAAAGTAACCAATAGTGCAGTTGAAGATAAAAATGGTTATTTAAGCGGAATCGGCAAGCACAAAGACGGCTTGATTTCCCTGTTAAGTATCTCAAGTGTAATCATTGATAAAGAAACAGTTTAAGGAGTGTACCAGTGTCAAACATAAACTTGGACCAGATTGACAGTATGCAGTTTGATGTATTAAAAGAGATTGGGAACATCGGCGCAGGGAATGCTACCACAGCCCTTTCAACTATGATTAACGGCAAGGTAGATATGAACGTGCCTAATGTGGCTTTACTCGAATTTAAAGATCTGCCTGATATGGTAGGCGGAGCGGAGAATATTGTCGTAGGAATATTAATTACCCTGGAAGGGGAAATTAATGGTATGATGATGTTTATGATGGAACAAAAATCCGCTTATCATTTGGTCAATCTTTTAATGGGTAAATCCATGGAGGATGAAGTATTTTCGGAAATGGAGTATTCCGCATTAAAAGAAATCGGAAATATTATTGCCGGAGCGTATTTATCTTCCTTATCTACCCTGATTAATATCCGGATCGATGCCAGCGTTCCTTATATGTCGATTGATATGGCAGGTGCAATTTTAAGTGTTCCGGCTATCGAATTCGGAAAAGTCGGTGACAAAGCTCTGATTATAGAAACACAGTTCAGCAAGGATGATTCTGATGTTAACGGCTATTTCATCTTAATTCCTACACTTGAATCTTACAGTGTAATATTGTCATCTCTGGGATTATAGGTGGGTTTATGAGCGTAATGATAAAAGTGGGAATGGCAGATTTAAATATCTGTACTGCACCGGACGCACTGACAACTTTGGGACTTGGCTCCTGTGTCGGAATTGTTTTGTATGATTCTATAACCAGAACCGCCGGAATGGTACATATCATGCTGCCCGACAGTACAAAAATAAGAAATAATGAAAATACGGCCAAATTTGCCGATACAGGAATTGATGCCCTGATATTCAAGTTAACCGCAATTGGAGCAAACCGAAACCGGCTCATTGCCAAAATTGCGGGAGGTGCCCAAATGTTTGCTTTCAGTTCAGCGAATGATATGCTGCGGATCGGTGAACGTAATACAGAGGCAAGCAAGTTAAAATTACAGTCTTTAGGCATACGCTTAGTTGCGGAAGATACCGGCTTGGATTACGGCAGGACGATTGAATTTTACCCGGAAACCGGGCAATTACATATAAAATCGGTAGGGAAACCTTTGAAGATTATGAAAATACATATATAAAATCGGT
>JAEYMI010000079.1 GCA_023461275.1 Actinomycetes bacterium | reverse complement strand
CCCCGCCCGCCGCGGGGGGGGGGGGCGGCGCCCCCCCCCCCCCCCCCCCCCGGCGCCGTCACCAGGCGGCAACCGACGGAACAGTCGCCAGGAGCCGATCGACATCGGGGTCGATCTTGGCCGCCATCTCTCGGTAACGACCCAACATCACCGTGCCGTCGACGCCGACCAGCGCCGGCGGCGGTGCCATCGGAAGATCCGGTCGCGCAAGAAGGTTGACTGCGCCCATGGTCATGGCGGCATCGCCGACGTCCGCCGAGCGCAGCGCGTCTCCGAACCCGTCATCGAGATTCTCGAGCACCGGCTCGCTGTCCGACGGCGCATCCGCATCTGGTACGCCGTACACCCCGCCGTTGATACCCCACTCGATGAGGTCGGCGACGAGTGCGGCGTCACCGAAAGTCGCGACGATCGAGAAAGTCATTGCGGTTCGGTCGCGCAGCGAGCTCGCCCAGTCGGCACGACGTCGTGGACTGACAAATTGAAACCGCTCGTAGTCCGCCGCGATCAGCGAGGTGAGTGCAGCGTCCACCGCATGGCGCGTCAACGCCGCTCGGTCGGCGGAGTTGACGGCAGCCTCAGTGAAGTAGCGCTTCACCCGGTTCCATTCCAGCCGCGACAGCTGATGATGCTGGCCGGCGTCGGCAAGACCCTTGGCCGCCGATTCGAATGCCGCGTCAGCCCGGTCGAACTGTTGCAGTGCGACATACATGTTCGCGAGGTTGTAGTCGACGGCCGCGGCCTTGTCAGGCCGGCCGACCTCGACGTAATACTGCCTCGCTCCGTCGTACAAGGCGTTCGCGCGGGTCCACTCCCCGACCATCGCCAGGCAGTACGCCAACACAACCTCGGCGTCGCGTTGATCGTCGATCAGCTCGAGAGCGCTGAAGATGTCGATGGCTTTCTCGGTTTCGCGACGTGCGAGGTATAGCCGAAACGGATTCTGCATGTGGATTCCCGCCAACGCCATCGACGCGGTCGCCGAGTTCTTCTGCTGACCGATCCGGTCGAAATGCTCTCGCGCAGTGGTGAGTTCCCGTTTGGCATCCGCGATCCGGCCGGTAATGCCGTACAAACCGCCGAGGTTGACCTGCACTTCCGGGATGTCGTCGAGCATGCCGTTACGGCGATAGAAATCGATGGCGCTGGTCAGCACTTCTTCGGCCCGGCTGAACTGGCCGATCTGAGACAGCACGGACCCGAGGTTGTTGGCGGCTTCGGCCGCCAACTTCTCTTCACCGATCTCACGGTACTCCTCCATGCACGTCTCGAACCCGATGGCCGCATCCTCGTAGTTTCCGCTCTGCAGCACGAGATGTGCTGCAGCGGCCAGACATTCCGTCGCATCCTGATACTGCTCGGCATCAATCCAGGCGTCCCGCGCGATCAGGAGATACTCGACGACCTCGTCCTCGGCGACCAGACCCATGAGGTGAACGGCCAGGTCGGTGAACGCCTGGCCGATCAGGCGAGCGTCGCCGGTGTCGATGGAGGCCGCAGCGGCGTCGTCGAGTTCGTCGGCGCGCTGCTTCCACTCCGCGTACTCTCGGTCCGCATCGTCGTCGGCCGTACTGCCGGACGTGCCACAGCCGTCGTCGGTCATGTCGCAAGGATAGGGGCTGAATGTGGCCGTCGCACTTCTCGCGGTGGGCACTCGTGACAGGTGATTCCGGCCCAGGTCAACGGCGATGTCGCCGGGCCGGGATCGGGGTCCGCTCGCCAGCAGTCGAGTTTGTAGCGCTGCCACTGTGCCAGTGCGGCAACAGGATCGGCGGCCTGCTGGGTTCGGTCGACGGCCACGGCAAGTTCCGTTGTGGGGCCCGGGATCTCCGCGCCGGGCGCGAAATCGACGAATGCCTGTGCCGACGGCATGGTCCATCTCGTCGTCGTGATGATCTGGGCACCTGCGTGGAACATGGCTATCACCAAACCGAACGTTTCAGCACTGCGGTAGTCGGCGCCGCCTTCACACGCGATCATGGCCACTCGTCGGGGCATCGGCCACAGGTCGTCGCCGACACGGTCGCGCCGCGATGCCGGGATCACCTCACCGTTGTCGAGCTGGGCGTCCTCGGTGCCCAGCAACAGATCCAGCGAGCACAGCGGGCGGTGCGCACCGTTCATCGAGTGTGCCCGACCCCAGCGGTTAGCGGTGTCCGACAGGTGCAACGACGCCGAACCAGGCTCATTCAGAGTCGACGACACGTGTCCGAAGTAGAAGAATCGTGCTGGCGGAGTACGTAGTTCATCGGACAGCGCCCACCGCCCGATCTCGCGTTGCACCCCCGACATCGACGTGTGGTTCTGTCGCCCGACGTGATCGACGAGGGCGGTGTAGTCCGAGCGCACCGTCGACGCCGTCCTGGTGAGGGTCTGTCCCAATCCGGAGCCGGCAGGCAGGATCGGATCGACGACATACAGCGTTGGCAGGTCGGCGATCTCGTCGTTCCAGGGAGTCGGGACGGCGGCGCGACCGACATGTACCGACGCCGGGGGCTCATAGCGCAGATCGGCCACCTCGACCAGTCTGGTCCGGCCGTCGACCGGCAACAACTCCCATGGCACACGCGCCAGCGAGGTACTCGGCGTGAGGCGGATCAAAACGGGTTGTCCGGGCGTGTGCCGTGCCACGATCGCATCGCGCACCGTGGCCGGCAGAATCTGCTGGGCCAATCGATTACTCAGTGCTGCTTCATCTTCCGGATGCATGAGTGCGCCACTGAACGCCCGTCGGATGCGTTCGTCGTCGTCACCGTCGGCGCCGATGAGGGCATTGCCGAGGTCAGTGAGCGCGGGAGCAATATCCCCTGATCGGATGCGATGCACGTAGGGGTTCGCCGGGTCGTCGAGCCAACGGAAGGACACGTAGGTATCGCCGGCGTCGACGGCACGGATCAACAGTTCCGGACGCGGCGGTCGGGTCGGTGGTGTCATCGCAAGCTTCGACTATTCGCTGGTGAGCGCGTACAACTCGGCGAAGCCGGGTCGGGTGGGTCCGTCGAGCACCGGGTCGGAGTCGATGAGATCACGCAGCCGTCGGACAGCGTCGGCGTATGCCTGGAGTTCCGCGCTGTCCTCATAGTCATCGCAGAGACCACGGACCGCATCGAGCGCGCCCTGCGCCGATGCGCTTGCGCTGGTGAGGGTTTCGGCGATGTGTGAGCGATTCTGGTCGATCTGTGCGCCGGAGGTTCCGATTCCACTGCCGGCCAGCGCGGCCGCGGCAACGCGGTGCAGCGTCCAGGCATATCGACAGTACCGATCAACCTTGCTCACCCCGACACCGAGATCGTCGAGGTGCAGTTCATCGGGGTTGAACCCGGCCCCCACGATCGCGAAGTGCAGACCAGTGAACTCCTGTCCCTGCAATGGGATTCGAGCTACCACCGTCCGGCCGGAAACCTGGCACGGTGCGAAGCCGACGAGATTGCCCGACGTCGAATCTGCCGCGACGGCAAAGAGTTCGGCAACCTCTGACGACGTTTCATCGACGTTGTCGCGCAACTGAGCTGACACTTCGGCCAGGCCGGGTTCCGCCGGCGTCGCGAAGACATCGGGTAGGCCCGGGCCGTTGAAGATGAGAAGCCGCGGCGGCACCGCGTTGAGGTCATTGAGCACGTCAACCGTGATCGATGACGTGAGCGAACCGTCGAAGTGACCCATGGCAACGTCGGCAGCGGCGACTGATTCGCCAAAAGTGTACGTCCACAAGTTATCTGACTGTCCCTGGAGGTCCTGGAGCGATTGGTCGATAGCAGACCGGATATCACCGCGGATGGAATCGACTGGGGCAGAGCGCATGTAGAGTCCGAGTTCGTCGACGACCGCACCGGTGACGCCACTGCGAACCAAGTCGTCGGCGATAAGTTCAGTACCGATCGAACTCAACCGATAGAAGGTTGCCGCTGCATCGTCGTCTCCGGCAAGGGTTGCCGCGTACGCCCGATCAAGCAAGAGCGCGATGCCATCCAGATCGCCGAGATGACACTGTCGCACCGCGGAAAGGACCGCGATCCGCACGAAGTCGTCAGAAAGCTCGGGTCCGGAAAGGGAGTCGCCGTCTGCAGCAGCAGCCAACCCATCGATTGCCGCTACGTCACGAAAGACACCGGCCGCGGCTGTCAAGGTGTCGATGTCCGGGGCCACGACGCTGATGACGTCACGAGGGAAGGCGGCGTCGACGGTGATGGCCACCTCATTGATCCGGATGGTCACTGCACCGACAGCCGGAACAACGGGTGATATCCATCCAATGCTGTTGTCGGCAGCGCGAATTGCTGATCCGATGTGGCTCACGTCTTGTCGCTTCCTGGGTCGTCAGAGGTCGAG
This sequence comes from Actinomycetes bacterium, assembly GCA_023461275.1. Lineage (GTDB taxonomy): Bacteria > Actinomycetota > Actinomycetes > Mycobacteriales > Mycobacteriaceae > Gordonia. The sequence continues at coordinate 13,000 of JAEYMI010000079.1, read as the reverse complement.
TCGTCGGGGGATCTGAGGGCCATATCGATGATCAACAGCACGGTTTGAGCAGCTCTCCTGGCGTGTGATTTGTCCGCCTCAGTTGCTGTTCCCGAGACGTTCTCGTCGATCCATCGTGACTCTGCGTATGGTCGGATCTCGTCTGACGATGACAGCCCGTTCACGGGCCCGTCTGTCGCCGGGAGGATGTCGATCGCGACTTGTTTGGCCCATTGGGAGGTGGTGTCTGCACCGGGATCGTAGTGTCGTCGGACCCAGTCGGCCGCTGTGGTGAGAGCGGACAAGACTTGTGGCTCAAGCGATTCGACGGATTCGCGGGGCCGGCGCTTGGTGGGTCGCTTGCCTGAGGCGATCTTGGCGGCTGTCGTTTCCGCCTTGGTGCGGACCGTGTGCTTACGATCCTCATCGACCTTCTTGTCCCGGATTCGACGTCGAAGGAGCGCTGCTGTCACATTTACATCAGCGCCCCGCAGCAGACGGTTCTTCTGGGTGGTGACCATGCTCAGGTAAGCCACCGAGAAGTACTCCGCGTCGTTGGGGTGGACGTCGAGTTCGCGAGCGATTTCTTCTGTTCGTTCCTTGGCGATCCGCTCACAGTCAGCGATGAACTGCGGTGTCGGGCGGAAGGGCATCGGGACGGCAGGATCGTCATAGAGGTCGTCGACATAGTCGGTGAGAGTGATCCGTTCCTCACGAGTCAGCTTGTCGCTCTTCTCGATCAGCGCTGGCAAGGCGTGCAGGTAGACCACCGTTGCGGTGTATTCATCACGCTCGTGGCGCGCCCATGGCTTGGTCAGAAAGGCACTGAGGCTCGCTTCGTCGGCGATGACCGAGGCGATGGGTGCACGTCGAGTGGCGAGGATGGGTTTCCCGGTCATGTCATGACGAACCTGGGTGGCGACCTTGATACGCGCAGACCGTGCGATCAAACCGACGTCACCTCGAGCGTTCGAGGGGTGCCAGACCTTCAGACTCGTCGTCCACCCGGCGGTGTAGCGGGCCAGGGGTTCGACATATCGCGTCCACGCCAGCGTGACCGCAGACCACGCGTCGGGGTCGGCCACGTCAGTTTTCCGGTCGGCCATCAGTAGCTCTGTCGTCGCGGTGAATTCGGGCTCGGTCCGCAACCATGCGCCGCGGCCCAAATCCCCTGACCAGCCAGACCTTTCGGTTCTGAGTGCGCCGGCTTCTGGCGGGGGTGTATCTGCCATCCGGGCGACCCAGGACTTGATGAAGGACTCGCGCTTGAGTCCCTCCACCGGGATGGTCAGCCATCCGGGCTCAGGTTCGTCGATCACCACGATCTCGGGTGGTGTCAACCGTTCCATCTGCTACCCCGTTTCCTCGGCTCATCAGTCTAAATGTCGCGCCTGCCGGCCCGCGGTGCGCCGCGGGTGAAGTCTCTTTTTGGACGACACCCGCGGCGTCTGCTTCGGACTACCGCTGCAGTCCGATCACGACCACTCGATTGGCGGCGGCTGTCTGGTCAGGTCCGGCACCGGGCGGGGTGATCAGCTCGTCGTAACCGACGCCACGCACGTCGGCGATGCGGTTGGGGTTGAGGCCACCTGAGGTGAGTGCGTCGGCGACAGCCTGGGCCCGCTCCTTCGAGAGTTCCCGAGCACCGTCGGCCGGTCCGAACTTCCACGTGTGCCCGGTGATGGTGACGGGGACACCGGTGCGGTTCAGCTGCCCTGCGAGCTGGGCCATCGTGTCGGTGACGCCGGGCAGCAGTTGCGCGGAGTCCGGGGCGAACAGCGCCGATGAGTCCACTGCGAGTTGGGTGGTGGAGGCAGTGAGCGTCGGGAGTTCGAACGCAGGCACACGAACCGTTTCAGCGCGGCGGGTGGATGCCGACGGTCGGGGCGCGGCCTTTTCCGGTACCGACTCGCATGTGGTGGCGTGTGCCGCCTTGCAGAGGTCGGTCCAGAATGCGATCACTTTGCGTCGCATGGGTTCTGGCAGTGGCTGTTGCTCCCCGGACACCTGACCCAGTCCGACGAACCGCACTCGTTTGCCACTCAGGTCCGGTAGGAAGCCCTTGTCGGCGAGCGAGCTGATGACCGTCGTGTTGTCGAAATCCCAACCGAGACCGCGGAAATCAGCCAGACCCTCGGTCTGCAATCCACTCGATACGGCGACGATGGTGCTGCGCTCGGAGCGGTGAGCGGCATCGTTGAGGCCGGCCAGCAGATCCAGTGTCTGCGCATTCGACGCCACCGAGGTCAGTTGTTTGTCGATGCCGGCGACGATCGGCTTGAGGCCCTTGTCGATCTCGTTCGGGTCTTCCTCCGGGTCGCTGCCACGCATGACGACCACGTCCGTGACGTTGCCCTGGGCGATGACAGTTCCGTTGCGCGGCACCAGAATCTGCAGGGTGCCTTCGCCGGTCTGTACGGCGTCGTGGAGGTAGTCACCGAAGGCGGCGGTGCCGGCGGGTGCCGGCTCGTTGGCGGTAGCGGTGGTCACGACGTACATCGTGGCGGCGGATTCATCTGTGCCGCAGGCAGACAGAGAGAGTGCGGACGCGACTGCGATGGCCGCGGCCATGGTCGTGGTGATGTGGCGGCGGGTGATGTTCATGGGGGAGAAGTCCTTTCGTTGTTCGAGCGGCTGAGGTCAGGGGTTTACTGGGGCGAATTGCTGTGTGACGTCGCGCAACAGCTCGTCGTAGGTGCGCTTGACGATGTCGCGGTAGGTGGGGCAGAACTCCTCGATGAAAGCGAGCTTGTCGGCCTCGTCGTCGAGCTCGTCGAAGGCGTCGATCTGCTCTTCGGTGAGCCGTGCGCACATGCGGTCACCAACCTGACTGGTGAGCTCCTCTAGGAACGTGCCGGCCAGGTCCGCGACGTCGCTGTCGGTGAACTCGGCAGGCAGCACACGTCGCAGGTTGCCGGGGATGTCGAGGGCGGGTGGGAACGCGGTCATCAGTGGTCCTCCGTGATCGGTGAGCGGCCGGGATGACCGCTCGTGGACATGACCGTTTCTCCATTCGGGGTGGTGTCACCAGGTGTGTGCCGGGGCGGGCGCGGCCGGAGGGCGTTCTTGGCCAAGCGAATTCGATTCGGTGTCGTTGTCGCTACCCCACGCTGCAAGTCCGAAGGTCGTGGTGGGAGTAACCGCCGCTCAATCGGCGTACTGCCGAATGGAGAAACGGTGCGACCAGCTAGCCGGAGGGCTTCGACATCCGGGACAGTGTGCGTCCGTACACGATCGTTCCCCGTTTCGGACGATAGCCGTGCGAATGTGATGGCAGGTAGCATCCGAACTTCCGGTGGAATCCGACGGCCGGACAGGCGGCCGGGAGGTATGTCAAACATGGCGGACAAAGCGGAAACGATCGACATCGCGTCCGCAATGCCGTCCGACGCAGAAGGCGCCAAAGCCATCGCCGTCGATGTGTTGACCGTCGGCGACGATCCCAGGATCAGCGCTCTCCTTGCGAGTCTGACTCGTCGGGGCCTTGACGTGCGGTCCCTGACATCGGCGGCTGGGTCCGGCACCGGTGCGTTGACGCTGGTCGTGCTGCTCGACAACGCCCTCGAATCGTCGATTCCGGAATCCGAGGTGCGGAAACTCGGCCGCCACTACCGGGACATCGTCCCGGTGTCGGTGACGTCGGCCGGCGCATCGGAATACCTCGCCGAGTTGTCCCACACGATCCTGGCCGACACCACACCCGACGCGGCCGCCGACCTCATCGCATCCATCGTGACCGTCGGTGGGCAACGAATCGTCGAGTGGAATCGACTGGTGGACCGCGCTCGGGGGTGGGCCGATCAACCTGACGCGGCATTGCTGATGAACGAGGCCGATTCCTCCACTGCCGCCATCGCTTTGGCGGACCCACCGAGCTTTGCCGACGAACAGTCACTGGACCTGACCCGGCGCTATGTGAACGCCAGCTCGGTGGCGGTCACACGTCGCCGACGCCGCACCATCGCGGTGTTGTCGACGATCGCTTTCCTTCTGGTGGTGCTTCTCGTGCTGGCGATTACCGGAACGTTCACCGCCAACGACTCACGTGTCCGGGCCAACGACGAGCGGAACATCGCGCAGGCCGACGGTCTCGCGGACCTATCGATGCGACTGATCGACGCCGACCCCGATCTACCGTCGATACTTATTCAGCAGGCGGCCGGCATCAAAACCACCGAGCGGGTGCTGGCCGCGGCCAACACCATCGAAACCTCGACGTGGCCACACCGATCGGTCAAGGTCGGCGCCACTCCGGAGATCCTCACCGGAGCGTCTGCCGCCCACCGGGTGGCGGTCGTGACGTCGCAACCACTCCAGTTGCTCGTTTTCGACACTGACACCGGACACGTTGTCGCGCAACTTCACCCCCACTGGCCGCTTGAGGAGAAACGGTCGGTGGTGTTGAGTTCCGACGGCACCCGGGTCGCGACAAAGGCCCGGGGAGCCGACGTTGAGATCCTCGATCTCAACGGGCACGCAGTGACTGTTCCCGGCTCGGCGGATCTCGGCAGCGTTCTCGGGTGGGTCGACACAAACACTTTGGCGGTGGTCCGCCCAGACGGCTTGGTCGCTGTGCCTATTTCGGGCGGCCCTCCCCAAGTGCTGATGTCGGTCACTGCGGGCGAGACCGTTCGCGGGTTCGCCCGCACTCCGAACGGCAGTGCCGTGGCTGCGATCACGCGTGAGGCGCTCTACCTTTCGCATGGCACGTCACCGCCGACGCGAGTCGCCATTGACGGCGCGATGGACGTGGCGATATCTCCATCCGGGGACGCCGTCGGGGTAGCTGCATTTCCGGCAAGCAGAGTGTTTCGGCTCCGACCCGGATCAGAGCCGGGTTTCGTTGTGCCACGGGCCAATGCGACACGCGTCGAGTCAACGGGCGCAGACACATTCGTTTTCGGTACGCGTGACGGCGATCTGGTCCAGGCACATAGTGGTGATTCGTCGACTCTCAAGGTCGTGCACGCACAGCCGGGGATCTCACTTCGACTGGCGGCGGCCGGATCCGGGCAACTTGCGACCACCGGAAGCGACGGGTATCTCCGCGTATGGAGCCCGGGCGTATCGGGGATGGGCACCGAGACTCCGTTGATGTTCGGCGCACCGCACGACATGCGCGAAGCCGTCTTCGCTCACAGCAGTGCTACACCCACAATGCGAGAGTCGAGCCGCAATCTGATCTCCGTCGCATCGGGCGGATCCCGCGCGACAGCCATCGCGCAGCCTAACTACATGTGGACAGTGGACGTATCAACCGGCAAGCCGGTCAGGACTGATCGGCCGATGTTCTTCGGCGGATTGGATGCGGACACATCCTTGTCGCCAAAAGGTACCGCCGCCGCAATCGTCGGAGCAAAGAGATCCTCGACTGGCAAGCTCGGACCGGATGGCCGCCTTTCGAAAGGCTCGCTCTTCGAAGGTAAGTCGCTGCTGATGTCGATCGCCGGCACAGGTGATGGTCTGATGGCGGTCAGCGACGACGCCACCACCATCGCCATGGCCGACGCCACTCACCTCAATTGCTGGTCGACGGTGACCGATTCGAAAGTGCAGAACGACAAAAGCTTTCACGAAGGCCGGTCAGTCGCATCGGTGGCAGCACGCACCAAGGACGGCTCTGCGCGGTGTGTTGCACTGACTGTTGACGGTTACTTTCGTACTCAGGATGGCCGCGAGGAGCGGGTAGATGAAGAGCTCACGCAGCGAATCGACGACGGAAGCACACAGATCGCGGCAGCGGCTATCGGATCTGACGGCGATTCCGCGATAGCTGTGACCGACACCGGCGATGTTTATACACTGTCCGGCCGCGACGCACAGCGCATCGGCGGCGTGGGAGAAGGGCTGAAACCGTTTGCGGTCCGCGTCTCACCGTCGGGCAAACGCCTTGCGGTCATCGGCGAAGGCGCGACGGTAATAGTCGACGTGGACAGTGGCACAACGATTCAGCGCATTGTGGGTCGCGGCGACTCCTTCCTCAGCGACGTCGCGTTCGTCGACGAGAACAAGGGACAGCTCATCGCCATCACGTCACTAGGAGCCGCGCAACTGATCACACTCGACGGCCGGTGCGGCACCGCACTCTGCGGCATCAGTTCACCACGCCCTCTCACCGACGACGAGCGTGCCGCATACTCACTCGACGCATCGTCCGGAGGGAAGTGAGCACTCATGGCAGATGTGGCGATCTCCTACTCACACCGTGACTCCGAAGCAGCGCGGCGCATCGAATCCGAGATTACCGCGGGCGGGCGTAGCGTCTGGCTCGATGCACCGTCGGAACGCTCGTCGTACGGATCGGGCATCACGTTGCCCAGCGGGCAGAACCACTGGGACGTGATCTCTCGCGAGTTCCTCAACGCTTCGGTCATTGTGGTTGTCGCGACTGCGAATTGGGCCAGGTCTGAGTACTGCCGGCGGGAGTACGAGTTCGTCCGGGAGTGGGGCAAGTGGGTTGTCTTCATCAACACACCCGAACAGTTCGTTCGTGCGGAACCCATCGGTGAACCGCACACGACGGTGGCCGGGCTGCTGGCCGAGCTGGGTCAGCACGAGGTGCTCGCCGAAACGCATGCTCGACTCGTCAGCTCCGCGATGTACGGCGAATCGTCCGCTGACGGACCGACCACTTTACGTGCGGGGATCATCGAGCGGACGTTGAAGCGGTCGGAGGCCATCGATGCGAACAGCGTCGTCACCGGGGCGGCCGAGGCGCCATGGCACTGCATCACACCACGTGTCGATCAGCGCATCCGGGAGCTACTCGACCGTGACCGCGCGATTCGGCGCCGGCTTCGAACCTTCGCGGTGACTGCTGTCGCGACGCTGACGGTCTGCGCGCTGGCCGGAGTTGCCGCGTGGGCCATCGCACTGATAGCCAATCACGACGCACGGACGTCTGCCGATCATGCCCAATCCATCGCGCTGGCAAACCGTTCCGCGTCAGAGACGAGTACCCTGACAGCTATTCAGATGGCACAGCGTGCCGTCGACTTGCACCGCGACTCAGTGAGCGAGACCGCGCTCGCGGTCGCGAAGGATCGCGACAACCGGTTGCGGACGGTGCCGGCCCGGGCTGACCGTTACTTCGGTATGACGATGGCGCCGGTCGGTGAGCGCGCGGCCGCCGCGTCGGCAGACTTCATCGTGATATTCAACCGAACCACCGGCGTCGCGGAGACGTCGTTCCCAGCGGAGGTGGGGCCACGTTTCGGTTCTGTGCTGTTCTCGCCGACCGCTGATCGGATTCTGTTCATCAACAGTGAGCACACGCTGGTCAGTCGGCCGGTCAGCGGGGGAGGCGAGCGTGGTATCGCCGCCAAGGTCGACGCCGGCGGCGCCGACGGCGATCGGCTCTGGTGGAGTTCTGGCGAAAAGCTCCTCTCAGGCGATTTTGACGGCAATGTGCATGCCACGCTGGCGATTCCGTTCGCTCTGACAGCGCTCTCAGCCGACTCCGGACAGCACCTGCTCGACGCGGTGGGTCGTAACAGCTCCCTCTACACGTTTACGATTCGTGGGACGACGCCGTCGCTGATACGAACACAGGAGCTCGGCGGGGCAACCACACTGCTCTCGTCGACCACGTCGAACAACGTGGCGGCGATGCAGGCACCCTCTGCGGACTCGGCCGATAATGGACTGACCAATAGGGAGCGAACCCTGTTCGGTCAGTACAGTGCTTCCGAAGACCAGGTGGCGGCGATCCCGCCGACGTTACTCAACGGCGTCGTAAAACGCTGTGGCCAACACGTTTTCGGCGGCATCGCGAACTACAAGCTACGCATCAGCGGAACCATGTTCGATGCGACAGCGACCTCTGTGCACGCGGCGAAATCGGTGTCGGGTATCCAGCCACCTATCTGTCTCAGCGATGACAACGCTTGGACCACATCCATTTACGAAGATCAGATGACGTTCCGGCCCGGCCCGCAGCCATTTCTACCAGTGTCGCAACAGTCGATGGTCACCGCACAGGACCAGACCGGCCGGATCTATGCACTCAGTTCCAAAGGTAAGCTCTACTCGATGCTGCCGGCATCGATGGCCACCAAGACCTCCGCGTCAAGTAGCAACATCGTCGTCAAAGTCGGGTCGACCGCACTTGGGTTCACCGAAGACGGAAGAATAGTCAATACGGCCAGCGGCGCCGCCATCGGTGCGGATCTGGGTCGGCTCTATCTGAATGTGATTGCGGTCAACTCGGATTCGGCGGCAATCCTGTCCGACAAGGGAGTGGTCATCGTCAACGATCACTCGCTCGTGGCCACAGTTCCGATGTCGGCATCGGACCCTTTTTACGAGGTGAGTGGGGCAGGTGACGGCAAGCGCTACCAGATTGTGTACGGCAATCACGTCGATCTGGTTTCCGCCGACGGCCGCGTCGAGCGGACTGTCTCATTCCCCTGGCTGAGCGACGATGACGTCGTAGTCTCGGCCACTACGTCGCCGGACGGCTCCCATATGGCCGTCGCCACCGCCCGCGGCCGGGTCGCGTCGATGCCGATCACCACGACTGGTCCGGCGTCATTCCTCGATCCCCCACTGACGTCGAGCTACGACTCCACGGTGGCGTACACCGGTAAGGGAGAGCTAGTGGTGATCAGCCCAGAGGGGCAGGTGATGTTGCTCGGAGAGGACATGAAACGGACCAGATCTGTGGTTTTCGGAGCCGCACCTGACGTGGTTCAAGTGGCTGGCGATCGAATTCTGTTGTCGGCGGACACCATTGGGTCCGTTGTGTACCGGACCGACGATCTGGCCGCGATTGCTCGGCTCGACGATACGATCGGCGTGCGCTACTCCGTCCACATGAACAGCTCCGGTACCGAAGCGATCGGGACGCGGATGTATCAGGAAAGTCCCAGCGCGAACACGTTCATCGCCGTACCGTTGCCGCGGGGTGGGTGATCGCGAGGGCTGTGCAGATCCTCGATGTCCGTTGGTTTGATCTTATCGACAATCAAACGCTCAAGTTCCGCGCGCTCCTCTTCGGTCGTGAACCTCGTCAGCTACGGGTGCGGTTTCCCGCCCGGTACGAGACCGTCGCGGAGTATTACGCGGCTCTGAAATCTATGCGGTCCGATCGTTAGACTCAACCGACATGAAGCTCATCGACAAGTTCGACGTCGTACGGCCCCATGGCGTTGGGTCCATCGAGCTCTACGTCGGTGATCTGGCCGCAATCCCCGACGCTTATGCGGTGGACGCATTGGTCGTGTCGGCCTTTCCGAACGACTATAAGCCCAGTCCGGGCACGCTGATCGCAGCGCTGCACGATCGTGGAGTCTCCGTCGCGGAGCTGGCTCGCCGCAAGGAGCAGGACCTGCGAGCCACGACGAGGTGCTGGCTCTCAGAGCCGGTCGATCCCTCACACAACTTCCGGCACGTCGTGTGTTTTGAACCCCGCTCCGACGAGTCGACCACGCCGTCGATGGTCGTCGAAGGGCTTTTTCGATGCCTTGTTCCGCTGGTTGCTGCCGAGCCGTGGATCTCGACGGTGGCCACTCCGATGCTGGCCACCGGAGATCAAGCCGAGTCCCCGACCTCAATGTTGACGTCGATGCTCAACGAAGCGGTCCGCTGGCTGTCATCGGGATTGGGGCTGACCGTGTTTCGCATCGTCCTGCGGGACGGCAAATCGTCGAAGGAGATCGATAACCTGGCTCAGATCTTCCGAGCTGTGGCCGACAGGGCCACCGCACAGCAACAATCACCACTGCCCAACAGCCGAGCGGATTTCGAGCACGACATCTTCGTCAGCTACGCGCATGCGAACGCTTCCGCCGTCGACCAACTCGTGCAGCGAATTGCCAAGGCGGACAGTTTGATCCGAATCTATCGGGACACCTCGAAGCTGAACTCCGGGGATGCGTGGCAGCAGTCGTTGTTCTCCGCCATAGATGCGTCGCGGTTCGTGTTGCCGGTGTACTCGCGGGACTATCTCAAGTCCAAGGTCTGCATCGAGGAGCTGCATATCGGCTGGATGCGACACCGGGAGCATGGCGATGTACTACTTCCGGCCCTGCTGGAGTCCGTGGATCTCCCGACGTACATGCGACTCATTCAGTACACGGACGTCCGGGAGGCTGACCCGAAGAGGATCGACGAGCTCGCTGAGGCGGTGGCCATGCGGGTCGGGACCGCTCGGGATGCACCGCACCGTAGCCGGACGTATGCAGGCACTCCCCCACAGACGACCCCATCGTCGATCACTTTGCCGGCCGATACTGTGGCGCCGCTGGTCGAACGACTCGGCGCAGGTGAAGAGATCAACCTCGACGTGACCATCCGCTTGCGAGACCGCTGAAGTTCACCTTTTCTGAGGACGCGGCTGGCAGCGGTCCAGTTCTAAGATCAGGCTCCTGACGTGTTTCCTCGACGCGAATCACGGGTGATGGTCGACCGCAAGTATGGGGGTTCAGGGTGGCTGTTGTTCCGGTGTTCGTGTCGTCGACGTTTCGCGATTTCCACGGTGAACGCGACATTCTCGCCGGCCCGGTCCGTGAGCGTCTCGACGAGCTGGTGGCGCCGCTCGGGATGCGTGTCGAACTGATCGACCTGCGCTGGGGCGTCAACACCATCGGCGTCACCGAAGAACAAGCCGCCCAACACGTACTCGACGTCTGCCTCGCCGAGGTCAAACGAGCCCGCCCACTGTTTCTCGGCCTGGTGGGTGACCGTCTCGGGTATGTGCCCGCCGCCATCCATGCTCGATCGGTCGCGACCTCTGCCGGAGTACCCGAATCCCAACCCGTCGACGGGTTGTCGGTGACCGCATTGGAGTTCGGGTTCGGCCTGCTGTGGGACTCTGCACCCACCGGAGACCACTTCGTAGTCTTTCGCAACGTGATCGGCGAGCCACCCGCTGACTGGAGTGAGGCCGATCCGAATGCGGTGCAGGCCTTTCGGTCTGAGGTTGCCGAGTATGCGCGTGGCCGTGATGACGTGGTGGTCGCCGAGTATCAAGCCCACGTGTCAGGTGCGGCTGCTGATCTGGAGTCGGTGACGACGGCTGGCGCAACCATCAGTTTCGAAGACCTCATCGTCGAGCTGATGAGCGAACCCGTGCAGCGTCGGGCCAAGCAACTGTCCGACGAACAAGCCGACGCAGGCTGGTCGGGCAGCGAGCGACTCTTCCGCGACGATCATGCGATCATCGTCGGCCGAGACGCGCTGGTGGATCAGATCGTTGACATCGCTTCTGCCGGCGGCAAAGTCGTCGCTGTCGGGGAATCGGGTTCCGGGAAGTCGACCGTGGTGTGCGCAGCCGAAGCGCAACTACGCGCTCAGAACATCCCAGTCATCTCGTCGTTGCTCGGAGCCAGCACCGCTGGCGCTTCGGGCCGATTGTTGGTGGAGGATCTCGTCGGTCAGATCGGACTGTGGACCGGCCGCGATATCTCGGTCCCCGCAGACCTTGACGTCGACGGTCTAGCGCAATGGTGGCGTGACATGCTCCACGAAACCGTCTCGACGGCAGGGCACTTCGTGATCGTGGTGGATGCGCTTGACGCATTCGTGGGCGAACCCGAGCGATCCGATGTGTGGCCCGTACGTGGGCTGCCACCCGCAGTCGGACTCGTCACCTCGACGACCGTGACGTCTCATGCGCAGATCCTTGAACACGCCGGCGCGACACGGATAGCCGTCGACGAACTGCCCGGGCCCACCGCAGCAGAGGCCGCCGATGCGTGGTCGTCGGCATCGAAACGTGAGCTGCCGACCGCCGTGCTCGATCACATCGGCCAGTCACCCCGCGTGCCACTCTGGGTGCGCCTGGCAGTCGACCTTGTCGGCGATCTCGACGGTGACGACTTCGCATCCATCGCCCACATCACCGATCAGGCCCAGGCCATCGCCGACCTCCTCACCGATCGGGCACAAGGATTACCGGCCTCAACGCAGGATCTGGTGGGTGTCTTCCTCGACACCGTCGCCGAACGACTGGAGCCAGAATCTGCCTCGGTTCTCCTGGGCGCTCTCGCGGTGTCACGGTCGGGACTGTCACCGGCTGATCTTGCTGCGCTGCTTCCTAATTCAGATGCACAGGTCACGGTGGCCACTCTTCGACGAGTCCTCGGCGGCCAGCTCCGGGAATCCGACCCGACGGGTCGTTTGACGTTCTCCCACAGCATTGTTCGCACCGCTGCCACCCAACGGGCACCGGAGGATATTCACGCGCGGATCGTGCGGGTGCTCGACGCCGACAACGCCTGGGACAGTAGCGACGCACTCGATGTCGTGTGGCACGCCATCGACTCCAGCGACCCCGACAACGCGGCACCACTCGCGCGCGCCCTCAATCAGGCATCCGCCAGCACCCTGCTGACACTCATGCGTGCACTACAAGCACACCCCGCAGGCATCGTTGTGATCAACGCCCTCAACTCCGACCACCTCGATACGTCAGGAATGTTGGCACTGCTTGCCGCTGATCAGAGTTGGTCAGCCGAGCATCTCGGGTTACGCTCTCGTACCCGCTATTCCAGGCGAGCACTCGAACTCACGCGAGCTACAGCTCACCGACTCGGCCAGCGCAACACCATGTTGGCGGCCGGAAACCTAGGCGCCGTCCTGACCGCTGCTGGTGAGCTGCCTACCGCCCGGGCCGCCTACACGGAATCCCTGACCACTGCCCGCGAACTGGCCGCCGCCCAGCCCGACGCACTCCAACCCCGCCGCGACATCACCATCTCCCTCAACAACATCGGCGACGTCGCCGTCGCCATGGGCGACCTCCCCACCGCCCGCACCGCCTACACCGAATCCCTCACCATCCGCCGCGACCTCGCCGCCGCCCAACCCGACGCACTCCAACCCCGCCGCGACCTATCAATCTCCCTCGACAACATTGGCCGCGCGGCCGACGCTATGGGCGACCTCCCCACCGCCCGCACCGCCTACACCGAATCGTTGGCACTGGCCCGCGACCTCGCCGCCGCCCAACCCGACGCACTCCAACCCCGCCGCGACATCACCATCTCCCTCAACAGGATTGGCGACGTCGCCGTCGCCA
>JAEYMI010000078.1 GCA_023461275.1 Actinomycetes bacterium | reverse complement strand
TGGGGGGGGGTTTTTTTGGTGGGGTGTCTAGCCCACCCCCGCCACGTGACCGTCGACCCGACGACTACGACGCCGAGGTTCGCCGCTGGCACGCCGCCCGCGCCGATGCCATCGAAGCCGCTCTGCGACAGCATGTTCCGGACGCAGGGGTGGCCGCATTCCTGGTCTGGGGTGACCCGGCGCTTTACGACAGCACCCTGCGTATCGTCGACGACCTGACCGATCGGCGAGCATCAGGTGCCACCGACCTCGACCTCGATATCGAGGTGATCCCCGGCGTGACGAGCGCGAGCGCGTTGACCGCCGCGCACCGCATCGTCGCCCACCGCATCGGTGAACCCGTGCACATCACCACCGGACGAAGGCTCGCGTCGACGCCCGCCGGGGTCGACACCAATCAGATCGTCATGCTCGACGGCGCGCTGGCCTTCCGGGACACCGCCGACCCCGACGACGAGATCTGGTGGGGCGCCTACGTCGGCACCGACGACGAGATCCTGATCAGCGGACGGGTCGGCGACGTCGCCGACGAGATCGCCCGGGTGCGGGAGCAGGCGAGGGCACGCGTCGGCTGGATCATGGATATCTACCTGCTACGCAAGCACAGCTGAGCGACACCAAACCGCCGTCACCACACCTCGCCGAGGGCGGCGAGCATCGGCTCGGCCAACTCCGATCGGCAGATCACGAAGTCGGGCATGTATGGCTCCGGCTGGTTGTAGACGATGGGCGAACCGTCAAGCCTGCTGCAATGCAGACCGGCTGCCAACGCGACGCCGACCGGCGCGCAGTTGTCCCACTCGTACTGCCCGCCCGCGTGCACATAGGCGTCGGCGCTACCGCGCACCACGGCCATCGCCTTGGCGCCGGCCGATCCGATGCCGCGCATCTTCAGCCCCAATCGTCGTGCCACGTAGACACTTTCGTAGGAGCCGCCGTACTTCGACGCGGCCATCACGCCGCTGAGAGTGTCGGTGGGTGCGGTCACGGTATCCGAACGGAACAACTCTCCGGTGGCGGGCAGTGACACCGCCGACGCGGTGACCGCGCCGCTCTCGGTCAGCGCCACGTGTACCGCCCAATCGGCGGTGCCGGAAGCGAACTCGGTGGTGCCGTCGAGTGGATCGATGATCCATACCCGCGACGCGGAGGCGCGGTCACCGACGTCGTCGGCCTCCTCGGAGAGCACCGCATCCCGCGGGCGGTGCCGCGCCAAGACCGTCGAAATCCACGCCTGAGCCATCGCGTCGCCGACGTCGCCGAGGTGGCGGCCGGTGATCAGCTCGCCGTGTCGGACGCCCACCAGCACTTCGCCGGCACCTTGCGCGATGCGCGCGGCCAGCTCGGCGTCGGAAAGACGGGAGATCATCCTCTTACTAGAGCACACTGGAGGTATGCCTGAGCTTCCTGAGGTGGCGGCGATCGCCGATTACGTCGACGGACGTGCCGCGGGTTTTCCGATCCGGCGGGTCGACGTGGCGTCGCTGGCGGTCCTGAAGACCGCAGATCCGCCGTACACCGCGCTGGTCGGTCGCATCGTCGAATCGGTCGGCAGGATCGGAAAATACCTGGTCATCGCGACGGTGCCCGGTCCGGACACCCCGCCTGACGATCCGGTGATCAACCTGGTCATCCACTTGTCGCGGGCCGGGTGGCTGCGGTGGAGTGACAGTCTGTCCGCCACGCCGCCACGCCCCGGCGGCAAGGGGCCGATCGCGCTGCGGGTGCACTGCGGCATGCCCGACGGCGCCGGTGGCGGAGAAGGCTTCGACGTCACCGAGGCCGGGACGCAGAAGCGGCTCGCGGTGTGGATCGTGCGTGATGTCGCCGAGGTCGAGCGGATCGCCACGCTGGGCCCGGACGTGCTGGCGATGAGTCGTGACGAGTTGGCCTCGATCCTGTCGGGCACCACGGCGCGGATCAAGAATGTGCTCACCGACCAGCGGGTGATGTCCGGGATCGGCAACGCCTACTCCGACGAGATCCTGCACACCGCGAAGCTCTCACCGTTCGCGTCGTCGAAAGCGTTGTCGGCGAGCCAGATCGACGCGCTCTACGACGCCATCGGTGAGGTGCTGCGTGGCGCGATCGGTCGTCTCGAGGGTCTGCAGGTGGCAAAACTCAAGGGGGAGAAGCGTACCGGGCTGCGCGTTCATGCGCGTACCGGTCTGCCGTGTCCGGTGTGCGGAGATACCGTGCGCGAAGTGTCCTTTGCCGACCGCTCCTTCCAGTACTGTCCCACCTGTCAGACCGGCGGAAAGATCCTCGCCGATCGTCGGATGTCGAGGTTGTTGAAGTAGGTCGCTAGCCGCTCAACCGCGCACCGAGTTTCTCTATCACGGCGTCGAATCCGGCATTGTCGGTGAGGGATTGGTCCCGACGATGCATGCCGCTACCGGGCGGGACCGACCAGCTCATCGAGCGCAGCATCGCGTGCATCACGGTGAACGCCTCCATCCGCGCGAACGACATGCCGATGCACTTGTGCGCGCCACCGCCAAACGGCATCCACGCCATCCGGTGTACCGATTGCTCGGCGCGATCGGGGGCGAAGCGCTCCGGATCGAACGCATCCGGATTCGGCCACACGTCCGGTAACCGGTGGTTGCTGCCCACCAGCGACACGACGAACGTCCCGGCCGGGATGAAATGACCGCAGAGCTCGGTATCACGCACTGCCGCACGCGGAATCGCCGGAACCGGCGGCCGGAGTCGCAGGGCTTCCTTCATGATCAGGTCCATCGTCGGCATCGCATCGAGGTCGTCGTAGCCGAGTCGCTCGGGCATGGTGAGGACTTCACGTCGGGCCCGCTCCTGCCACTCGGTGTGCATGCCGAGGTGATACGCCATGCCGGTCAACGCGATCGTCGCGGTGTCGTGGGCGGCGAACAGCATGAAGCGCATCTGGTCGAGAACGTCATCGTCGCTAAGCTTTTCGCCGTCGGGTCCGTGCGCGTGACACAGGGTCGAGAACAGGTCTGGTCCGGGGTCGGCGCGCCGGGCGGGAAGCAGGGAGCGGAAGAAGTCGTCGACCGTGCGGCGCGCGCGAATGCCGCGGTCCCACTTGGCTCCCGGTAGCCGGAACCGGATGAGTGACCCGCCGGCCTCAATCAGATCGATGAACGCACGATTGATCTCATCGGCCTGCGATCTCGGAAGTGTCTCGCCGACAAAGACCTCCAAGGCGACGTCGAGGGTGATGGACTTCATCACCGTTCGCATGTCGACGCCCTCGCCGAGTGGAATCGCGTCGAGGGCGTCGGCGACGAGCGGCGTCATCCGGTCCTGATAGCCGGCGAGGCGGTCGCTGGTGAATGCCTGCTGCATCACCAGTCGATGGTGGTGGTGTTCGGCTGAATCCATCAACAGGATGCCTCGCTCGAAGAACCGTCCGAGCGCGAAGTCGTACACCGGTGCGTTGGCGAACGTCCGTCCGTGATTGCGGACGAGTTGCCATGCGGCCTCGGGTCCCTGGGCGATGACCACGTCGCGGCCGAGCACCCGAATCGATGACACATCACCGTAATTGCGGCGCAGGTCCTGGGCGAGGCCGTACGGATCGGACTGTAATCGTGCGGCCGATCGCAGCGGCCAGTCCCGCGGACCGCGTACCGGGCGTAGGCTCGACGTCGGTTCGGGTCGGGTGAGTGTGCGGGTGCGCATGGGATCTCCTTTGACAACGACGACAAGCGATGGGAGCTCGAGACGTGCGGATTCTGGTTGTCGACGACGACAAGCGCGCGGCCGAGACGATCCGCCGGGTGCTCGCCAGTGAGGGCTGGAGTGTGGTGCTCGCCTTCGACGGTGTCGACGGACTGTGGCGTGCCGTCGACGGTGATTTCGATGCCATCGTTCTGGACATCATGTTGCCCGGCCTCAACGGGTTTCGGGTTGTGCAGGAGCTGCGGAGCAAATCGGTGTGGACCCCGATCCTGATGCTCAGCGCCAAGGACGGGGAGTACGACCAGGCCGAGGCTCTCGACTACGGCGCCGACGACTATCTGGTCAAGCCGTTCTCGGTCGTCGTGCTGAAAGCCCATCTGCGGGCGCTGCTTCGACGCGAGAGTCGCGAACGGCCGGCGGTGATGCAGGCCGGCACTTTGGAACTCGATCCCGCCCAGCGGCGCGTCACCCGCGGGGGCGCCGAGGTGACCCTGACACCTCGCGAGTACTCCGTTCTGGAGCTGCTGATCCGCAACAAGGGCTCCGTCCTCTCCAAAAATGAAATTCTGCAGTCGATTTGGGACGAGAACTACGAAGGCGACGACAACATCGTCGAGGTCTACATCGGATACCTTCGTAAACGTATCGACACCCCCTTTGGTGTGCGGTCGATCGAGACCGTGCGCGGCGCGGGCTATCGCTTGTCGGAGGCCTGAGTCGAAGAGGCCTGAGCCGACGGGGTTTGGGTTGCCGGGGTTTGAGGCAACCGGGTTTGAGGCACTGGGGTTTGGGGCACCTGGGTATGAGGCAATTCTGGAGTGGTGTGCCAGGTGTCCTGGGTGCCGGAAAGTTGACCGGAATCGTGTGAGCGACTGACTGTTTCGTCGTTCTCTGCGACCGGCAGGCTCAGTACGAATGCCGCGCCACCGGTGTCGCTGTCGGTGACACGCAGGTCCCCGCCGTGCGCACGCACGATCTCTGCTGCGATGGCCAATCCCAGTCCGGCACCGCCCTGTTGGCGACGATCGGTCTCAATCCTGGCGAACCGATCGAAGATTCGACTGCGATGTTCTCGAGGGACGCCCGGTCCGTCGTCGGCGACCGTCACCGTTGTGGTGTCACCGGTGGTCCGCATCGTCAGCCACACCGCCGACTTCGTATGGCGGACCGCGTTGTCGGTGAGATTGCGCAGCGCACGGGTCAGGCTGTCGGGGTCGCCGACGATGCGGGCCGGGACCACCCGGCTGTGTACGCGAGCGGTGCCCAGGGTGCGCAGGCGTGCCACCTCCGCACCGACGAGGTCGTCGAGGTCGATCGACTCGCGCCGCAGCCGTATGCCGTGCTCGTCGGCCTTGGCCAGCAGCAGCAGATCCTCGATCATCGACTGCATGCGCCTGGCCTCGGGGAGCAGGATGGCGCGGGTGGTCGCGACGTCGATCTCGGAATCGGTGTCGTCGGCGAGGTCGAGGATGCCGACCAGCGTCGTGAGTGGGCTGCGCAATTCGTGGGAGGCGTCGCCGACGAACCGCAGCTGGGCGTCGCGTCCGGATTCCAGGCGCGACATCATGTCGTTCATGGTGACCGCGAGGTCGTGGATCTCGTCGTCGGACTGTGGCACCGGCACGCGGCTGTTCAGCTCGGTCTGGCTGATTTCGGTGACCTGAGCGGTGATCTGGGAAACGGGCCGCAATGCCTTGCCGACCAGCAGGTACACCCCCAGTGCGGCGATCGCGACCATGATCGGGAACTCGATGGCGAACAGGATCGCGGTGATGAACTCGCTGTGCCGGATCGGCGACGCACGCTCCAACGCGATCACGGTGAAGTACTGATCGCGGTACTCGGCGCCGAACACGGTCGCGCAGAACTCATCTGAGGTATGGGGCACGACGACGTCGTCGAGGTAGCGATAGGAGTCCGGCGGTGACGGAACCGTGGTGGTCAGCGGAACCGACGGCGCTCCCGGCGATCGCGCCACCACCCGATGTGCCGCGTCGATGACCTGGATGATGTCGACGCCGGCGCCGGGAGCGAGGTCGTCGGGATCGACTCCGGCCGGCCCGTGGTTGTTGATGGCGGTGGCGATCTGGAAGGCCTGCCGCCCGGTGGATTGGTACATCGCGTCGTTGTTGGCCCGGTGCAGCATGAACAACGTGACCGCGGCACCCGCGATCAGCGCGACCGCGACCACAACGGCTGCGATCAGCGTTGATCGGGCACGCACGCCGCTGAATCGACCCGGCCGACGCTCTGGTGATGGCTGGCTCTGGTGCATGATGGGCTGCTCGCTGGACGTGGTGAGACGACTTTCTCCGGGCGCGGTGGGCGACGAAATCCGCGCAGTATGCTGGGCTCGTGGTGGACGTCGCCCGAGTAATCGTAAGCCGGGCTCGTCGTATCCGACCAGCATCGGTTTTCAGCGGTCCTTCAGGTCGATACGGGCAGGGTGTGATGTGTGACCACTGAGATGACCGCCGCCGAGTACCTTGTCGGTGCCCTGCGCCAGCTCGGTGTGATGACACTGTTCGGCGTGCACGGCGCGAATATCGAGGACGTCTACGACGCGGCGGTGCGCACGCCGGGAATCACGCCGGTGGTTGCCAAACACGAGTTCGGGGCGGGCGCCATGGCCGACGGGGTGGCCCGCCTGGGCGGTGAGCCGGGGGTCGTGGTGACGACGTCTGGCGGAGGTGCGATGAATGTCGTTCCCGCACTGGCTGAATCGTACGACAGCAGAGTGCCGGTTCTGGCCATCATCGGTACCGCGCCGACCACGATGGTCGGGCGTGGCGGCTTCCAGGACATGCTGTCGCCGCCGGACACCATCGACCTCACCGCAGTGTTGGGTGGGGTGAGTGGCTCGGTCTCGGTGGTCGGGTCCGCCGACGAACTGCCCGCTGCGCTGGACGTCGCGATCAGCACGCTGCGTGCCGACCTGCCCGCGGTCTTGGTGATTCCCAAGGACATTCAGAAACAGACGATGACCACGCAACCGTCGGCGGTTGTCGGATGGAACGCCTCGACAGTGGAGGACACCGATATCGAAGCGGACGCCGACGCCGACGCGGTGGCCGAACTGGCCCAACGGATCACCGACGCGATCGCTGCCGGTCGTCGAATCTGCCTGTGGGTGGGTGAAGAGGCGGCCCGACGCCGGATCGGACCGCAGGTGTCCCGGCTGTCGGAGATCGTGGGCGCGACGGTCGTCGCATCACCCGGTGGGCGGGAATTATGTTCTGATCAATCATCTTTCGGCGGGGTGACCGGCGTGATGGGCCATCCGTCGGCGCATCGGGCGATCGCGCAAGCCGGCCTGTGTCTGGCCATCGGCGCGCGGATGACGGCAACCGACCGGGGCGGACTCGACGCCGTACTCGGCCGGAGTAGGCCCGATGGGGTCGAGGTCGTCCACATCGGCAGCCATGCACCGCGATTCGGCGGGGTCGACGGCCGGGTTGTCGGGGACATCGTGCGATCGCTGGAACTGCTCATCAAGGAACTCGGGGACACGGAACTCGGGGACACGGACCTCGGGGATACGAACCTCGGGGACACGCCATCGCCGTCGCGGTCGTCGGTGACCGTCGAGTACCTGCCCGAGGGCCCGCGACGTTCCGACACACCACCGACCGGTGTGCCGATGCGCGTGGCAGTCGAAGCGATCGGAAGCCAGTTGGGCGGCGTGCGAGCGGTATTCGCCGACGCGGGCAACGCCGGAGCGTCGGCCATCCATTATCTGCCGTTCGGCGCGCAGCGGTTCGTCGTGGCCCTGGGGATGGGCGGCATGGGCTACGGGATCGCGGCCGGCGTCGGGTGCGCGATCGCCGAGACCGCGGCGCCCGACCCGCAGCGGGTGGTGGTGATCGCCGGTGACGGCGCATTCCTCATGCACGGCATGGAGATTCATACCGCCATCGAACACCGAGCACCGTTGACGCTGATCGTGCTCAACAACAACGCGCACGGCATGTGCGTCACCCGCGAGCAGCTGTACTTCCCGGGCACGCCGAGTGTGAACCGGTTCGCGCCCGCCGATATCGCCGGCGGCCTCACCGCCTTGTTCCCTGGTCTGGATGTCGTTCGCGCGCAGCACCGTTCAGAGGTGGAGCAGGGTTGCGCGGCACTGTTCGCCGCGTCGGGCACCAACTGCCTGGTGATCGACACCGACCCTGACGAATGTCCACCGTTCGCACCGTTTCTCACGAGAGGTCCACAATGACAAGCACTTTGCCTGCGCTCGCCGACCTCGGCGACGCCGCAACAGATCTGGCCGGGCTCACCCGGATCGAGACCCATCCGCGGCCGGTCGCCACGCCGATCATCGTCGACATGCTGCGGTCGGTGTATCCGCACGAACAGATCTTCGGTGACTTCTGTCCCGTCCAGGACTACGTCGACGCGCCACCCCGCGAACTCTTCGAATGGCTCAGCGACACAAGATCGTTGGAGGAGTGGACCTATAGCCTTCGAGGCTTCACCGAGACCGACGGACCCGGCTTGTGGCTCGCGCAGGACCGGCTCGGTGATCACACCGACATCTACACCAGAACTATCGTCAACCCCGACGCGATGACCGTCGACTACCACTGCGCCTGGGACCAGGGCAAACACCTGTGGATGATCTACTTGATGCGGGTCGTCGACGCGCAGGTGGTGCTCAACAAGCCCGGATCGGTTGTCCTGTGGAACAACTGCCACCACCCGTTCTACGACGAGAATCCCTTTCCGGAGACCGCGCCCGAGGGCCGACCGGTTTGGGTCGGTGACTTCTGGGACATGTTCGCCGCCGGACACAAGCTCGAACTCGACAACCTCAAGGCCATCGCGGAATACCGCCACCACAACGGACTACCCATCACCCCTGATTGGATGCGCTCATGACCACTGTTTCGAATGCAACGGACTCGACCGTGACCACTCCGGTGGCATCGATCATCGACGTCGCCGGATACCTGCCCGAGAACCGCGTTCCGGCTTCGTATTTCGCACAGTTCGCCGAAGACGACGAGCTCGCCGACAACGTGATGTTCCGCGCGCCCGCATTCCGTCATCACGCCGCCGCCGACGAGACATCGGCCGACATGATCCTTTCCGCGGCATCGATTCTGCGGGATCGGCACGGCGAGGACGTCTTCGACGATGTCGACGTGGTGCTGACGCACAGCCAGTTGCCCGAGGTCCCGGTGCGCGGATGCGGTGGCGAGGTGGCGCACCGCCTCGGTCTGCGGCCCCGCACCGTCCTCGACGTGCACAACGGTGGATGCGCGGCGTTCATGCACATGATCGACGTGGCGTCGGCGTTGCTGGCGGCATCAGGTGGCCGAAAAGCATTGCTGGGCTTGGCGCAGAACAGCGCGTCGCAGATTTTCACCCAGGATCAGGTGCGTGGCAAGGCGCAGTCGGCGATTCCCGGTGACGGCTCGGCCGTCGCGTTGCTATCGCTGGAGGGAGGGAGTCCGGTATTGGGTCTGTCGTGTCGTTCGTTGGGCCAGTACTCGGCGGATATGACCGCGGCATCGACGCCGTCGCGCAAATACTGGGAGGCCGGGCCGGGGCAGATCCACATCGGATTCACCGAGGCCAAGATCGCCAAGGTCCTCGCGCGCGGCAACCGGCTGGTGCCGGAAGTGGCCATCGAGGTGGCCGATTCGATCGGCATCAAGCCCCGCGATCTGGATTGGTTGATCACCAACCAGCCCAACCGAATCTTCCTGCGTAACTGGCGTGACGCCATGGAACTCGACGAGAAGCAGCACCCGGACACCTTCGACGAGTGCGGCAACCTCTTCGGCGTCGGCGTCCCGCTGACCCTGGACACTGCGATCAGCGACGGGCGGATTAAAGCCGGTGACGTGGCGATGTTGGCCGCGTTCGCCCACGCCGGCGATTTCTCCGGGGCCGCGGCGGTGCGGTGGCAGGGACGGCCGTGAGCGGTCCGCATCGGCTCGGGCTCAACGAGTCCGCCTATCCGCCGTTACCGGCCGTGGCCGATGCGCTGCGGCGGTGGGTGGGACAAGCCCACCGCTATCCGGAGTTCCTGCCGAACGAATTGCGGGCACTGGTCGCCGAACATGTTGCGCTGCAAGGTGATCAGGTGAGCATCGGCGCCGGGGCCACTGGACTGATCGGGCAGGTGATCAGTGCGGTCCTGAGCCGATCGGGTCAACCGGTCGCCACCGCCGGTTCGGCGTCGGCCGCCGGCCTGTCTCCGACGATGGTCACGTCGGTACCCACCTTCGACGGCTATCCGATTCTCGCCGCGCTGGCCGGCATGGAGGTCGTGTCGGTGCCGTTGCGAGCTGACGGGTGCCAGGACGTCGATGCCCTGCTGGGCGCCATCGACTCGCGGTGCCGGCTGCTGGCGTTGTGCTCGCCGCACAACCCGACCGGCACGGTGCTCACCGACGCCGAACTCGCACGCGTGCTCGATTCCGTGCCCGCCGACGTGGTGGTGATCCTGGATGAGGCCTACATCGAGTACGCCGAACACCGGCCGGACACTGCCGAGCTGATCGACCGGTATCCGAATCTGGTTGTGGTGCGCACCTTTTCCAAGGCCTACGGTCTGGCCGGACTCAGGGTGGGGTATGCGATGGGATCCGGTTCGGTGATCGAGGCGGTGCGTGCGCAGGAGATGCCGTTCGGGGTGGGATCGGCTGCCGCGGTGGCAGTTCCGGTCGCGTTGGCGGCTCGAGCGGAACTGGCCGAACGGGTGCGTGCGATGCGGGTGCAGCGCGAGCGCCTGCGGTCGATGCTGTCGAGCATCGGGATGACGACCGCGCCGAGCCAGGCCAACTGTCTGCTGTTACCCGGCACCGACGGTCAGGCGCTCGGTGAGACGCTGCGCAGTTGTGGCGTCGAGACCCGAGACTATGGCGCGGCTGGTCGTCGGATCACGGTCGGCGACGCGGCCAGCGTGGACTTCGTGATCGCGGCGCTGCGTGCGGTGGCTTTGTCCGCCTGACCTGAGCTGCGCGATGCGCTGGTGGAGCAGATCGACCGTGGCAGAACCTCGGTAGGAGCGGAACGCCGGACAGATAGTTGTCGCGGTGATGCGCTCTCACCGAGGTTGGGTCACGCTGCTCGTCGCTGATGAGTGGCCTCGATACGCGTCGGGCTCGCTGCGCTCGCGCGTCGCTACTCGGCCAGCGTGGGTGCTGATCGAGTGGTACCGAGCGAAGCGAGGCACTGTATCGAGATCGAGATCCAGATCCCGGGGTTACCCGGGTGGCCGCAGCGTCGCACGGGGTTTGGTTGCCCGGCGCCGGGGTGCGGCCACGCCGGGTTTATCCCCGCGCGCCTGTTTGTATTCAATTCTCAAAGATCACGGACGGGTGTTGGTGTCTGCCGCCCTGCAGGTGAGTCTGTGTGGGCCGGGCCCGCTTCCGGGCTCAGCCGGGCTGCGCTGGTGGCGCCCGGGATCGTGTCTGCGGGGTCAGCCGGCCGACGTGGCGGCGCGCGGCGATCATGCGGCGACGTCGTCGAGATGCATGGTTCGACGGTGGTAGGACCGCAATGGTTGGCGTTGTGGGTCGACGCTGGCGGGTGGGATGAGCCAGGGATGGCGGTCGTGACCCATCACGATGCCCCACCCGTCGTTATGCACCGCGGCGTGGCACGACGAGCACAGCAAACACCCGTTGTCCAGGCTGGTTTTGCCACCGTCCATCCAATGCTTGATGTGGTGACCGTCAGTACGCGAGGCGTGCGCTCCGCATTTGATGCACCCACCATCACGCAGCACCAACGCTTTACGCAGTTTCCCGGTGAACAATCGATGCTCATCAGACACCGTCACCGGAACGGTTTCGCCGTCGACGGTGAATTCGGTGACCACCGAATCACACGACAACAATTTCGCCGTCCGCTCCGTGACCGACCCGAGAAACGCGAATCGCGCATTGTCCGGCGCATCCACCGGGTACATCAGCGACACGTGCGTGGTCGGTGCCCCAATCAACGTGGTGTCCGCACGGGCGAGCGCGTCAAGGGCGGCTTCCAACCCGTCAGCCCGGATCTGCCCGGCGGTGCGGGCATCACGACTGCCATCCGGTTCCGGGCGTGGTCGGGCGAACGCCGTGATCGTCGTCAGCAGTTTCTCCGCGATCACCACATCCAGATCACCCCGCACGGTGGAACGACCATCAGGTTCACGAGTGATCGTGAACGCATTGATGTGTCGGTCTTCCGACGCGGGCACCCGCGGCACCACACCCTCAGCACCCTCGGCGGCCTCGCCGTCCTCACCATTGGCAGCATCAGCGGCATCGTCGTCGGCGACCAGCCCGTTGCCGGTGGCGCGCGCGAACTCGGCGATCTCCGCCGGTGTGGCACCCGACACCGCTTGCGCCAACAGCGCGGTCATCATCGTGTTGCGGGCGTCGTCGTCAAGGGGTTCCCCGACCCGGGTTTCGATGTGGTGGAACCCTTTGATGACCGCGTCGGCATGCTCGGAGGAGATGCCGCCCAGTTCGGTGTGTCCACCGATCATCGGCAGAGTCGCCACACCCTGCCCGACCCGCACCCAGCGGGATGCGACCGCCGGCGCCGCCCCACACCCGATCAGCATTTCCACCGGACGCTGCCCGCGTTTCTTGGCGATGCCCCGACGCTCCACCGCCGCGGCCAACACCGATGCGTGGTGGTCGACGAGATTGCGGATCGTCGACAACTCGCACAGTGCAGAAACGATCTCGGCGTCGGCGAGATCGTCGAAGTGGGCGTCGATGAGTGTGGTGGTGATATCCCCCAGAGTCATGCATCCAGGCTATATCGAACACGCATTCGAGGCAATATATCCGTGCATATTTGTGGACAATTCGCGCTAGCACACGACACTGACAAAAATGGCCCCAAAGAATCGACATCGCCCATTCTGTGGATCATTTCCACGCGCAACAGTTATTGGAGCATTCACCAGTTACCAACGTTCACACCAATCCCACGTTATCCACAGAATTCACCCGTCGGGTACGTTCGACGCCATGGTGGAGCGGCAGAAGATTCTCATCTCGGGGGCGAGCTCAGGGCTCGGTGAAGGAATGGCGCGACGGTTCGCCGACAAGGGGCGGGCTCTGGCGCTGTGTGCCCGCCGGACCGACCGGCTCGACGCCCTGGCGGCGGAGCTGTCGCCACGCGCGCAGCAGGTGGTCACCGCCGGACTCGACGTCACCGACACAGACGCCGTGCCACGCGTATTCGCTTCTCTGCGTGACGAACTCGGTGGCCTCGACCGCGTCGTCGTCAATGCCGGACTGGGCAAGGGCGCGCCATTGGGCACCGGCAAGGCGTACGCCAACATCGAGACCATCCAGACCAACCTGATCGGCGCGCTCGCTCAAGCCGAGGCGGCGCTGGAGATCTTCCGCGCCCAGAACTTCGGGCATCTGGTGCTGGTCAGCTCGATCAGCGGTATCCGCGGTATGCCGAAGGCAGGTACCGCGTACTCGGCGTCGAAGGCGGGGCTCACCGCGATCGGGCAGGGGCTGCAGTCGGAGTTCCACAACTCGCCCATCACGGTGTCGGTGGTGGCGCCCGGTTACATCGAGACCGACATCAATCGCGGCGTGAAGACCTCGCTGATGGTCGACACCGACAAGGGGGTCGATGCGATGGTGAAAGCCATTGAGGCGGAAAAGGGTTACGCGCCGGTGCCGGCCTGGCCGTGGTCTCCGATCGCTGCCGCGTTGAAGATCTTGCCCGGTGAGATCACCCGCCGGTTGATCTAGTCTCCGGGGGCCGCTCAGCCGGCGGCGGGCGTCGAACTCGGTGCCGCCGACGACGTCGGTGACCGCCAGACGATCGGCGACTTCTGGTAGTCGAGTTCGGGCTGGGTGGTGGTGTCGGCCCAGTAGATGACCTGTTCGAGCTTCTTATCGGGGTCGGCCATCGACACCAGGCACGTCGAGTACGACTCGCCACGTCGCATCGTCTCCGGAAGTGTGGCGGCGGCGCACTTGGACACCCCGGCCGGTGGCGGGATGGTCAGCGACGGTGTGGTGCCGTCGACGCTGCCGGCGAACCCGATGGAGCGCGGTGGTGGCAGCGGACGGTCGGCCAGCGACGTCACGGTCAGATAGATGAAGTACGGCGTGCCGCCCTGGGTCGTCGAATCCGGCAGGCCCGCACCGCGGGTGATTCCGGTGACGGTGAACATCGCCAGCGGACCGGTCAGGGCGAAAGCCGACGCCGGGAGCACGGCCGACGCGCCGAACGGCAGCGCGGTGCCGACCGGTGTGCGGTCGGGCTCGCCGCGCGGAACGCTCACCGAGGCAGACATCGGTACCGACGTTCCCTCCTCGTCCCCGCCGGACTTCGATAAGGCGGTCGAACAACCGGTAGCAACGACGACGCCGCACACTCCCAGCGCCGCTGCCGTGACGAGTGACCGGCGCCCGCGCCTCATCGTCGCGGGCATCGACGGTGACGGGCGTAGTCGGAGCGAGGAGGAGGCCACCTGCGTAAGGTAACCGATATGACCTCGAACCAGGGCCAGGTCGTCGCCCGCGGAGCGTTCCAATTGTTCGGGTCGGAGCAAAGCCAGAAGGTGTCGGAGCTCCTCGGCGAGATCTTCGGACGCGACGACGTGCGCGCGCTCGGCTGCGATTGGCGTGGCATCGTTTACTTCACCCTCGCCGACGACGAGGAAGTCGACGCCGACACCGTCATCGGCTTCGATCCCTCCAGCGGCAACTCCGGCGACCTCGCCACGATCGACGAGGTGCTCGAAGCGGTACGGTCCGGCGAGATCGCCGAGGCCGTCGACGTCGAATCCTTCGATGCGTGGCGCACGGCCACCGACGTTCAGGACCTCGGCATGGGTCAGTGCGTGCCGCCCACGATGCCCGAATTCCTCGGCGGAGATCCCGCCGAACGTGCCGTCGAGCCCGAGGACGTGATCAGCTTCATCGCCGCGAACGCCGCGCTGATGGGTCGGCTCGAGGAGCTCGGGGTGCAGCCGGGTGACGAGGTCCCCGACGAGCTCTTCGACGAAAGTCGTTGGTAGCGACTGTCTTCATGCAGGTTGAGTAGCGGCCGCGAACGCAGCGAGTGGGCGCGTATCGAAACCGGCGTGCGGGTCAGGCTTCGCGCCCGCGATGCTCCCGGTACCAGCGGACCAGTGCGTCGGTCGACGAATCACTTTGCGGTGCAGGCGCTTTCTCGTCGACGAGCACGCCCAGTAGCTCCTTGGCCTGCGTTTTGCCGAGCTCCACGCCCCACTGATCGAACGGGTTGATGCCCCAGATCATGCCTTCGACGAACACCTGATGCTCGTAGAGGGCGATCAGCTGACCGATCACCGACGGGGTGAGTTCGGCGGCCATGATCGAGGTGGACGGCTTGTTGCCCGGCATCACCTTGTGCGGCACCACATGTGGGTCCACGCCCTCGGCGGCGATCTCGTCGGCGGTCTTGCCGAAGGCGAGCACCTTGGTCTGGGCGAAGTAGTTGCTCATCAGCAGATCCTGCATCGAGCCGGTGCCGTCGGCGGTCGGTAGATCGTCGGTAGGGACCGCGAAGCCGATGAAGTCGGCCGGGATCATCCGGGTGCCCTGGTGCAGCAGTTGGTAGAAGGCGTGCTGACCGTTGGTGCCGGGCTCACCCCAGAACACCTCGCCGGTATCGGTGGTGACGTGATGTCCTTGTGCGGTAACGGATTTGCCGTTGGACTCCATGGTGAGCTGCTGCAGGTACGCGGCAAAGCGGGCCATGTCATTGGAGTACGGGAGTACCACCCGCGACTGTGCGTCCCAGAAGTTGGAGTACCACAACCCGATCAGCCCGAGGATTACCGGCGCATTGCGCTCCAACGGCTGGGTGCGGAAGTGCTCGTCGACGATGTGGAAGCCCTCGAGGAATTCGGCGAAGCGTTCCTTGCCGATCGCGGCCATCACCGACAGGCCGATGGCTGAATCCACCGAGTACCGACCGCCGACCCAGTCCCAGAATCCGAACATGTTGGCCGTGTCGATTCCGAACTTGCTCACCTCGGTGGCGTTGGTGCTCACGGCCACAAAGTGTTTCGCGACGGCGTCGTCACCGGCGCCGAGTTCGCTGAGCAGCCAGCGTCGTGCGGCCGCCGCGTTGGTCAGGGTCTCCAGCGTGGTAAAGGTCTTCGACGCGATGACGAACAGCGTGGTCTCGGCGTCGAGGTCGGCGAGGGTGGCGACCATGTCGGCCGGGTCGACGTTGGACACGAAGTGACATCGGATCGGTGAATCCACATAGTGGCGTAAGGCCTGATAGACCATGACCGGCCCGAGATCGGAACCGCCGATGCCGATGTTGACCACGTCGGTGATCTGCTTGCCGGTGTGGCCCTGCCATTCACCCGAGCGCAGCCGGTCGGTGAATTCGCCCATGGCGGTGAGGACTTCGTGGACGTCATGAACCACGTCCTGGCCTTCGACGACGAGGGTGGCCGACGCCGGTAGCCGCAACGCGGTGTGCAGCACGGCGCGATCCTCGGAGGTGTTGATGTGGACGCCGGCGAACATCTCGTCGCGGCGCTCCTCGAGGCCGGCCTCGCGCGCCAGCGACGTCAGCAACTCGAGCGTCTCGCGCAGCACCCGGTGCTTGGAGTAGTCGATGTGCAGGTCGCCGACGTCGACCACCAACTCGCGTCCACGCTCGGGGTCGACGGCGAAGACCTCACGCAAGTGCATCGCGAACACCTGCGGTTGATGGGCGGCCAGCGCCTGCCAGGCCGGGGTGGACGTGATGTCGTGGGCGTCGGTACCGGGCGCATCGCTCATGTCACAACCCTAAGTGCTGCGCCCCGGCTGTGCGATGCGATGCAGGAGGGTCGTCGCCGGCGGGGATCAGCGCCCGAGCGGACCTCGTCCGAGACGCAGCAGCAGCATCGCCAGCGTGTGGCCTTCCTGCCCGAGGTCGGCGAACCGATCGAGGACCTTCACCTCACGGCTGTGCACCAGCCGCGGACCACCTGAGGCCATGCGGGCCGCGCCGATCTTCTTCGACACCGCTGATCGTCGCTTGACCGCCGCCAGGATGATGGCATCCATCCGGTCGATCTCGAGGCGCAGTTGATCGATGTCGTCGGACATGGCGTCGACATCGGTGGGCGAGAGCTGATAGTCGTCGAGGTCGATCGTCGTCTCGAAACCGCCGCCCGCTGCGGACGGGGCGGCGCCTTCGGCGGGATCAGGCTCATTCACGGAAGTCGATTTTGCCACGCGGGTCCAAATCGGTTCACGACGGCCGGTTCGCGACGGCATGTCCTCGCTCAGCCCCGCTGCGGTCTCGGCGGCTCCACTGATCCGCCGGATGAACCGGAGACTTACCCTGGTGCCCATGGTCACGCTCACGCCGAGCGCGCAACGGCCGTCGCCGCCGTCGTCGCAACCGGGTAACCCTTTGACGTCGACGACGATGACCGCGATTGCCGGCGCCCTGATCATCGCCGCGCTGGTGGTGCGGGGATGGGTCGCGGTGAGCGGCAACTTCTACTGGGACGACCTCATCCTCATCGGGCGTGCCTCCACCAACAACATCGCGAGCTGGACCTATCTGGGCCACAGCCACGACGGACACTTCATGCCGGCGACGTTCCTGGTCGCCGGGATCTCGACGCTGATCGCGCCGGTCAACTGGGCGGTGCCGGCGGTCACGTTGATCGTGCTGCAGGCCATCGCGTCAGTGTCGGTGTGGCGGATGATCCGGGTCATCGCCGGAACCTCGCCCAGCCGCAACGTCGCGGGCGTGCGAGTGGCCGCCCTCGCCGCGCTGGTGTTCTATCTGTTCACTCCGATGACGGTGCCGGCGTTCGCGTGGTGGGCCGCCGGGCTCAACTCGCTGCCGTTGCAGGCCGCGATGGCCTGGATCGTCACCGACGCGATCCTGCTCACCCGCGACGACCGTGACCCCGGGCAGGTGCGCACCATCGCGATCCGCTCGTCGATCATCTTCCTGGTGGCGTTGGCCTTCTTCGAGAAGTCGCTGTTCATCCTGCCGGTGGCCTTCATCGCGGCGGTGCTCGCGGCCCGCTGGGGTCGACGCGATTCGGTGAGTGCCGTCGCCGACGTCTTCCTGCGCGCCCGCGCGCTGTGGGTTTCGATGGCGGTCATCTTCGCGGTCTGGCTGATCGTGTTCTTCTCGGTCTCCGACGCCACCGCCGGTCAGCATTCGATCACCCAGACCATGCAGTTGGTGTGGCGCTCGATCAACAACGCGATCGTCCCGTCGCTGATCGGTGGCCCGTGGGAGTGGTCGCGCTGGACGCCGAGCCCGCCGATGGGATTCCCGCCGGTCTGGATGATCGTCGTCGGATGGGTGGTGGCCGCGGGTCTGGTCGCGGTGGCGTTCATGCGTCGACGGGGTGCGGCGGCCGTGCTGCTGTGCACCGCCATCTATCCGGTGCTGGCCCAGATCCCGGCGATGTGGAACCGCTCAAGCGCCAATACCGCGCTGGAACTGGCGCAGACGATGCGGTACCTGCCCGACACCGCGGTGGTGTTCACGCTGGCCGCCGCGCTGCTGATCGCTTCACCTCCCAAGTCCTCGCCGACGTCTGATCGCGCCGACACCGGTGGTCGTCACGCGCTCGGTCGCGACGACGCCACGCGGTCGGTGCCGCCGGCCGTGGTCGGGGTCGCGGTACTGACCGCGCTCGCCGCGGCGTCGTCGTTGATCGCGCTCGCCGGGTTCTCGTCGTCGTGGCAGGACAACCCGACCGGCCCGTACCTCGCGACGGCACGCAGTTCGCTGGCCGCCAACCGCGAGCATCCGATGTTCGATCAGTCGCTTCCGCTGGAGGTGCTGCTGCCGGTTGCGTTCCCGCAGAACCAGATCAGCCACACCTTCGGTCGGGTGACCGATCGGCCGCAGTTCGGTCGCTACACCGACAAGGTGATCGTCCTGGACACCTCCGGTACCGCCGTCGACGGTGAGGTGACGCAGCGTCGACTCATCCGTCCGGGGAGCGGCACCTGTGGCAATCCGGAGATCACCGGGCCGGGGAAACTCACTCTCGACGGCCCACTCCTGCAGTGGCAGTGGACGATGGCCGTCAGCTACTGCGCCAACCGCAACGGTGAGGCCGAGTTCTCACTCGACGGTGGCGGGCCGGCGGTGCGCGTACCGATCTCGGCCGGGCTGCACATCATCTACGTTCAGCTCGACGGCCGCGGCGAAGGCATCAACGTCCGACCGGTGACCGACGGCCTGACCCTGCACACCGGCGAAGGCCGGGTCGGCGAGGTGGTGGAGGCTCGGTACGTGCGCTGACGGTGCTGCGGTGTTGGTCCTTCGGGGTCGGTCAGGCGTTGATCTGGCTGACGCTGATCCGATCCGACAGCCCGGCGGCCGTCACTAGGGCGGTCAGCGCCGGCACCGCAGCGGGCTCGGCTACGGCCCAGCTCACCTTGCTTCCGTCGGCAGCCTTGGCCTGTTGGCGTGCGCGGTCGGTGAGCAGGCGGATGCCGGCCCACGACGGATCGAACGTCGATCCGACGACATGCGCGGCATAACCGGGTGCGAAGGTGACGATGTAGTCGCCGCCCGGGGTGATCCCGTCGAAAAGAAAGCCGTTGTGCGACAACGCATAATTCGACGGCAGCCCGGTGATTCCCTGTCCGTACCGCGCGGCGTCGGGCTTCTTGGACCCGGTTCGGGCGAGGGTGTACGGCCGCCGGAGCATCGTCTCGGTGTCGCCGACGTAGCCGGTGGTGGAGTTTCCGAAATCGACGAACGGGAGATACTTGTACTCCAGATGGGCCCGAATGGTGCCGCCGGCGCCTTCGTACGGGAGATTCGTTGCATCGCAACGTGTTTGAACTGATTGGCCGAAGTCGGCGCGAACCACCCGGGTGCAGGTTCCCCCGACCGCGCCGAGCGGGCCGTCGTTGAGCGCGTAGGTGACGGTGATACCGAAGTTGATGTGCCCGGGTCCCGGCCACTGCGAATCGGGAGCCATCTGGGCGCTGGTGGTGACCTCGAATCCGCAGTTGGGCATCATGCAGTCGCCGGCGCTGCGGACCCGCGGTGTGGCGGTCATCTCGAACCGCAGACCCGGTGCCGGAGCCGACGCCAGGTCGGTGGCGATGTCCCGGCCGTCGGAGAAGACCTTGGCGACGTCGGCCACCGTCGTCGACGACACCCCGAGATCGACGGTGATCGGGTAGGCGCCGTCGGAGGAGATGGTGCCCTTGAGGTGGGTGATCGTCGAGTTGGCCGGATCGACGGTGACCTCGATCTTGTTGGCGGAGATGGTGTTGTCGGATTCGCTGACCGCCGGGTCCGATGTCGGCCAGAACCGGGCGTCGGGCAGCACGTCGTCGCCCTTGGTCACCGCGAGGCCGAGGGTGGGGGCGTCGTCGGCCTCGGTGTTGCCCAGGTGTCCGGCGATGTACCGCGGGTTGAGGATGATGCCGAGATGCGGGAACAGGGTGCGGTTCAGTGAACTCCACTTGTCGGCCACCGAGTCGAGGTCGATGTTCTGCTTGGTGGGCATCTTGTCGAACAGTGCCGTCCAGAAATCGGCGGGTCCCTTCGCGAAGTCGTTGTTGCCGATCTCCCGATACTCTGCGCGATGGCCGTCGTAGGTGACCGTGCCCGACGCCGACGACGCGCCGGTGACGATCAGATCGTCGACGGTCACCGTGTGTGTCCCCGCGTCGGAGCTCGAGTTGTCCGCGGTGACCGTGCCCGAGTAGCGGACACCCTTCTGGTTCGCGAAGGCGAAAGCGACGTCGTCGAGTCTGCTCTGAGCGCGGAATGCCGAGGTCGGCTCGGCGGCGCCGTCGGTGGGGAAGCGGATGACACACAGAATCGTGGCCACCACCGCCGCCAAAGCCGCGATCGCCAGCAGAATCGTCGGAACGGTGGTCGATTTCTGGTTCATGATCCCCCTACGCTGCATGATCCGGGCACAGCCTAACGTGTCGGTCCGCAGGAGTAACCTCTTGACTCGATGACACGATCCACCCCCGCTACGCCCGCACCCCGATCCCCGCAGCCCGAAACCCAGGCGCCCGACGAGCGCACCCAGGCTCTGCTCGACGGCCTGAATCCTCAGCAACGGGCCGCTGTGTTGCATGCCGGATCCCCGCTGCTGATCGTTGCCGGTGCCGGGTCGGGTAAGACCGCGGTGCTCACCCGCCGCATCGCCTACCTGCTGGCCGCTCGCGACGTTTCTCCCGGCCAGGTGTTGGCGATCACGTTCACCAACAAGGCCGCCGCCGAGATGCGCGAACGGGTGATCGGACTCGTCGGGCCACGCGCGAACTTCATGTGGGTGTCGACATTTCACTCCACCTGTGTGCGGATCCTGCGTGCGCAGTCGGCGCTGCTGGCACCGATGAACTCCAACTTCTCCATCTACGACTCCGACGACTCGAAACGCCTGCTGGGCATGATCATCCGCGATCTGGACCTCGACCCCAAGAAGTTCAGCCCGCGTGGTGTCGCGGTGAGCATCTCGAACCTGAAGAACGAGCTGATCTCGCCGGAGGAGGCTGCGGAGAAGGCCGACGACGCCGAGCCCGCCGTGCAGACGGTTGCCCGGATCTACGGCGAATATCAACGACGCCTGCGTGGTGCGAACGCTTTCGACTTCGACGACCTGATCGGTGAAACCGTGGCGCTGCTCAAACGGCACCCCGATGTCGCCGAATACTATCGCCGGCGCTTCCGCCACGTGCTCGTCGACGAGTACCAGGACACCAACCATGCGCAGTACGTGCTGGTGCGGGAATTGGTGGGCGAGACGACGACAGAATCCGGCGTCACGCCGTCGGAATTGTGCGTGGTCGGCGACGCCGATCAGTCCATCTATGCTTTCCGTGGTGCGACGATCCGCAACATCGAGGAATTCGAGCGGGACTTCCCGAACGCGGAAACCATTCTGCTGGAACAGAATTACCGATCGACGCAGACCATTCTCTCGGCCGCCAACGCGGTCATCGCGCGCAATAGCGGACGCCGGGAGAAGCGACTGTGGACCGACTCCGGCGACGGTGAACTCATCGTCGGCTACGTCGCCGATTCCGATCGCGACGAGTCGATGTTCATCGCCAAGGAGATCGAGAGCCTCACCGACTACTCGATCGGCGGATCGTCGAGCCACGCCTACTCCGACATTGCGGTGTTCTACCGCACCAACACCGGATCGCGACCCATCGAAGAAGTCTTCGTTCGGCACGGCATCCCGTACAAGGTGGTCGGCGGCACGAGATTCTATGAGCGCAAAGAGGTTCGGGATGTGGTGGCCTACCTACGGGTGGTGGCGAACCCCGACGATGCGGTCAGCCTGCGTCGGATCCTCAATACGCCGCGCCGTGGCATCGGCGACCGTGCCGAGGCGTGTGTAGCGGTGCACTCGGAGAACACCGGCGTCAGTTTCTACCAAGCGTTGATCGAGGCCGCCGAGGGCAAGGTGGCCTTGCTCAATACTCGTGCGGTGAAACAGATTTCAGGGTTCGTCGAGTTGATCGAAGGGCTGCGCAACGACTTCCTGGCCACCTTCGGTGACGTGTCGTCGGGCGAGTCGGATGTGGCCGTCGTCGACGCCACCGACGAGGGTGCCGACATCGGCGAGCTCGTCGACGCGATCGTCGAACGTACCGGGTACCGTGCCGAACTCGAGGCGTCGAATGATCCCCAGGACGGCGCCCGGTTGGACAACCTCAACGAGTTGATCTCGGTGGCAAAGGAATTCAGCGCCGAGGCGGCCGGGGTGGCGGGCTCCGACGACGATTTCGACGACGACGATTTCGGCACGGATGAGGCCGAAACCGCCGATCTCGACGCCGCCGATCTCGAAACCGAGGACGGCATCGTCATCGGTGAGGGGGAGCCCGAGCCCGGTTCGCTTGCGGCGTTCCTGGAGCGGGTCTCCCTGGTGGCCGACGCCGATCAGGTCCCCGATTCGGTGGACGGCGTCGTCACGTTGATGACGCTGCACACCGCGAAGGGGCTGGAATTCCCGGTGGTCTTCGTAACCGGTTGGGAAGACGGGCATTTCCCCCATATGCGCGCGCTGGGTGACCCGGATGAGCTGAGTGAGGAACGCCGACTCGCCTATGTGGGAATCACCCGGGCCAAAGAGCGGCTCTACCTCACCCGGTCATTGACCCGGGCGTCGTGGGGTCAGCCGGTGTCGAACCCGGAATCGCGCTTCCTGCAAGAGATTCCGCAGCACCTGCTGGATTGGCGTCGAACCGAGCCACGACGGTCATTGAGTCGTCACCGCGGATCGACCGGCGGTGTCTTCGGTGCCGAGGGCTTCGGATCGGGGGGCTTCGGATCAGGTTTCGGCTCAAGCGGTTTCGGTTCGGCTGGGTCCGGCTCGCGTGGCCGGTCGTCGTATTCCCCGGACCCGGCCCGCAGCCGGAACAAGCACGAGCACTACGACATCGGCGATCGGATGAGCCACCCGAAGTATGGCATGGGCAAGGCGGTTGCCAAGGAGGGCAGCGGCACCACCGAGCGCATCACCTTCGATTTCGGCGGCAAGGTGGGTCGGATGACGTTCATGACGCTGGGCGGACTCCCGGGCGACAAGCTCTGAGACAGTAGTCTGCTGGTCGAGTGGTGACTTTTGCTGCTGGTCGAGTGCCCCGAGCCGCTGGGCGAGGGGTGTATCGAGACCCGTTGAGCTGCAGGGGATCTCGATACGCTTCCTCGCTTCGCTCGGAGGCTACTCGATCAGCATGAAAAGGGCGCCGTCGATGGGCGCCGGGGCGCCGTCGTTGTGAATGTGGGCGCTGTCGATGGGCGCGTGGGCGCTGTCGACGCGGGAGCGGGAGATCAGCCGCCGGTGTAGGCGGAGAGCTTGACGCCGTGCTCGGCGAGCCAGGGCGCGGGATCGATCTTCATGTTCCCGCCCTTCCAGACCTCGAAGTGGCAGTGCGGGCCGGTGGAGAAGCCTTCGTTGCCGACGAGGGCGATCACATCGCCTGCGGTGACGTGCTGGCCCTTCTGGACGAGCACACCCGAGGAGGCCATGTGGCCGTACATGGTGACGGTGCCGTCGTCGGCACGCACCTGGACCCAGTTGCCGTAGCCCGACGCGGGACCAGCTTCGATGACGACGCCGTCGGTGGCGGCGTGGATCGGTGTGCCCAGCGGTGCGGCGAGGTCGATGCCGCCGTGGAAGCTTCCCCAACGCATCGCGAAGGTCGAGGTGAAGTCGTAGGCACCGAGCGGGATGGGCGAGGTGAACATCGGGCGCCGCGCGAGCGCCTCGCGCTCGGCCTTGGCGTCGGCGGCCTGCTTGCCGACGGCGAGCTGCTCGGTGAAGTCGCTCATGTCGTGCTTGGCCACGCCTGCCGCCACTCCGGGACCGAGGTCCGCGACGGGGGTTGCCTCGCCGACGTTGGCGGCGTTGGTGGGTGTGGGGGCCTCGCCGGCTCCCACCTGTGCGACCGCTGCCACGGCGGCACCCGCTGCGACGGCCATCAGTGCGGCCCGTCCGCCGCGCAGGGCGGTGGGCGGCGCGGTGAGACGATGCTTGCCACGCTTGCGGTCGGGCTGGGTACGGGTCCGGAAGGGCAGCTCATCGACGGTGTCGAGGGTGAGTTCGCCGCTGCGGGTGGTGGAGTAGTCGTCGAGCCAGGCGCCCTCAAGGTCGAGCGGTTCGTCCGCGTAGGCGTCGAACTCGTGCTCGGGAAGGACGATGTCCTGGGTGATCTCGGAATGCGTCGGGCGGTAGTACCGATCCCAATCGGTATCGCCCCAGGTGACGTCGTCGGCCCCATAGGAATCAGCACCGTAGGAATCGGCCCCATGGGAATCGGCCTGGTGGGAATCGCGGACGACCGGGATGATGCTGGTCATCTCGTCGTCGACGAGATCGGTCGAACCCCAGCCGTAGCGATCGGACCGACTTTCGAAGCGTCCGGTGGCCATTGCGGGTCCTACCGACGAACCACGTCCCGCCAAGTCGTCCACCTCGTTTCCTGCGTTACATCTATCGAACTCTTGGTCACGATCTGTGATCCTTTTGTGACCAACTCCAGCGACGGTAACGAACAGGTCGCAACAAGTCCAACCCTCTGCCGAACTTTGGGGTCACTTTGTGAGCTTGCTCACAGAAATTCCAGTCAAGTTGAAAGTGATGAATTCCCAATTGGTTTCCGCGCATCGCGGTTCTTCCGTCGTTTGCCGCGATGCCTCGGACATCATGGCAGGAGGCGCTTGTGGGGGTCACATCGAGGGCCTCGTCGCTGACCGAGCGAGTGATCTGTCGCACATCACTTGGAGGCGGCGGCAAACCGTTTACCCGGCGGGTTTAGAGTCCGATATGGCCCGCGTTACACCCAACTCCTGCGGGCAAACCAACGAAATGGTGAGCTGAATGGATCTCTTCGAATACCAGGCGAAGGAACTGTTCGCCAAGCATGGGGTTCCCTCCACACCCGGGCGGGTGACCGACAATGCCGCAGACGCACGGACGATCGCCGAGGAAATCGGCAAGCCCGTGATGATCAAGGCTCAGGTCAAGGTCGGTGGACGTGGTAAGGCGGGTGGCGTGAAGTACGCCCCCACCCCTGACGACGCGCAGTCAAACGCTGAGAACATCTTGGGCCTCGACATCAAGGGCCACATCGTCAAGAAGTTGCTTGTCGCCGAGGCGAGTGACATCGCGGAGGAGTACTACATCTCCTTCCTGCTCGACCGCGCCAACCGCACCTACCTGGCGATGTGCTCGGTTGAGGGTGGCGTGGAGATCGAGGTGACCGCCGAGGAGAACCCGGACGCGCTCGCCAAGGTTCCCGTCGACGCGGTGACCGGAGTCGACCTCGCGCTCGCGCGTGAGATCGCCGAGAAGGGCAAGTTGCCCGCCGAGGTGCTCGACGCCGCGGCCGTGACCATCCAGAAGCTCTGGGAGGTGTTCGTCGGCGAGGACGCCACCCTGGTGGAGGTCAACCCGCTGGTGCGCACGCCCGACGATCAGATCCTCGCCCTCGACGGCAAGGTCACCCTCGACGAGAACGCCGACTTCCGGCATCCCGATCACGACGATTTCCAGGACAAGGATGCGACCGATCCGCTGGAACTCAAGGCCAAGGAGAACGACCTCAACTACGTCAAGCTCGACGGCGAGGTCGGCATCATCGGCAACGGTGCCGGTCTGGTCATGTCGACGCTCGACGTCGTCGCCTACGCCGGTGAGAATCACGGTGGCGTGAAGCCGGCCAACTTCCTCGACATCGGTGGTGGCGCCTCGGCCGAGGTGATGGCCGCCGGACTCGACGTGATCCTCGGCGACGACCAGGTCAAGAGCGTGTTCGTCAACGTCTTCGGTGGCATCACCGCCTGCGACGCGGTCGCCAACGGCATCGTCGGAGCGCTCAACACGCTGGGCGACGCGGCTTCCAAGCCGCTGGTGGTCCGCCTCGACGGCAACAAGGTCGACGAAGGCCGCAAGATCCTGGCCGACGCGAATCACCCGCTGGTGACGCTCGCCGAAACGATGGACTCGGGCGCTGACAAAGCGGCCGAGCTGGCGAGCAAGTAGAGGGGACCTCAAGTCAATGTCGATTTTCCTGAACAAAGACAACAAGATCATCGTGCAGGGCATCACCGGCGGTGAGGGCACCAAGCACACCGCACTGATGCTCAAGGCGGGCTCCAACATCGTCGGCGGCGTCAACGCGCGTAAGGCGGGCACCACCGTCTCGCACACCGCCAAGGACGGCTCCGACGTCGAACTGCCGGTGTTCGGCAGCGTCGCCGAGGCCATCAAGGAGACCGGGGCCGACACCTCGATCGCCTTCGTCCCGCCGAAGTTCGCCAAGGACGCCATCATCGAGGCCATCGACGCCGAGATCCCGCTGCTGGTGGTCATCACCGAGGGAATCCCGGTGCAGGACAGCGCTTATGCGTGGGCCTACAACGTGGACAAGGGCAACAAGACGCGGATCATCGGTCCGAACTGCCCGGGCATCATCACGCCGGAGGAATCGTTGGTGGGCATCACGCCGGCCAACATCACCGGCAAGGGCCCGATCGGTCTGGTCTCCAAGTCGGGCACGCTGACCTACCAGATGATGTACGAGCTGCGTGACCTCGGTTTCTCCACCGCCATCGGCATCGGCGGCGACCCGGTCATCGGCACCACCCACATCGACGCCATCGAGGCCTTCGAGAAGGACCCGGAGACCAAGGTCATCGTGATGATCGGTGAGATCGGTGGCGACGCCGAAGAGCGTGCCGCCGATTACATCAAGGCCAACGTCTCCAAGCCGGTCGTCGGCTACGTCGCGGGCTTCACCGCGCCGGAGGGCAAGACGATGGGCCACGCCGGCGCGATCGTGTCCGGCAGCTCGGGCACCGCCCAGGCGAAGAAGGAAGCCCTCGAGGCTGCCGGGGTCAAGGTCGGCAAGACGCCGAGCGAGACCGCCAAGCTGGCTCGGGAGCTCTACGAGAACCTCTGAGTTCTTTCAAGCTCACTGCATTAGTGCCGTAGGTCTGGTCGTCGATGACGACCAGATCTACGGCACAGTGCTTTTCGGGACCCCGTTCGTGCTTTTCGGGACGTGTTGGTACTTTTCGTCATCCCGTTGGTTTGCGGCGGTGGCTGATAGTGCACGTCTAGTATTCAGGGGTGAACGTGGAGCGTGACGGTGCGTCGACCGTGGTGGCCGGCGCAGTCGGCACCGCGGTGGTGGCCGCGCGTGTTGCCCGTGGTGCGCTCGGAGTTGCCGGGGCCGGTGCGGGTCTCGCGTTGCGGCTCCCGGTGATCGGCCCGCTGGGCCGCCGCGGCATCGAGCGCGTGGTGGGCGAGGGAGACGAGTTCATCGCCAAATCACTCCCGGGTCTGGTCGACCTCACCAAGGCCATCGCGGCTCGCGTGGTCACCGTCATCGTCACCGAACTCGATCTGACGTCGTTGGTGCGCGACAACGTCGACCTCGACGCGATCGCAGCCGGCGTCGACGTCGACCCGATCATCGCCCGCGTCGACCTCGACAAGGTGATCGCCGAGCAGGTGGACCTCGACGCCGCCGTCGCGCTGGTCGATCTCGATGCCGCCGTCAATCGGGTCGACCTCGACGCAGTGGCCGCGAAACTCGACATCGAGGCGATCCTCGACCGGGTGGACATGATCGCGCTGGCCAACGACATCATCGACGGCGTCGACCTCACCGACATCATCCGCGACGCCAGTTCATCGGT
Source organism: Actinomycetes bacterium (assembly GCA_023461275.1). Classification (GTDB taxonomy): domain Bacteria; phylum Actinomycetota; class Actinomycetes; order Mycobacteriales; family Mycobacteriaceae; genus Gordonia. The sequence continues at coordinate 3,123 of JAEYMI010000078.1, read as the reverse complement.
GACCGCCGATGTGATGACCGATGTCCGGAGCAGCGGTGAACGCGCCGACGACGTGGTGGCCAACATGGTCAACCGGGTGCTGCGGCGTCGGGTCGACCTGCCTCTGGATGGGGCCGGGCCCGTCAATGGGGCCGACGGTGAGTGAGTCGTCGGCGGCCGGCGAGACACCCGAGATTTATCGCCCGCCGCATGTGGTGACCGACAGTGACAAGACTGCCGGGGTGGTCAGCCGGGGGATCGCCGCGGCCATTGACGTCGGTGCGGTGTGGACATTGCTGGCGGGCGCCTACCTCGGTCTCGCCCTGGTGCAGGTGCTCATCACCACCGACTTCCGGTTCCCCTCGCTGGGATTCTTCTTCACCGCAACCGGTTTCATCGTCGTATCGATCGCCTACAACGCGCTGTGCTGGGCGATTTCGGGGCGCACGCTGGGCTGCGTCGTGATGGGGTTGCGGGTACGCGGCCGCAAGCGGGACCCGATGCGTCCGGCGATCGCTCTCGCTCGAGCCGTGTTCTACACGTTCGTACCCATCGGATTGCTTTGGGCTGCAGTCGATCTGCGTCGTCGGTCGGTGCCGGATATCTTTCTGGGCACCCGCGTGGTCTACTCGCGCAAAGTGTGAGGCGGACGTGACGCCCGAGCCGCGACGCATCCTCGGCGTCGGTGCGGTCATCGTCGACGATGCCGGCCGAATCCTGTTGGTACTGCGCGGCAACGAACCCCAGGCAGGGTTGTGGAGTGTGCCCGGCGGCAAGGTGGAAGCGGGGGAGACGCTCGTCGAGGCGGTGGTCCGCGAGGTCGTCGAGGAGACTGGGCTGCGGGTCGTCGTCGACGACGAGGCCTGGGTGGTTGATATTCCGCACGGCGACATCGTCTTTGAGGTTCATGATTTCCTCGCGCACGTCGACGGTGGGTCGGCGTCGGCGTCGGAGGGTTCGGTCGCGGGGGTTCCGGTGGCGGGAAGTGACGCGGCAGACGTCGGGTGGTTCACGCCCGCGGAGATGGCCGGCATGCCGATAACGCCGCTGCTGATGGACTACCTGTCCGAGGTCGGCTTGGTGTGAGGCCTGCCCGCGTCGACTGGGCACAGCTCGCGGACAAAAACACCGACTCTCGTCAGAAACACTCCGCGTGCGCAGTGTTTCTGGCGAGATGGGGGGTTTCTGTCTCGGCGGGTCACGTTGCGCCCCCAGCAGTTTGCGGGTTCGAGCGACGCCCCGCCGCTGGTCGAGTGCCGCGAGGAACGAGTGGTGTATCGAGACCCGGCTCAGCGCGACGGCAATGAGCCAGCGGCACAGTACTTTTGGTCGACTGGGCACGTTTGGACGTCGACTGGGCTCAGGGATGTGCCGGGTAGGCGTGGATCAGAGCCCCGGATAGCTTCGGGATGCCGGCGATGAGCTCGTGTTCGGCGTCGTGGGAGATCCGGTGGGCATCGGCGAGCGTGACGTCGGGGTTGACGTCGAGTTCGGCGTCGGCGTGGAGGTGGTGTCCGATCCACCGGAGCCGGATACTGTGCACGTCGATGACGCCCGGTTGATCGGCCAGGATTTGTTCGGCTCTGGTCACGGTCTGCGGCTCTACGCCATCCATCAAGCGGCGGAACACATTTCGTGCAGCAACCCACAACACGGAGAGGATCGCGGCAGTGATGAGGAGGCCGACTATCGGGTCGGCGAGCGGGAATCCCGCCGCCACGCCACCGGCACCGACGACCACTGCCAGCGACGTCAGGCCGTCGGTGCGGGCATGCAGACCGTCGGCGATGAGTGCGGCCGAACCGATTCGACGACCGACGCGGATGCGGTAGACGGCCACCAACTCGTTGCCGATGAAGCCGACGACGCCGGCGGCGGCCACCCACCACAGGTTGTCGATCGCGCGAGGATGGATCAACCGGGCAATGGCCTCGTACCCGGCGACAATTGCGGACAAGGTGATCATCGCGACGACGAAGAGCCCGGCAAGATCCTCCGCCCTGCCGAAGCCGTAGGTATATCGCTTGGTCGCGGCGCGGGTACCGAGCGCAAATGCGGTCCACAACGGGACTGCGGTCAACGCGTCGGAGAAGTTGTGCACGGTGTCGGCGGTCAGCGCCACCGAACCGGAGATGATGACGATAGCCACCTGAAAGGCGGCGGTGATGACGAGCGCCACCAGGCTGATCTTGACCGCACGGATACCGATCCGGTTGGTCTCCAGGACGTCGTCGACACTGTCTGCGGCGTCGTGTGAATGGGGAACGAAGAACTCGCGCAACGCTTCCCGGAAACCACTCGAATGCGCGTGGCTGTGCTGCTGATCGTGATGGTGATCGTGGTGGTGATTGTGTCTGCTCATCGTCGCGACTTCTGTTTGTTGTCGGTCATCGCGCGGACGTCGGCGTCGTCGCGGTGATGCGCCGGAACTCCCGGTCCGGCATGTTCGGCGTTGTGGATGGCGTCGACGACGAGGCTTCGAACGTGCTCGTTCTCCAGGCTGTAGAGAATCGACGTGCCGTCGCGTCGAGTGCGCACGAGCCGGGACATACGCAGCTTTGCGAGATGCTGCGAGACCGATGCGGCCGGTTTGCCGACCTCCTCGGCCAATCGTGTGACAGACAGTTCGCCTGCGGTCAGCGCCCACAACAGCCGAATCCGCGTGGCGTCGGCGAGCATTCGGAACACCTCGACAGCCAGCGCGACCTGGTCATCGTCAAGTCCCGCAGCAGGCTCTTTATCTGCGTACCTACGTAGATAGTGAAGGAGTGGCCGGGGTCGCGTCAAGCGGGAGCTGACTGTGCACGGTCCGGTGCCGACAGTGCGCGGCCGCCGGACAGAAACGCCGATTCTCGTCAGAAACACTGCGCGTGCGTAGTGTTTCTAACGAGGTTGGGTGTTTCTGTTTCGACGGGTTACGTTGTACCGCTTGCCTTCTGCTGCCCGAACCCCGCCCGCTGGTCGAGTGTCGCGAGGGATGGGCCCCGCCCGCTGGTCGAGTGTCGCGAGGTACGAGTGGTGTATCTCTAATAGTGATTGCTGGTCTGGTATCAGCTGAGATGCTGGTTCTAGCTCCACCGTGTGGGACTCCAGGTGTATCTGCCCCAGGGGCTTGATCTCGACGTGTCAGCACGGTGGGGCTAG
>JAEYMI010000077.1 GCA_023461275.1 Actinomycetes bacterium | reverse complement strand
ATATAACCCCCCGGGCATAACTGCCCGGGATTTTTATTTCTATTGGGCAGCATCTCATTTAAGCTGTCCATCGTTTAAGCTGTCCATAAAATATTGACTTTTCGTATATAATAAGATACCATGAATCTATTAAAAAAATGAATAGGAATACTATATGCAAAATAAATTAGGCAATCCCAAGGAAACCATTGAAATTTTAAATAAATATCATTTTGTATTTCAAAAGAAATTCGGTCAGAACTTTCTGATTGATACCCACGTACTGGATAAAATTATTAAGGCAGCGGAAGTAACCAAAGAGGATCTGGTGCTTGAAATCGGCCCGGGTATCGGTACCCTGACCCAGTATCTGTGCGAGGCAGCCAGAGAAGTGATAGCGGTTGAGATAGATAAAGCTTTAATCCCAATTCTTGAGGATACTCTGTCATCTTATGATAATGTTACGGTGCGAAATGAAGATATCCTAAAAGTTGACATCAATAAGCTGGTTCAGGAAAAAAATAACGGAAAGCCTATAAAAATCGTTGCCAATCTGCCTTATTATATTACCACTCCAATCATTATGGGATTATTTGAAGCCCATGTGCCGGTAGAGAATATAACCGTAATGGTTCAAAAAGAGGTGGCGGAACGGATGCAGGCAGCCCCTGGGGGCAAGGATTACGGGGCCTTATCCCTGGCAGTCCAGTATTATGCAAAGCCCTATATTGCGGCAAATGTTCCTCCGAATTGTTTTATGCCAAGGCCGGGTGTAGGTTCCGCCGTCATACGGCTGTCACTCCATAAAGACCAGCCGGTTAAGGTAAAGGATGAAAGGCTGTTATTCCGGATCATAAGAGAATCTTTTAATCAAAGAAGAAAAACCCTGGTCAATGGGTTGAATAACGGTACTGAAGTTAAACTTCCGAAAGAAACCATAGCAGAAGCCATAAGCGAACTTGGGGTATCACCTACCATCCGGGGAGAAGCACTTACTCTGGAACAGTTTGCAAAGCTTTGTGATATTATTTATGATAAAGTTCATTTATAAATATTTACAGAAAATAACTGCCTTTTCCATAATATAACGGAAAAAGGCAGTTATTTTTAAGTTAAAATTAGTTTAGTAACTAGAATAATCTTGAATGGCTCTCAATGTATTGACACAGGATAATTGTAATGATATTGTGTACTAGCGCAGAAAAAGAAAAATTTTTGATGTAACGATTCGTTAATGATAGATTAATCTGATAACTACTAGACAATTGTGAAATGAAAACAGTTTCACTTCCTTATGAAGCAACAGCAGGTAAATGACGGATTCCACTGCCGGGCAGCATTTTTCTGCCGCCTGGTCATGCATTGGAATAAGTATGATTTTAAAACATACGGAGGAGAAAGAATGATGGGTAATGTCCTGGTTGGTCAATCTGGCGGGCCTACTGCAGTAATTAATTCCAGCCTGGCTGGAGTATATAAAACAGCGAAAGACCTTGGAGCAGGCAGAGTATATGGAATGCTCTATGGTATACAAGGTTTATTAGAAGAAAAATATGTGGATCTGGATGAACATTTTCATAGTGAATTAGAAATTGAATTATTAAAAAGAACACCTTCGTCCTATCTTGGATCCTGCCGGTATAAGCTTTCTGACTATGAGTCAGATACCACAGATTATGAGAAGATATTTACGGTCCTGAGAAAATTGGATATTGAATACTTTTTCTACATCGGCGGCAATGATTCCATGGATACAATTAAGAAATTATCCGATTACGGGAAAATCATAAAGAGCAATATCCGTTTTATCGGCGTACCAAAGACCATTGACAATGATCTGGCGGCCACCGATCATACTCCCGGATACGGCAGTGCGGCTAAGTTCATAGCTGCAACCACCAAAGAAATCATTCGGGACGGTCTGGTATATGACCAGAAAAATGTTACGATTATCGAAATCATGGGACGTAACGTAGGATGGCTGACCGGTGCTTCTGCTTTAGCAGGCGGTGCCGAATGCCCGGGTCCTGATTTAATCTATCTTCCGGAAGTGAATTTTAGTATTGAAGACTTTATTCAAAAAGTAAGCGAGCTTCAAAAATCGAAGAAAGCTTTGGTAATAGCGGTATCGGAAGGAATCCGTCTTGCAGACGGAAGATACATCTGTGAGCTGGCTGAGGATACGAAATATACGGATCAGTTCGGACATGCCCTGCTCAGCGGTTCCGGCAAATACTTATCGAGCCTCATTACCAGGGAAACCGGATGCAAATCCAGAGGTATTGAGTTAAATACCTTACAGCGCTGTGCTTCCCATATGGCCTCTTTAGTAGATATAAGTGAAGCCTTTCAGGTAGGAGCGGCGGCGGTCAATGCGGCACTGGAAGGAAAAACCGGTGAAATGGTTGTTCTTAACCGGATTTCAAACCAGCCTTATCAGTGTACCACCGGAACCTTTGATATCCATAAGATAGCCAATATAGAGAAAAAAGTACCTTTTGAATGGATCAGTAAAGATAGCACCGGTGTTACGGAGGAATTTATAGATTATGTAAAACCTCTGATACAGGAAGAACTGACGCCTATTATGATAGGTGGACTGCCGAAACATATAAGATATAACGGAATGATATAAAGATTGAATAGACATTAACATAAATACGGAATAGACATAAAACAGCTAAGGAACAGGAAACCTGCGGTAAATTCAAAGGTTTCCTGTTCCTTAGCCCCTTTTTTATTATGTTTAATTACGTCCTGATACCGAATAAACCCTGGCAGGCCGGACCCCGTTTAAGAGGTATGATATAGAAAAAGCTGCCGCCGTAATTCGTCGCAGGGAAATTACCTAAAAATATGGGTGCTGCTATTACAGCAGAAGCAGTTTATCAAAGCCGGGAGATCATCTATTTGCATATTGTTCAATATAGCCGGAAGATCATCTATTTGCATATTGTTCAATATAGCCGGAAGGAGTATAAC
>JAEYMI010000076.1 GCA_023461275.1 Actinomycetes bacterium | reverse complement strand
GGGCGCTTTGCTTGCGAAGCACTGCTTTGCAAGCGCCCGAACGCACAGCCGCCAGCGGCTGGGCCGGACCGCGGAGCGGGGTTTACGGCGTGTCCTGCCCACCCACACCGCCCCGCCATCCCACGGATAGCCGCTGTTGCTGTTGCTTTGGCTGTTGCTTTGGCTGTTGCTTCGGCTCTTGCACTTGCTTCGGCGGGTGCAGGGCGCAGCCCTACCGACCCCCCTCAAATGTCTGTGGGAGCCAGCCCGTACTGCTCGGCAAAGCGCTTGCTGAAACTGGCCGCAGAGCGGTAGCCCGCGCGTGCGGCCACGGTCTTCAGCGGCAGGTCGGTGGTGTAGAGCAGCTGCATGCCATGCGCCAGCCGGGCCTCGGTGAGCAGCTGGCGCAGGCTGGTGTCCTCGGCGGCGAGCCGACGGCGCAGGGTCGCGCCGCTCAGCGCGAACAGCGCTTCCACATCGCGCGATTGCCAGTCGCGAGCGGGTTCGGCGGCGATGCGGTCGCGGATCTGTTCGCCCAGGCTCGGCGCCTGCGGCAGCAGCAGGTTGCCGTGGCCCTGCCGGCACAGGGTCAGTACCAACGAGGCCAGGGCCAGCCGCGCTTCGCTGTAACGGCCGTCCTGCAGCGATTGCCGCCACTGGCGCAGCACCGCGCCATGATCGATCAACGGCAGCCGCGCCATCGCATGACCGGCGGCGGGAAGCTCCCCGCTCCACAGCGTGCGTGCGGCCGCCAGCACTTCGGCACACAGCGGCACGATGGCGCTGAGGTAGCGGCCACTGCGTGGGTCGGGGGTGTTGACCACATCGATGCGGCAGCGCTGGGTCAGCAGCAGGATGTCGCCGGGCATGAACTCCAGCGACTGGTGCGCGGTACGCACCTGCTTGCGTCCTTCCAGCAGGATCGCGAACTGTGGTTGTGGAATCTCCACCGAGCTGGCGCCATGTTCGCGCCGAGCGGTGATGCACGCATAACCTTCGGCGCGTGCGCAGCCGGCCAGGCTGGCCATCTCGGCCAGCAGTGCGGTGGCCGGTGGCAGCATGGCGGTCATGACACGTGGGCACCGAACAGGCGACCGACGCCGGCCGCCGCGGCCATCGCCAATGCGCCCCAGAACATCACCCGGATCGCGCCGCGAACCGGCGGTGCGCCGCCGGCCCTGGCCGCCACTGCGCCGGTCAGGCACAGGCCGAGCAGGGTACTGGCCGTGGTCATCAGTGCGACCCTGTCGACCGGCGCGAGCAGGGCGGTCAGCACCGGCAGCGCCGCGCCGCAGGTGAACGCACCGGCCGAGGCCAGCGCTGCCTGCAGCGGGCGGGCGCGCAGGGTATCGGTGATGCCCAGTTCGTCGCGGGCGTGGGCACCCAGCGCATCATGGGCGGTGAGCTGTTCGGCCACCTGCCGTGCCAGCGCAGGCTCCAGGCCGCGGTGGCGGTAGATCGCGGCCAGCTCCTCCAGCTCGCTGTGCGGATTTTCGCGCAGCTCGCGCTTTTCCATTGCCAGGTCTGCGTCCTCGGTGTCGGCCTGGGTCTGTACCGAGACGTACTCGCCGGCGGCCATCGACATCGCGCCGGCCACGGTGCCGGCCACGCCGGTGGCGAGGATGGTGGTAGCGGAGGCGCCGCCGGCGGCCACGCCGACCACCAGGCCGGCCACCGAGACGATGCCATCATTGGCGCCCAGCACGGCGGCACGCAGCCAGCCGACGCGCTCGGAGCGGTGCAGTTCGGGATGTCGTGAATGGCGGCTCATGTCGTTGAGTGTACGAGGGTCAAGAGGGCGTCGGTAGGATGCTGAAACCCGTCACCGTCGCATGACGCAACGGGGTGCCACGCTATAGTGCGCCCTTGCGATGGAAGGCCCCGGGCCCCACATCCCCTGCCACTGTCCAGCGAGCCACCCCCTTGTCGAGCCCCAGCCACGTCGCCGATACCCCCATTACCGACCGCTCGCAGCTGGTGGAGGTGATCGCCTCCGGCGAGAAACCCCGTGCGCAGTGGCGCATTGGTACCGAGCACGAGAAGTTCGGATTCCGCCTGGATGACCTGCGGCCGCCGACCTTCGAGGGCGAGCGTGGCATCGAAGCGCTGCTCAACGGCCTGGTCCGCTTCGGCTGGGAGCCGGTGCAGGAGAACGGCAACACCATCGCCCTGCTGCGCGATGGGGCCTCGGTGACGCTGGAGCCGGCCGGTCAGCTGGAACTGTCCGGCGCGGCGCTGGAGACCATCCACCAGACCTGCGTGGAGACCGGCACCCACCTCAACGAAGTGGCGCAGGTGGCTGGCGAACTGCAGTTGGGCTTCCTCGGCATGGGCTTCCAGCCCAAGTGGAAGCGCGACGAGATGCCGTGGATGCCCAAGGGCCGCTACAAGATCATGCGTTCGTACATGCCCAAGGTCGGTTCGCTGGGCCTGGACATGATGACCCGCACCTGCACGGTGCAGGTGAACCTGGACTACGCGACCGAGGCGGACATGGTGAAGAAGTTCCGCGTGTCGCTGGCGCTGCAGCCGATTGCCACTGCGCTGTTTGCCGATTCGCCGTTCACCGAAGGCAAGCCGAACGGCTACCTGAGCTATCGCTCGCACATCTGGACCGACACCGACGTCGATCGCACCGGCATGCTCGACTTCGTGTTCGAGGACGGCTTCGGTTACGAGCGCTATGTCGATTACCTGCTCGACGTGCCGATGTATTTCTCCTACCGCGATGGCATCTACCACGATGCCAGCGGGCAGAGCTTCCGTGATTTCATGCAGGCCAGGCTGCCGGTGCTGCCGGGCGCGCTGCCGACGCTGCGCGACTGGTCGGACCACATGACCACTGCGTTCCCGGAAGTGCGCCTGAAGAAGTACCTGGAAATGCGTGGTGCCGACGGTGGCCCGTGGAGCCGCCTGTGTGCGCTGCCGGCGTTCTGGGTGGGCCTGCTGTACGACGACACCGCACTGGATGCCGCCTGGGACCTGGTGCGCGACTTCACCCTGGCCGAGCGCCATGCGCTGCGCGATGGTGTACCGAAGCATGCGATGAATCTGCCGTTCCGCAACGGCACGGTGCGTGACCTGGCGCGGGAAGCGGTCAGGATTTCCGTGGAAGGCCTCAAGCGCCGTGCGGCGCGCAATGCCGACGGCCAGGACGAGAGCAAGTTCCTGGACGTGCTGCAGGAGATCGTCGAATCCGGCCTGACCCCGGCCGAGCGCAAGCTGGCGCTGTTCCATGGCCGCTGGCATGGTGACGTCGATCCGGTGTTCCGCGAGTTCGCGTACTGAGTGGATTGCGGTAGTGGCCGGGGGGGGGGGGGCGGCCCCCCCCGGCCCCCCGCCGTCGCCCCAGAGCTCAGATGCAGGCCCGAGTCAGACGAGTGCCGACACCTCGTCGGCCAGTCGCCGAACCGCCACGGTCACCTGTTCGACGGTCTCGGCGTCGAACTCCCCGCTCTCGCCGAGCGCGGAGCTCTGGACGCCCACCTCGACATCCTCGACGACCCGGCCACCGGCGATGCCGATCGACTTGCGGGTGTCCTCGCGCGACCACGTGCCCGCGTACCGTCCGAGCGCCGCACCGATCACACCGACCGGCTTGGCCGAGATCGCTCCCTTGCCGTACGGACGCGACAGCCAGTCGATGGCGTTCTTCAATGCGGCCGGAATGGTTCCGTTGTGCTCCGGGGTGACCACCAGGACCGCGTCGGCGGCGGTAACGGCGTCGCGCAGCCGCTGTACATTGGCGTCCACCTCGCTCACATCCGGCGACGTCGAGGGATCGACGTCCTCGCTGTAGAACGGCAGCAGACCAAGGTCGTCGACGACGGTGATGTGTACGCCCGACGGGGCGTTGTCGGCGGCCACCTGGGCGAGGCGACGGTTGATCGAGGCGCGGCGCAGACTTCCCACCAACGCGACGATCTCGGTTGTTCCCTGGGTCATTGCTCTTCCTCACAGTCAGCGTGGCGATTGGCCACGACGTGGATCGATGACGGATACTAGTAACCGGACTACAGTCCGATTGATTCCGGTTTCATGTCAAGCGTTAGGCTCATCACGTGTCGAACTCCGACCACATCCCCGCAGGCCAGATCCCGCTGTCGACGGGTCCGGGCATGTCCGGGGCAGTGTCGTCGGGACGATCCGACACCGAGCGCGCCGACGCCGCACGCAACCGACGCCTGCTCCTGGCCGCCGCTCAACACCTCATCGACACCAAGGGGCCGGCCGCGGTCACCATGGATGCCGTCGCGCGCGAGGCGGGCGTCGGTAAGGGAACGGTGTTCCGACGTTTCGGCAGCCGGACCGGTCTGATGATGGCGCTGCTCGACCATTCCGAATCAGGACTCCAGCAGGCCTACCTTTCCGGACCCGAGCCCCTCGGCCCCGGCGCGCCGCCGCTGGAGCGGTTGCTCGCCTACGGCCGCGCACGCCTCAAGCAGACCGTCGATCACCTCGACCTGCTACTCGAAGCGGGCGCCGCCGGCGGCGACTTCCTGGATCACCCGGTCTCCCGAAGTTCCACCCAACACGTCCAGATCTTGCTGCGGCAGTTGGGATTCGGCCCGCAGGTGGACATCACCGCGATCGCGATCCAGGCGCCACTGAGCGCGGCGTCGGTGCACCACTTCACCACGTCGGTCGGCGTGGACATCACGACCATCGCCGATCAGTGGGAAACCATGGTGCGCACCATGGTTGCCGGTGTGCGCTGAGCGCACGTCCACCCGGGTCCCCCGCTCCGACGCGCGCGATCACCCCATCCGTCCTAGCCTTGGAAAATCGAGGCGACAGAAGGGTGTGGGACGTGAAAGCAGTGATCATCGGTGCCGGTATGGGAGGCCTCAGTGCAGCCATCGCGCTGAAGAAGATCGGCGTGGACGTCGAGGTCTACGAGCAGGTCACCGAGAATAAACCGGTGGGTGCGGCGATCTCGGTGTGGTCCAACGGGGTCAAGTGTTTGAACTACCTCGGCCTCGAGGAGGAAACCGCGGCGCTCGGCGGCATCGTCGACACGATGTCCTACATCGACGGGCTCACCGGAGAAACCATGTGCCGCTTCAGTATGGCGCCACTGATCGAAGAGGTCGGCCAACGCCCGTATCCGGTCGCACGAGCCGAACTCCAGCTCATGCTGATGAACGCCTACGGCTTCGACGACATCCACTTCGGCATGAAAATGGTCTCGGTCACTGACGGAACCGACGCCGCGACAGTCGAATTCGCCGACGGCACCACCGTCTCCGCTGACGTCGTCATCGGTGCCGACGGCGCCAAGTCACTGACCCGCGAGTACGTCCTCGGCGGCCCCGTGGAGCGTCGATACGCCGGCTACGTCAACTTCAACGGCCTCGTCGAGGTCGACGAGGCGGTCAGCCCGGCGACCGAATGGACCACCTACGTCGGCGACGGCAAGCGCGTCTCGGCCATGCCGATCGCCGACAACCGCTTCTACTTCTTCTTCGACGTGCCGATGCCCGAAGGTGTGCCGTTCGAACGCGGTACCGCCCGCGAGGTGCTCACCAAGGAATTCGCCGGATGGGCACCCGGCGTGCAGACACTCATCGAGAAGCTCGACCCGAAAACGACCAACCGGGTGGAGATCCTGGATCTCGACCCCTTCCACACCTGGGTCAAAGGCCGGGTGGCGGTACTCGGCGACGCCGCGCACAACACCACCCCCGACATCGGGCAGGGCGGCTGCTCGGCGATGGAGGATGCGGTCGCGCTGCAGTTCGCCTTCACCGACAATCCCGACGATGTCCATGCCGCCCTGGCACAGTACGAGTCGTCCCGGGCCGAACGCGCCGGAGACCTGGTGCTGCGGGCGCGTAAGCGATGCGACGTGACGCACGCGAAGGACCCCGAGAAGACCGCCGCGTGGTACGAGGAACTACGTCACGAGGACGGCGAACGCATCATCGGCGGCATCGTCGCCAACATCGTCGGCGGGCCCCTCACGTCCTGAGCGGTACCGGATCGGGCGGCCCGGCGGGCTCGAACTTCAGTTCGCCGGCGCCGCACCCGACGGTGGGCTGATCCCGCGCCCCTCGCTGTCGGGTGCGATGGCGTCATGGGAGACCAACGCGTTCGCGCGCGACAGCGTGGGCCCCGAGACCAGCAGCGACACCATCGACCACGGTGCCGGAGACGGACTGTCGCCGAGCCCGAGCACGCTGCCGGTGGCCGCGTCCGGAATGCCGAACTTCACTCCCGAATCGCTCACATAGAACCGGGATTCGGCCCGCGTACTGTCGGCCTCGGCGCCGGTCACCTGGATGTACTCACCCGAACCCGGTCGCAGGTACACCTCGTCGACACCGGGCCCCGAACCGTCGGCGGAGGAAACCGCGACCGGTGTGGCACCGTCACCCAGTGGAAGTCGTCGCCCGACCAGCAGTTCGGTCTTCGCCGCGGAGTTGTCCCGGCTTCGCGTCCACGACTGGCAGACAACCGGATCCGACGACGATGCGAGCAGCGTCGGACGACGAGCCGGGAACCTGTCGATGGGGAGTTTCACCGCGCTCGGCGAGGCCGCCATCGCGCCCGGGGCAACCGTCTTCACCGGCGCGGCGCCGGCCCGGTCGGCCAGGCGCAGGATTTCCGCGGTCGCTTCGCTGATCTGCTGGGTGCCGTCACCGAGCACCACGAAGTAGCTCGTCTGATCGTTGATTCCCACCGTGCGCACCACCGAACCGATCGTCGACCCGGGCACGCTGGTCGACGGCTTACCGGCGTCGTCGATGGCGGGCACCGTCAACGGCTCGACCTCGCCGATGGCGTTGAGCAGCCCGGTGCTGATGTCGCGAGGGGTCGCGTTCTCCAGTCCGAGCGCCCGCATCACCGGCACGCTCTTCGTATCGACCTCGGCCCGCACCGGCGTCGAGTCGTCGTCGTAGACGAGGAAGGTTTTGCCGGCCGAGCGGACCAGCAAGGCCTTATCCGACGCCGCACGATCCACTCCGGACCCCAGGACCGGGGTGTCGCCGATGACGGCCAGCTCGACCGACTCTCCGGAGACCTCCGCCGACACCGTCGACGAATCACACACCGTCCATGTCGACGTCCCGGCATGGGCCGAGCCGTTGAGCGCTGCGGGAGCGCCGGGGATTCCGAGTAGTGGTCCCCGCCGGTACCCGGTCAGCTTGCCGTCGCTGACGGTCTTGGGCGTCTCGCTGCTGCCGGTGATCAGCCGAGCCGAGGCGAGATTGAGAACCGGGTGCAGCGTGTCGTCGAGAAGTACATAGTTGCCACCGCCGTCCTTGCTGACGACGATCTTCGCGTCACCGACCGATCCCTGCGGCTTGACCAGGCCCCACACCCCGCATCCGCCGAGGAGCAACAGGCCGATGACCGACCCCACCAGGAGTGCCTGGATCTGCGAGCGCATCGGATCGTGCAGCATGCGTACGTCGCGACGTACCAGCGCATGTTCGAGCCGACGAAGAAGGAAGCGATATCCGTTGACCTGCGCCTTGGTGGTCAGCTGCCGTGCCACGCCGCCCCCTTCCGCCCGATCTCCTCACCCGACGCGTGCCCGGCGGACGCATGCCACAGCCGGTTGGGCGCCGTAGTAGATTAACCGATACCCAATTCGGGGGCGGCCGACGGTGGTGTCGGCAGACGACCGCGTCCAGCGCCCCGACTCGACGAGCAGGGGGATCGGCGGCGTGACGACCACCTCCCAACGTGTCCCCGAACGTATCGACTCCCGGGACGACGCGACGCCACCCGCGCGGCGCACCCCGGCCAGGTCGGCGCGGCGCGGACCGGGGCCTCGACGTGGCCTCTCCCTGCAATCCCTGGTCATCATCGAGATCATCCTGGCGATCGGGCTCATCATCTGGTGGCGCACCGACCACCGGATGGGTTGGATCGCGATACTCGTCGCCGCACTGATCGCGCCGCTGCTGATGAGTATCGGTCCGCGACGATCCCTCGTGGGAAAAGCTTTCCGGCGGATAGGTTTTCGTTGGGCGCGGGCGCGCAGACGCGCCACTGATCTGGCCCCCGTCCCGTTCGACATCCCCATCGGGTCGGCCACCGACCGCACGGCCGCCGCGCGAACAGGTACCGCGCATCGCACCGGAGCCGGCGGGCGCGGGCACCGCGCGCTCGGTGCGGCTGACGTCATCGGCGCCCGCTGGGTCGACGACACGCTGGTCACCGTGGTCCGCGTGGCGCCGGGCACACCACACCTGACCCGGCTCACTCCCGGGGAGTCGCAGGCCAGCGACCCCGCCGACCAGCTGATTCCGCTGGCAGCCCTGGCCGAGTGCATCAACCCCTTCGACATTCCGCTGAGCTCCATCGACGTCGTCAGCCACGGCGTCCGCACCTGGGGAACCGGACCCATCCCCCAGAGCTATCACCGCACGCTGGGGCCGCTTCCGGCGACCGCACATCGTTCGGTCCTGGTGATCCTGCGGCTCAACCCGCTCGACTGTCCCGACGCGGTGGCCCGGCGCGGTGGTGGCGCAGTGGGTGCGCTGCGCACGGCGACGATCACCACGCGCCGGGTGGCTCAGCGGCTGGCCGAGAACGGATTGTCGGTTTCGGTGCTCAGCGCCGCCGAGATCACCTCGGTCACTTCCCAACTCGTCGAGGGCGTCAACCTCGACGATGCCGAGGAGAAGTGGGAATCGGTGACCTGCGGGCCGCTGCGGATGCGCAGCGCCGCAGTCAACGCCGAGGCCCTCACCTCCAGCGCGCTGACGGCGCTACTGTCCGAGATCTGGGTCAGCTCGGTGCTGTCTGCGACGGTGGCGCTACGCCTACGGCACGACGACGTCGGCACCCTGGTGGTCAGCGGCATCGTGCGTGTCAACGAATTGCCCTCGGGCGGACGCACTCTGGCGTCGTGGCCGGAGGGACTGACCGCCATGGCGGGTCGCCAGTTCGACGCCGTGACCGCCGGCGTACCCCTGCTGTTCCCGACCCGGATCGATCGTGAACTCCCCGCGGTTTACGGTGCCGACGCGGCCGAACTCCTGGACGGCCTGTCCTTGCCCGCAGGTGGTTGCGGACAGCTGGTCGGCGCCGACCACTACGGCCGCGCGGTTGCGGTCCCGCTGCTCGGACACGACGTCCGATCGGTGGCCATCGCGGCCGGTATGCACCTTGTCGCCCAGGTGATCCTGCGCGCCATCGCCATCGGCGCATCGGTCACCGTCCACACCGTGCGCCCGCGCCAGTGGCAGCATCTGATCGCCACGGTCGGCGATACCCGACTGCTGTGCCTGTCGGTCGACCGCATCCAGCAGGAGCCCGGCCACCGTGTGGTCGTCTTCGACGGCATGACCGGACCGGCACCGGACAGCAATACCACCCACATCGTCGTCCTGGCACCGGGAGATCCGCGGATCGGTCAGCTCGTGCCCGACGCGACGGTCATCCTGCGTCAGAATCCTCGCTCGCCGCAGGATATTTCGGTGATCACCGCGACTGAACGTGAACACGTCACCATGGTCGCCACACCCGACGAGTGGACGTTCATCGGTGGATACACCGACGCCCCGGAAACGCCGAGCCCGGCGCGGGGCTCGATCAGCTACTGAACTGCCCGAACCCGTCGGCACCGGAAACCGACTGCTCCGGAACCACCACGTCGGCGCCGACAGGTACCCGCGCACGGAAGAACACCGCCCGCGAGGACGCCGCGCGAATGACCACGTCCGGATCGGCGTCGGACAGCCACGCCGCCTGCCCGGACGCGACGACGAACGGGGTCTCCCCCACCGGGCGTACCTCGATCGAGCCGGTCAGCACCACCAGGATCTGCGGCCCGGGCATGTCGAAGCAGATCGACGACGCGTGCCGCAGCCCGGTGCCGTCGAGTTCCACCCGCGACAACCGGAATTCCGGTGCCGGCGTGAGATAGACGCGTTCGGCACCGACCGTCCGGATGGTCGGTGTCAGATCCGCCTCCTCGACCGGCGAGAAGTCCAGCACACGCAGCAGCTCGGGTACATCGATGTGCTTGGGCGTCAGACCACCGCGCAACACGTTGTCGGAGTTCGCCATGATCTCCACGCCGGTCCCGTCGAGGTAGGCGTGCAGGTTGCCCGCAGGCAGGTAGAGACCCTGACCGGGCTGCAACCGCACCCGGTTGAGCAACATCGCCGCAAGCACGCCGGGATCGTTGGGATAGCGCTCCCCCAACTCCAGCACGGTCCGCAGTTCGGCGTCGAAGCTGCCGCCACCGGCGCCGAGCACATTGACCGCCGCGTTCAGCACCGCGGGTACCAGCACGCCGATCGCCGACTCCGGCAGCGTCAGCCAGGTGGTGAACAGCGCACGCAGCCCCTCGGCGTCGGGTTGCCCGACGAGCATCCCCAGGTACCGGTCGAGCTCGCTGACCTGCAGCTCACGCATCAGTTCGATGGTGCGCGCCGGCGACCGGAAACCCGCAAGCGCATCGAATTCGGTGAGCGCCACGATCAATTCGGGTTTGTGCCACGGATCCCGGTAGTTGCGGTTGGAGGCGTCCACCGGCAGACCGGCGGCGTTCTCCCGGGCGAATCCCTCACGTGCCTGTTCGGAGCTGGGGTGGGCCTGCAGCGACAACGGTTCGGCAGCGGCGAGGATCTTGAGCAGGAACGGTAGCCGACCGCCGAACTCGGCGACGCTCACCGCCCCGAGGTTCGCGACCGGGTCGGCCTCGATGCGGCTCAACAGATCGGTCCGAAGCGGATCGGTCCCGGGCAGATCGGTTCGGGTCTCCCCGGCGTCGATGCAGACCGCGGGACCACCGGGATGGGCGCCGAACCAGAGTTCGGCCTCCGGATGCGGTGACGGCACGGGCTTGCCACGCAGCGAGGCGATCGCGGTTCGCGAGCCCCACGCATACGGCCGAACAACACCTTCCAGGATTGCCGCCAAGGTCACTTCCCGATCAACCGTAGGTACACCGCTGCCATCTCGATTCGTAACAGCGCCAACAACAATGACGTCAATTCGGCGGGCGAGTCCACCGACGGCTCGTCGCCGACACCCACCGCCGCGCCCGCCGGATCCGCCGGGGCCGCCTCAGCATCGGCGGTGATGATCTCGACATCACCGAGTGCCGCGACGCGCTGCCGCGTGGTCCACTCACGGCGGCTGGTGGTGACGACGAAGACCCTCGGCACCGTCGCAGGGGGCGGACCGTCGAATTCCGGATCGTAGAAGATGGCGTCCTCGACGCCGACCCCGGTACGCTCCGCCGCTGCCCTCACGACCTGCACCGCACCGACGAGATTCGCTGTGGCGCAGACAATTCCGGAGACAGCAAACAACTGCCGTGCGCTGTGTTCGGCCACCACCGAGCCCGCCGGACTGTCACCGGCGATCACCGGGGTGCCGCTGCCGAATCGTCCGGCGAGCAGCTTTGTGGAGTTGTGGAAGGTCTCCCGGCCGGGATGGCCCGAGGCCGCCTCCTCGTCGAGCCGGTCGGCGAGCGCCGAGAGATCCGGCGACCGACCTGTGAAGCGGACTTCGGTGAGCGAACCGAGCACCGCGACCAACGCACAAACGAATCCGATCATCCGAAACCGCGAATCCACCCGGAGCCGAGGCGACAGGTCGATACCGTTGCCCAACAACGCATCTCGTAGCGGACCTTCCAACGGTGCGACGACGACGACTTCTGCCCGGCGGCGCACCGAGCGCGCCGCGGCATCGGCCAGCGCCATGTCTCCGGCGTCGTCGCCGGCGATGACGACGACGTCGAGCGGACCGATCCAGCCCGGCAGCGTGGGTGCGGCGACGATCGGCACGTCGATCCGACCGGCGATGGTCGCGATCACCAGCTCAGCTGCCGACCTGGCCGTGGCGGTGGAGCCGAAAACGATGACGACGCTACGCGGACGCAGCCCGCCCAGAACGTCCAGAACACCCTCGGAGACCGCCTCGGCCACCGACCGCGCCTGGGCACCGGCCAAGGCCGCCGAATGCAGTAGTCCGTCGCGATCAGCGGCGATCAGATCCTCGACGTCGTCGAGGCCAGGGACACCGGTAATCATGCCCACCAGCCTAGCGTTGCAACCCGCGACGCACTGCTTCGAACTCACTCGGGTCGGACCCGACGGGGCCGAAGTCAGTCAACCGGGTCCGGCAGCACGCGAAGGTGACCACGGCGGGCAGAGCGTGGCCGTGACGCCGCAGCGGCGCGCCGATAGGCATCGTCGGCGATCGGGCCGCGCGGCGTGGCGTCGGCGGGGCGCGGTGCCCGCGGCCGGGGCAGGTCGTCGTCGACGGTGTCGAACGCCAGCGCGTCGTCGCGCCGATGAGCCCCGACCCGATTCGACGCCGCCGGCCGGCCACCACTGGCCTCGCGAACCGCTTCGGCAAGTGCGGTGAGCTCGTAATCGTCGGAGACCGGCGCGGAGAACCCGCTTTCACTGCGCAGCATCTCCCAGCCGCGCGGCACGGTGATGCGTCGGGCGTGGTCATCGCAGAGATCCCACGAGTGCGGCTCGTCGGTGGTCGCCAACGGGCCGACCACTGCCGTTGATTCGGCGTAGACGAACGTCAACGTCGCGACCGCGGCACGGGCACAGCCGGGCCGGCAGCACTGTCGGGGAAGCCTCACGCCCACGAGGTTATCCCGCGCCCGGACCTCGAGCGCACCGCGACACGCTCATCTCGACGCCCACGCGACAGATCGATGGTCTCCCTCATACACTTCGGCCATGCGTTTGGATGGCTCACGTCCGAAACCGCCGCGACCCGAGCGGCGGCCGGTCACCGAGGCCCACGTGCGAGCCAGTGCGAGCACCAGGCGTCTCAGGACGCGTGACCGCCGGGGCCGCGGGCTTCGATCACCGTTGTTGCCGCAGTTCGTGCCGGCATGGAACAGCCGATCCGACGCCTTCGACGCGGTGGCACTGGAAGCCTTCGCCGATATCGACTCGGCCTGGCACGATCAGCTCGCCGGCCTCGACATCGCCGTCGACGAGATCCCACGACTACTGCCGCGAGACCCGGACGCGGTGCAGTGGCCCGAAGAAGTGACCGCCGATGGCGCCGTTCCGCTGGCCCGGCTGATCCCGGCAGGTATCGATGTACGCGGCAACGCGACGCGCGCGCAGATCATCCTGTTTCGCAGGCCCCTCGAGAGTCGCGCCAAGCGTGGCGCTGATCTGTTGGAGCTCGTGCATGAAGTACTGGTCCAGCAGGTGGCAACACACCTGGGACTCGACGAGGACACCGTCGACCGGGGTCCGGAATAAACGCGGGGTCTGAAATTGCCTGACGTGGAGCGCGCCTGAGTCGGACGGCGTCGGACTCAGGCCGATTCAGCTTGGGACAGCGTCAGATGATGCCGCGCTTGAGGCGGCGGCGTTCGCGCTCGGACAGACCGCCCCAGATGCCGAACCGCTCATCCTTGTGCAGGGCGTACTCGAGGCATTCGGCCTTGACCTCGCAGCCCTGGCAGATGCGCTTGGCCTCCCGGGTGGATCCACCCTTCTCCGGGAAGAATGCCTCGGGGTCGGTCTGGGCGCACAGGGCCCGGTCCTGCCACTGCTCCTCGACGGCGTCGAAGAGATCGTCGAAGTCGTTGGGAACCAAGGACAGATGCGGGCGCGACGGCCAGTCCGCGGAATCGTCACCGTCGGAATGGGGGTCGCCGTCGAGATCGGGATCACCGAGGACGACGCTCGAATCATCCACTGCACCAATGGGATTGACACCCATCGGGTAGCCGACGAGGTCGATTCGGTCGCGATCCGGATTGCCTTGCGATCCAAGGGGATTGCCGATCGGATTTTCCAATGCCATCTCGGCGCCTCCTGTTCGGGAAGTTCGTTCACGGGTCTGGACGGTCAACACGCACGGCGCCTATGCCATGCCTTGATACCTCTGGCACACATCGAGCTTCTGGCACATTTCGAGCTTCACATCGGTTCGAGCTGCACATCGGTTCGAGCTTCACCTTGGTGTCCGGGCGCTCCACCCATCCGTCTTCGAACAAATGATCGAAAGCCTTGCCGTTCAGTGATTCTCGATCCCAAATCCGGAATGACACTGTTGTGATTAGACACGGAACTAGGGCTCGCGGTCAAGTTCGAGAGAAAGATTCCTTCATACCACCGACACTCGCGACGACACTTTTGCGACACGACGGTGACGCCACGCGCGTCGACTAACTCACAGTCATGTGATTCCCCCACGCTCTCTGCGCGACAATGGTAAACGCTGCGGCGACAGCGTCGGCAGCCGCCCGTGGGGGCGACCATGGCCGCGCGGGGTCGACCTCGATCGCCCCCGCTACAGTAGGTCGTTGTGAAGGTGACCGTTCTCGTCGGTGGCGTCGGCGGCGCCCGATTTCTCGCCGGTGTCCGGGAGTTGCTCGGGCCCACCCCTTTTCCGCCACCACAGCAGGACACAGCACACCCGCAGGACCGGGCCAATCCGCAGGGCCCGGCGGAGCCGGGTGCGCACGAGATCACCGCGATCGTCAACGTCGGCGATGACGCCTGGATGCACGGCGTGCGGATCTGCCCGGATCTCGACACCTGCATGTACACCCTCGGCGGCGGTATCGACCCCGATCGCGCGTGGGGACGCCGCGACGAAACATGGCACGCCAAGGAAGAACTGGCCGCCTACGGTGCCGACCCCGACTGGTTCGGACTCGGCGACCGCGACCTCGCAACGCACCTCATCCGGACGCAGATGCTCGATGCCGGGTACAGACTTTCCGACGTGACGGCGGCACTGTGCCGTCGATGGCAGCCCGGGGTTCGTCTGTTGCCGGCCACCGACGAACGCCACGAGACACACGTGGTGGTCGCCAAACCCGATGGCGAAGACGGCGAGCGGATCGCGATCCACTTTCAGGAATGGTGGGTGCGCCACCGAGCGAAGATCCCCACCTTCGGTTTCGCTCAGGTCGGATCCGATGACACCACACCGTCACCCGGCGTCATCGACGCGATCAACGACGCCGACGTGGTGCTCATAGCCCCCAGCAACCCGGTCGTCAGTGTCGGCGCGATCGTCAGCGTCCCCGGCATCCGAGCCGCGCTGCGCACCACCACCGCGCCGGTCGTGGGCATCTCACCGGTGATCGACAATCGGCCGCTACGCGGCATGGCCGACGAGTGCCTCAGCGTCATCGGCGTCGAGACCACCGCCGAGGCGATCGGCGCACACTACGGCGCCCGCAGCGCCAACGGCATCCTCGACGGCTGGCTCGTGGCCGAGGGCGACCACGCGCAGATCGACGGCATGGCAACCGGATCCGCTCCGCTGCTGATGTCGGATCCGGTGCGAACCGCCCAGATGGTGCGCGACGCCTGCGCACTCGTCGGCGTGGCCACCCCATCGGTCGACATCGGCAGCGGTCGGTGACCGTGGCCGACGACAACGCCTGGGCGCCAACCGATCACCGTGCGCCGGGCGGCATCGAGATCATTCCGGTTCTCGGGCTCGGTGAGTTCACCACCGATTCCGACGTGGCCACGGCGATCATCGATCGGGCACCTGCCCTGCAGACTGGGGACGTCGTCGTGGTCACCAGCAAGGTGTTCTCCAAGACCGAAGGCCGCATGGTGCCCGCCCCGACCGACCCCGACGAGCGGGATGCCTTGCGCCGCAAGCTCGTCGAGGCCGAATCGGTGCGGGTGCTGGCCCGCAAGAACCGCACGTTGATCACCGAGAACCGCAATGGGCTCGTTCAAGCGGCCGCCGGTGTCGACGGCTCAAACGTCGCCACCGATCAGATCGCACTGCTGCCAAGCGATCCCGACGCATCGGCCGCCGGGCTGCGCACTTCTCTGGCAGAGCTCACCGGACTCGACGTGGCCGTCATCGTCACCGACACCATGGGCCGGGCGTGGCGCACCGGCCAGACCGACGTCGCGATCGGCGCCGCGGGCATTCGGGTGAGCCACCCCTACGAAGGTGCAGTCGACGCCTACGGCAACCCGCTGATCGTCACCGACATCGCCGTCGCCGACGAGATCGCCGCCGCCGCCGACCTCGTGAAAGGCAAGCTCGACGGAGTGCCGGTGGCCATCGTCCGCGGTCTGCGGCCGGTCGACGATGGTTCTCGCGCAGCCGATCTCGTACGCCCAGCCGAGGAGGACCTGTTCCGGCTGGGCACCGCGGAGGCCATCGAACAGGGCCGTCGAGAGGCCTTGCTCACCCGACGGTCGGTGCGCTCGTTCACCGACGAGACCGTCGCGCCCGAGCTGCTGCGCGCGGCCTTCGCCGACGCACTGACCGCACCCGCGCCGCACCACACGCACCCCGTGCGGTTCCTGTGGTTACGCGATCCCGACCTGCGCCACGCCCTGCTCGCGGCGATGACCGAACGCTGGCAGCAGGATCTGGTGGCCGACGGCAAGACGCCGGAGTCGGTCGACAAACGCCTACGCCGCGGACAGATCCTGTTCGACGCGCCGGAGGTGGTGATCCCGTTCCTGGTAACCGAGGGCGCCCACCACTACCCCGACGATCGTCGAAATGCCTGCGAGCACACCATGTTCACCGTGGCGGCCGGTGGAGCGGTGAACGCGCTACTGGTCGCGTTGTCGGTGCGGGGCGTCGGTAGTTGCTGGATCGGATCGACGATCTTCGCCGCCGACACCGTCCGAGCGATCCTCGACCTCGACGAGATGTGGGAACCACTGGGTGCCGTCGCCATCGGTTACGGCGCCGACAACGCCGGAGACAACAACGCCGCAGACGACGGCGCCGCGGGCAACCCCCTCCGCGCCCCGGCCGACCCGACCGGATTGGTGATCGAACGATGAAACCCCAGACCGAGACCTCCCTGGCCGAGACCTCTCAGACTGAGACCTCCCTGCACCGCTCAGCTGTCGACGTGCTGAGTTCCTGGACCGCCCACGATGCCGATCAGGATTCACTACGCCACACCTACCTCGCCTTCCTGGCCGCCAATCCTGATGCGTGCCTTCGCCGTTCGGCATCGGGACACCTGACGGCATCGACCATCATCTTCGATGCGACACTGCGCTTCGTGCTCCTGACGCTGCATCCGCGGGTCGGCGCCTGGATCCAGCTCGGCGGTCACTGCGAAGAAGACGACGCGTCCATCACCGATGCCGCCGCGCGTGAGGCGGCCGAGGAGTCGGGTCTCGGCGATCTGACCCTGACATCGACACCCGTGCACCTGCACACCCATCCGATCACCTGCTCGCTCGGGGTGCCCACCCGCCATCTCGACGTGCGGTTCGCCGCGATCGCCGCCGGACGCAGCGGCGACGAACTGCCGGACATCGTGCGCAGCGACGAGTCCGTCGACCTGGCCTGGTGGCCGGTTGACGCTCTCCCCGCCGACACCGACCCCGAATCGATCCCGGTGCTCATCGAGCGAGGACTTGCCGCATTCGGTTGATCCGGCAGTCGGTGATGGAGCGCGGGCGCCTCAGCCGGCAGTTCTTCGCTTGCCCATGAGACGTCGTGAGCGAGCCACCACCCGCCATCCGACGTAAACCAGCGCCACCAGTACGACGATGACCAACAGCGGGAGCAGAAGCGCGATCAGGCTCAGCCCCAACGATGTTGCGTCCTCGACGGTGGACAGCACCGGAGCCGCGACACCACCGGAGGAGACGTTGGCCACCGGCCGCACCGCCATCTTCCCGCTGTGCACCAAGCCGGCGACCACGACACCACCGATCGCGCCGATCCACGGGTTGTCGCGCATGAAGCCGGCGTTGTCCAGCGATCCGGCCGCCTGGGTGGCCGCACCGATCACGCCGCCGACACTCGGGCGGACAAACGTGCCGACCGCGTCGTTGACGGTGTCGACGGCCGGGATCTTGTCCAGAACCACCTCCGACACCAGCAGTGCGGTCGCGATCCCGATGGACCACCACGACGAGATCCACTCATATCCCTGCGGCAACGTCAGAACTTCGGTGAACTTGTTGAACAGCGCCACGATCAGGAACGGGATGTAGGCGTTGAGTCCGGCCGCGGCCGACAGACCCAGCCCGGTCAGCGCAGCGAACATCGATCAGACTCGAATACCTTTACCGACGGTGACCACACCGCCGGCCGAGATCGAATACTTGTCACGGTCGGCCTCGAGATCGACGCCGAGAGTTTGCCCCTCACCGACGATCACGTTCTTGTCCAGAATGGCCCGACGCACCACCGCACCCTTGCACACGCGCGCGCCGGGCATCAGGACACTGCCCTCCACCGTCGCGCCGTCCTCGATCATCACGTTGCGCGACAGCACCGACGTACTCACCGTCGCCGCGGAGATGATGCAACCGGCACCGACCACCGAATCCATCGCGCTCCCGCCGTGCACGAACTTGGCCGGTGGCAGGTTGTGTGTCTCACCGCGGATCGGCCAGCGCTGGTTGTACAGGTTGAAGATCGGGTGCACCGAGACCAGATCCATGTGGGCGTCGTAGAAGGCGTCGAGTGTTCCCACGTCGCGCCAGTACCCCTGGTCGCGTTCGGTGGCGCCGGGTACCTCGTTGTCCTTGAAGTCGTAGACATAGGCGGCATTTCGGTCGACGAAGGCCGGAATGATGTCGCCGCCCATGTCGTGGTCGGAGTCGACGTCGGCGGCATCGGCGGTGATCGCGTCGATGAGCGCCTGGGTGGTGAAGACGTAGTTGCCCATCGATGCGAAGGTGGCATCCGGGTCGTCGGGCGTGCCGGGCGGATCCTTCGGCTTCTCCAGGAATCGGGTGATGCGACCGGATTCGTCGGAGTCGATGCAGCCGAATGCCGTGGCCTCCGCCCGGGGCACGCGGATGCCGGCAACGGTGACCTCCGCGCCGGATTCGATGTGCGCCTCGACCATTTGCGAGGGGTCCATGCGGTACACGTGATCGGCACCGAACACCACGATGTATTCGGGTTGTTCGTCGTGAATCAAATTCATCGATTGGAAGATCGCATCGGCGCTGCCGGTGTACCACCGCTTGCCCAGTCGCTGTTGGGCCGGGACCGGGGTGATGTACTCGCCATGAAATCCCGACGTCCACCAGGTTTGCGAGATGTGACGGTCGAGCGAATGCGACTTGTATTGTGTCAGCACGCATATCCGTTCGTATCCGGCGTTGACCAGATTCGACAGGACGAAGTCGATGAGGCGGTAGGCACCGCCGAACGGCACCGCTGGTTTCGCACGGTCCATCGTCAGGGGGTAGAGACGTTTCCCCTCGCCGCCGGCGAGGACGATTCCGAGCACGTGCGGCTGAGATCTCACAATTGCCAACTTAACCGCGAATTGCGCCGGAGGCCAGATGAATCAGACATCAGCGCGCACGTTTGTCCAAACCCACTCACCACCCATGTTCGGCCACTGCGATGGCGAACTCGCCGGGTTGCCACTAGCGTCGTCGCCATGAGGGTGGCGATGATGACGCGGGAGTATCCACCCGAGGTTTATGGCGGCGCCGGAGTACACGTCACCGAGCTGGTCCGGCATCTGCGCGCACTGGCCGACGTCGACGTCCACTGCATGGGCGCCGACCGCGACACGGCGTTCGTCTATCACCCCGACCCCGGTCTGGCGGGAGCCAACGCGGCCATCACCACTCTGTCGGCCGATCTACGGATGGCCGTCGGCGCCCACGACGCCGACCTGGTGCACTCACACACCTGGTACACCGGCCTCGCAGGACATCTGGCAGCCCAATTGCACGGCGTCCCACACGTCGTGACCGCCCACTCGCTCGAGCCGATGCGGCCGTGGAAGGCCGAGCAGCTCGGCGGCGGCTACCGCGTCTCGAGTTGGGTCGAACGCAACGCGGTCGAGTACGCCGATGCGGTCATCGCCGTCAGTTCCGGGATGCGCGCCGACGTCATCGCCACCTACCCGCGACTCGATCCTGAGCGAGTGCACGTGGTGCGCAACGGAATCGACACCACGGCGTGGTTTCCGGTCGACGATCCGTTCGGACCGGAATCGACGCTGAGCGCACTCGGGGTCGACCCGAACCGTCCGATCGTCGCCTTCGTCGGCCGCATCACGCGCCAGAAGGGGGTCGCCCATCTGGTAGCCGCCGCGCACCGCTTCGACCCGTCGATCCAATTGGTACTGTGTGCCGGTGCGCCGGACACCCCGGAGATCGGCGCCGAGATCGAAGCAGCCGTCGCGGATCTCTCGGCGACCCGCGACGGCGTCTACTGGATTCGCGAGATGCTCCCGCTTCCTCGAATCAGGGAAATACTCAGCGCGGCAGCGACATTCGTTTGCCCTTCGGTGTACGAACCGCTCGGCATCGTCAACCTGGAGGCGATGGCCTGCGGTACCGCGGTCGTCGCGTCGGCGGTCGGCGGCATACCTGAGGTGGTCCGCGACGGGGTGACTGGACGATTGGTCCCCTACGATCCGGCCGATCCGACGACGTTCGAGCACGCCCTGGCCGACGCGGTGAACGCAGTGGTCGACAATCCGAGCGAGGCGACCTCAATGGGGGTGGCCGGACGTGAACGCGCCGCCGACGAATTCTCTTGGGGGGCCATCGCCGGACAAACCCTGGCGGTGTATGAGTCGGTCTCGCACTGATCGGACTTCGCCGGCACGCGCGACTCAGCGACGCGCGAGGGTGAGCGACACCGAGATCGTCACGGACACAACGCCGCCGCTGCGAGCCGCGAGTTCCTCGGCGCGACCGGCGATCTGCACTTGCGACTGATGAAAAGCGTTGGGCCCCATGGCCACAATGTCGCAGACCTGCTGGGCATCGAGCTCCACCCGGTATTCGATCGGCCGTTGCTCGACGACCTCGGCGTGGTTCGACAGATCATCCCGCAGTCGGTCGTCCTTGCCGGCGTCGATACCGAGCATTCCCATGGGTGCACCGATCTCGGCGAGATGACCGGGCTGCGGTGTCACCGCGACGATCAGTCCGCCGGGAGCCAGGATGCGCGCGAACTCGCCGAGATTGCGCGGCGAGAACACCGAGCACACCACGTCCACACCGTCATCGACGATCGGGATGTCGCGCCAGATGTCGGCAACGACGGCCGCGGCACGCTCATTCGACCGGGAGATGGCCCGCGCGCAGTATTTCGACAGGTCGATACCGATGCCACGTGCCGTCGGCACCGCACGGAGTACCGCGGCGAGATAGTCACCGGTGCCGGCTCCGGCATCCAGGATCGTCCCGGTGCCGCCCACTCCACTGCGCGCGACCGATTCGCTGATGACAGTGCAAATCGCGGTCTGGACCGGACCGAAGATGCCGGCACCGTGGACGCGCCGGCGTGCGGCCACCATGTCTGCGGTATCCGAACGCAGACCCGACGACCGACCGTCGAGCAGCGACACATAACCCTGCCGGGCGATGTCAAAGGAATGGGAGGCCGCGCACGCCAGCGCTCCCGAGCCCGTCATATCCAGCACCCCGGTACAGATCGGGCACCGGAGAATCCCCACGACGCCATCGAGGGCGCCGCTGCGAGACGTCCGGGTCAGCCGGTGACCTCGCGAAGTTCGGCACCCAAAGCGGACGCTTCGTCGGCGGTCAGTTCCACCACGAGACGTCCTCCACCCTCGATCGGAATCCGGACAACGATTCCACGTCCTTCCTTGGCCGCTTCGAGGGGCCCATCCCCAGTACGTGGCTTCATTGCCGCCATTCTCAAACTCCCTTCGCCGCACGTGGCGCTCGGTGTCGAATCAGCCTCGGTGTCGAACGCCGCGGCGTCGAAATCAGCCTTGGCATCCGGGCACCGCCACGCCCCGCGACGGTGCGACCAGTGATCGCGCGTCGCACGAAACACACCGGTGCCCCCATCATGATACGTGCTGGCCGGATCGTTTCCGCCGACTACACCATCCCCGTGTCGTCCACTCGGCGCCCACCTGCATCTTCGACGACAGGCGAGGCCTCGCGACCCTGCAGTGCACGGAGCGCACCACGTAATTCGTCCAGCTCGCGCGCCAACTTCTCCAGCGCCCAATCGACCTCGCTCTGCTTGTATCCGCGCAGCGTCAGAGCGAATCGAAGCGCCCGGACGTCGTCACCGGTGACTCCGGCCCGAGGCAGGCGGGTCAGCGTGGTGCTCTCGTCGAGTGCGGGAAGTTCTTCGCCGCGACCGAACACGAACCACAGCACGCCGAACACCGCTACCACCACGACGGCCATGATCAGCAGGTAGAGCAAGATCGTCTGCATGCCGTCCATGGTGTCAGATCAGCGAGGCACCATCGTGCCGCCCCGACGCACCCACATGCTGGTTAAGTAACGTCGAGCGAGCTCGCTGCGCTCGCGTGGACCTACTCAACCAGCTGCAGGATGACAGCCATGGCCAAACTCGAGCAGCAGCAGAGGTGTCAGGACGCCATCTCGTCGGAGTCCTCGACCGTGCGCAGCGAGTTCATCGGCGGTCGATCCTCGAGGTAGACCTCGGTGGTGTGCGGCGTGAAGGTTCCGTCGGGTTCGGCGGTGAACTGGGTCAGACCGACACCGGAATCGTCGATGCCGCAGCGACGCATCAAGGTGCCGACGATCTGCCGACTCATCACCCCGAGCTCGATCAGCGGCCGGTTGCGATGCGTCCGAACCCCGAGGTTGACCTGACCGATGCCCTCGAGGCCGAACATGTCGAAGGTGTCGATCAGCAGGCCGATCTCGACCCCGTAGCCCGGCGCGAAGGGCACCGAGGACAGGAGTTCGCGAGTACCGGCGTACTCCCCGCCCAGCGGTTGGAGCACGGCGGTCAGGTCAGGCTTCTGCGAGGCGAGCAGCGGACGCGCGACGAGTTCGGTGACCCGACCACCGCCGTTGGCGTCCTGGGTGCCACCCGAGCGCAGGGGGCGACGGTAGTAACCCTTGACCAACTGGATATCGGGGTTGACCAGCAGCGGACCCAGCATCTTGGGAACGAACATCGGGTCGGGGTCGATGAGGTCGGAGTCGACGAAGGCGATGAGATCGCCGGTCGCCGCGGCGATCGAGCGCCACAGCACCTCACCCTTGCCCTTGACGGGTTCGAGTTCGGGTACCGCCTCTTCCCGGGTGATCACCTGCGCACCCGCGGCGATCGCCCGCTCGGCAGTCGCATCGGTAGACCCCGAATCGAGGACGATCAGCTCGTCCACCAGGGTGCCGAGCAGCGGACGGATCGAGGCGATCACGTCGGCGACGGTCTCCTCCTCGTTGAGCGCGGGTAGCACCACCGAGACGGTGCGTCCATCCTTCATGGCGACCAGTTCGTCGATCGTCCAATCGGGTTGTTCCCATGTGTGCGTGGCCGCCCACTGCCGTTTCGTGCCCGCGGTCTCTGCGGGTGTCGGCCAGACGGCGGTCTTGTTGCGGTTGTTGGAAGCGGTGGCGCTACGACGACCGCGACGTGGCTGGTTGGTCATGCGAGTCCCCTGACTGTTCGGGCGGGAGACTTCGTCCCCGCTATGGCAGCAACCATGTCGACCACACGACGGGTGGCGGCTACCTCGTGTACGCGGAAAATCCGGGCGCCGTGTTCGGCGGCCAAACTTGTCGCGGCGAGGGTTCCCTCCAGCCGTTGCCTGAGATCCACACCCAAAGTCTCCCCCACGAAATCCTTGTTACTGAGCGCCATCAGTACTGGCCAACCCGTATTAACAAGATCTTTTACCTGGCGTAACAGGGCGAGCCCGTGCCACGTATTCTTACCAAAATCGTGCGTCGGATCGATAACGATTGAATCTCGGTGCACACCGGCTGCAAGGGCACGCTCGGCCGCGATGGTCAATGTGGACACCACTTCAGCGACCACATCGTCGTAAGACACTCGATGCGGGCGAGTACGAACCACCGCCCCACCGGTATGCGAACACACAACACCGGCCCGGTGCAAGGCCGCCACCGACACCAGATCGGGATCGGCACCGGCCCACGTGTCGTTGATCAGATCCGCGCCGACCTCACATGCACGGGCCGCGACGTCGGCCCGCCACGTGTCCACGCTGATCAGCATGTTCGGGTAGTGCTCTCGCACCCACGCCACCATCGGCACAACCCGCCCGGCCTCGGTCGCGGTGTCGACTTCCTCACCCGGCCCGGCCTTGACACCACCGATGTCGATGATGTCGGCGCCCTCATCGACCGCCTGCCGGATGCGGTCCTGCGCTCCGACGTCGGTGAAACCGGTGCCGCCGTCGTAGAAGGAGTCGGGGGTGCGATTGACGATGGCCATCACCAACGCGCGGTCGGTGGCCACCCGGCGACCACAGAGAGTCCCGCCTGCTTCGTGCGCAGCCGTGGTTGTGGTGCCCTGGTCAGGGCCGTCGCCGGTGTCGGAGGACAGACCGATCAGCCTCTCGGCAGTTTCGCCGACGCCACCTCATCGGGGTACTCGTCGTAGAAGTCGACGTATCCCTTCTCGCGGCCGCAGAGCACGTGAACGTGATCGGCGGTGTACCCCTCCTTGCGCAGCTCGACCTTCTGGTTCTTGAAGGTCGAGGTCTGGGCGAGTTCTTTGACGACCCGAACGAAGAGCGGAACCGCGTAGACGGGCAGCCGCTCGTAGAGATGATCGGCGAGGCCCTGCAGGTCGAGGTCTTCGCCCTCGCGGAGCACCACGGCGGCCATCCCGGCCTTGCCGTCGGTCTTGGGTACCTCGACGCCGAACGCCACCGACTGAGCAACAGCCGGGTGGGCGTCGAGCGCGGCCTCGACCTGGGTGGTGGCGACGTTCTCGCCCTTCCACCGGAACGTGTCGCCGAGGCGGTCGACGAAGGCGATGTGGCCGAATCCCTGGTCGCGGACCAGGTCACCGGAGTTGAAGTAGGCGTCGCCCTCTTTGAAGGCGTCCCGGATGATCTTCTTCTCGGTCTCGCCGGAGTCGGTGTAGCCGTCGAGCGGCACCCGCTCGGTGATCTGGGCCAGCAGCAGCCCGACTTTTCCTCGGCCGGCGGTGACCAGCCGGCCGTTCGAGCCACGCAGCGGCGAACCGTCGCCGTCGTATTTGACGATCTTGTAGGGATACGGACAGAAGCCGGCGGTGCGCTTGGCACTGAAGGCATTGACGAATGCCAGATTGAGCTCGGATGCGCCGTAGAACTCGACGACCCGCTCGATGCCGAACCGCTCGACGAAGGTGTCCCAGATGTCGGGCCGCATGCCGTTGCCCACGATGAGACGGACCGAATGCTCACGGTCGGTGGGCTTCTCGGGCTGTGCGAGCAGGTAACGGCACAGTTCACCGATGTAGCAGAACGCGGTGGCCCGGTTGAGGATGACGTCGTCCCAGAACTTCGACGCGGAGAACTTGCGGCCGATCGCGATGCATCCACCTGCCGCGAGCACCGAACCGAGCGCCACCGACAGCGCGTTGTTGTGGTACATCGGCAGCGGGACGTACATCGTGTCGCTGTGCTTGAGACGGACCGCGAGACCGCCGATACCGGTCATGTTGGCCAGCCAGCGGTTGTGGCTCATGATGCTGGCCTTGGGCATTCCGGTGGTGCCCGAGGTGAAGATGTAGAACGCGTTGGTCTTGGCGGGCAGTTCCGCGGTCACCGCCGGGTTCTCCTCCGAACGCCCGGTGGCCGCTTCGTCGAGCTCGTCGAAGCTGAAAGCTTCTGCCGGACGGGCAGATTCGGATATCGAGTCGAAGGCCTCAGCACAATCGGGATCGTGCACCAACACCTTGGCGCCGAGCAACCCCATGCTGTGATCGAGGATCTCGCCGCGCTGGTTGTAGTTCAGCATCCCGGCGGTCGCACCGAGCTTGACCGTCGCCAGCATCACGAACAGGTCGGTCGGACAGTTCATCGACAAGATGGCGACGACGTCGCCACGGGTGACGCCGGCCTCGGTGAGGACCGCGGCGTACCGGTTGACCCGACGGTTGGCCTCGCCGTAGGTCGTCGTCTTGCCCTCGAACCGGACGAAGGGACGATCGGGGTGGCTGGCGGCATGCCGCTGGAAGACCAGCCCGATGGATCGCTTGGTGTTCGGTTTCCGCGTGACCAACGACGGAGCATGCTTGACCATTCCCCCGACGTCGGTGGCCATCTTGGCAACGCCTTTGAGAAGGTCCGTGATCCCTACTTCGGTGTGGGTGTCACTCGACGACATCTGTGTTCACTCCGCTCTCCGCATCCCCGTGGACGCTGTTGTCACTGCTTCGAGCCCTCTGGGTCCCCGCAGACCGTCCGCCCCGGCCCTGATGCGCCCTACCTTACCGTTCAGTAGGAAATACGCCAGGGCACGCCCTCGATCTCTGCGTTCAGTTCTGCCACATCCCGGTCGCCGCGTCGAGGGCGTCGGGCACCGACGACACCACCAAAAGACGCGCCAAGGCCACCGGAGACACGAATCCACGACGCCGCAGGTCGTCGAGCCAGGTCAGCATGGGTTGATAGAAACCCTCGTGATCGAGCAGTGCGACCGGTTTGTCGTGTTCGCCGAGAAAGCCGCCGGTCCACGTCTCGAACAGTTCCTCCAAGGTGCCGATACCGCCGGGCAGCGCGATGAAACCGTCGGCGCGTTCATCCATCAGACGTTTGCGCTCGCGCATCGTCTCGGTGACGATCAGCTCGTCGGCATCGCGGTCGGCCACCTCGCGGGACATCAACCCGCGCGGGATGATTCCGAGGGTGAAGCCGCCCGCGGCCCGCGTGGCGGCCGCGACCGCACCCATCATCGACACATTCCCGCCGCCGGAGACCAGCGTGTGCCCACCGGCGCCGATGGCCGTGCCGAGGTCGGCGGCCAGCGTCAGGTACTGCTCATCGACCGGCCCCGACGCGCAGTAGACGCAGATGGCGCTCATCGATCCGACGCCTGACCCGCCGCGGCGGCGGTGATGACGTCGACGGCTTCGGCAGGGGTATCGACCAGATGGAGCAGGTCGAG
Source organism: Actinomycetes bacterium (assembly GCA_023461275.1). Lineage (GTDB taxonomy): Bacteria > Actinomycetota > Actinomycetes > Mycobacteriales > Mycobacteriaceae > Gordonia. The sequence goes on along the minus strand of JAEYMI010000076.1, from coordinate 119,147 downwards.
GTCGTCGGGGGAAACCATCTGCTTGGCCAACAGGGTGGTGCGAATCCAGTCGACCAGCCCGGCCCAGTGATCGCGGCCGACCAGCACGATCGGAAACCGGACCACCTTCTTGGTCTGCACCAGCGTCAATGCCTCGAACAGTTCGTCGAGCGTGCCGAAACCGCCGGGCAGGCACACGAACGCCTGCGCGTACTTGACGAACATCGTCTTGCGGACGAAGAAGTATCGAAAGTTCATCCCGACGTCGACCCACGGGTTGATGTGTTGTTCGAAGGGCAACTCGATGTTCAGGCCGATCGATTGCGCGCCGGCTTCACGGGCACCACGGTTGGCGGCCTCCATCGCTCCCGGCCCGCCGCCGGTGATGACCGCATAACCCGCGGCACCCAGGGCGCGCCCCACCTCGACGGCCAGTTCGTAATCGGGGCTGCCGGGAGTTGTTCGCGCGGAACCGAATACCGTCACCGCCTCGGCGACGTCGCTGAGTGCGTCGAAGCCACTGACGAACTCCGACTGGATGCGCAGGACGCGCCACGAGTCACGCATGGTGCGCTCGGCCCGCAACGTCGAGTCGCGTGGATCCACCCATTCCAGCAGCCGACGATCGGTGGTCGACGTGGTGGGCCGGTGACGGAACAGGATCGGACCGACGTAACAGTCGGGATCCTCGGGCTGATCGCCACCGGACACCTCGTCAACGGACCCGCTATCGCTGGACATGGCGAAACCGTAGCAATATGGCGGTCAGGAATCGGTCAGAAACTCCCGCAGCAGTGCGGTGACCGTGGTGATCTGCTCGACGGGCACCCGCTCGTCGACGCGGTGGGCCAGGCTCGGATCGCCGGGACCGAGGTTCACCGCCGGCACGCCGAGCGCGGAGAACCGCGAGACGTCGGTCCACCCGTACTTGGCCCGGAAGCGGCCGTCGGCGGCCTTCACCAGTTCCGCCGCCGCGGGATGCGAGAGCCCCGGCAGCGCCCCGCCAGCGGAATCGGTCACCTCGAATTGCCCACCGCCGTCGAGGAATTCGGCGAACACCTGACGTACGTGGATGGTTGCGTCGTCGACGCTGCGGTCGGGCGCGAAACGGAAATTGACGTCGACGTGACCGGCGTCGGGGATGACGTTGCCCGCGACTCCCCCGCCGATACCGACAGCGTTGAGGCCCTCCCGGTACTCACACCCGTCGATGTCGACGCGACGCGGCTCGTATGCGGCCAGGGTGGCCAGCACCGGCGCGAGTTTATGAATGGCGTTGTCCCCCATCCACGATCGCGCCGAATGCGCGCGGGTACCCGACGACGAGAGCCGCACCCGCAGCGTGCCCTGACATCCCGCCTCGATCAGTCCGCCGGTCGGTTCGCCGAGGATCGCGACATCGCCGACGAGCCACTCGGGCATCTCCCGTTCGATGAAACCCAGCCCGTTGTACTGCGCGGCGATCTCCTCGCAGTCGTAGAAGATCAGCGTCAGGTCGTGTGCCGGGTTCTTCAGCGTGGCAGCCAGATGCAGGAAGACCGCGTCGCCGGATTTCATGTCTACAGTGCCGCAGCCGTGCAGCACGTCACCCTCGGCGTCGTCGACGGTGCGCCGCGACGGGAGGTTGCCCGCCACCGGCACGGTGTCGAGGTGACCGGCGAGGATGACCCGGCTCGGCAACCCACTGTCGGTACGTGCCAGGACACGGTTGCCGTGCCGGACAACCTCAAAACCCGTTGTCTGAGAACGCAACGCCGCCTCCACGGCGTCGGCGATCGCTGCTTCGTCGTGGGACTCGCTGGCGATGTCGACCAGTGCCGCGGTCAGCTCGATGGGATCGGCGTGCAGGTCGAGGTGCGTGGTGCTCACCCACCCACGGTAGCGATTGCGGCGCGTCCGGCCGTCGATGGGCACAATGAGTCCATGTACGGAACAGTGATTCACGCCCCGTTCGACGCGCGTTACGAGCATCGCGACGACCCGGTCATCGAGGAACCGACCGATGCGATCATCCGGATCGTCGCGGCCTGCGTGTGCGGGTCGGATCTGTGGACCTACCGCGGTATCAACGCCATCCCGCGGCCGGTCCCGATGGGTCACGAGTATGTCGGCGTAGTGGTCGAGACGGGTTCCGCGGTGATGTCGGTGACGCGCGGCCAGCTCGTCGTCGGGTCGTTCTTCGCCTCGGACAACACCTGCGAGACCTGCACATCGGGGTACCAGACCGGCTGCCCGCAGCGTCGGCCGATCCCCGGCGCCCAAGCCGAGTTCCTCCGCGTGCCGTGGGCTGACGGCACGTTGGTCGCGGTACCGGGCGCCACCGAGACGAACATGCCCGACGATGACCTGATCCCGCATCTGCTGGCCGCGTCCGACGTGTTCGGCACCGGCTGGTTCGGGGCACTGGCCGCGAACGTACAGCCCGGCTCGACGGTGGCGGTGATCGGCGACGGCGCCGTCGGGTTGCTCGCTGTGCTGGCTGCCAGGGAGATGGGCGCCGAGCGCATCATCGCGATGAGCCGGCATGAGTCACGCCAGAAGATGGCGCTGGACTTCGGAGCCACCGACATCGTCACCGACCGCGGCGACGACGGCATCGCCGCGGTCAAGGATCTCACCGAAGGGCTCGGCGCGTCGTCGGTGATCGAGGCGGTCGGCACGCAGGAGTCGATGATGCAAGCGGTCGGTTCGACGCGTCCGGGCGGCTACCTCGGATATGTCGGCGTTTCGCACGGCGTGGAGCTGCCCGGCGACAAACTCTTCTACTCGCTGATCCACCTGCATGGCGGGCCGGCGCCGGTACGTCGATTCCTGCCCGAGCTCATCGGATCGATCCTGGATCGAAAAGTGGAGCCCGGCAAGGTCTTCGACCTGGTCCTACCTCTCGATCAGGTCGCCGAGGGATATGCGGCGATGGATGAACGGCGAGCGATCAAGGCGTTACTGCGACCCTGACGTCGACACCCAGGTGGCGAAGGAGCGACGTCGGACAGGTGGGGCCGAGCGGTCGTTAGGTAGTTGGTTCGTCCGCGTCGAACTCGGCGGTCCGGCACCAGCAGGACGCGGACGATCGAACTCGACGCGGAAGAACCGGGGCCGGGCCAGCCGACGTGTGTCTGAAACGTTCAAGACACGAGGCCACACCGGCCCGTAGGTTGGCGTCCATGACCGAAACCCCCGCCCCGGCACCAGTCCTCAATGCACTGTCCATCGTCGTCGCCGACATGGCGGCCGCCATCGATTTCTATTCACTGTGCGGACTCGAGTTCGCCGAGGGCAGCGCTGACGCACCGCATGCCGAGACGTCGGTGGGCGCGATGAAGATCATGTTCGACACCCACGCCGTCGTCGAATCTTTCAGTCCCGGTTGGACTGTTCCCACCGGCGGACAGCGGATGGCACTTGCTTTCGAGTGCCCCACAACGGAATCAGTGGATGCCACGCACGACGCGCTGGTGCGTGCCGGCTATCGATCACACCTCGAACCCTTCGACGCCGTGTGGGGCCAGCGCTACGCCGTAGTCCTCGACCCCGACGACAACTCCGTCGACTTCTACTGCCCCACCGGCCCGGACACCACGCCGAACTGACCCGGATCAGTCGCCCGGTGGCATGAACGTCAACGGGCCGCGGCCCGTGAGTTCGACGAAGTCGCGATACATATGCGCGTAGTCGGCGTACCCACAGCGCTCGACGACGTCGCCCGCCTGCCCGCCCGCGGCGAGTCGTCCGCGGGCGGCCTGCATCCGCAGGATGCGCTGCAGGGTTTTGGGTCCGTAGCCGAAATGCCGCAGCGATCGCCGGTGCAGCGTCCGCTCGGTCAACGCGAGTTCGCGGGCGCAATCGGCCACCTGCTCGCCATCGAGTAGCGAGGCGACGAGTACCGCAGTCCACGACGGCAACTCCAGCGACCGGGATCGCGCAACGAGTAGACCGACCATCGCCTCGCCTGGCATCCGGGCGGCCGCGACCTCGTCGAGCCAGCGGCCCGCGACCGTAGTCGATACGAGGTTATCGAAAGCCACCCTGCTGTCTCGCAAATCTTCTGCGGCACAGTCGAATACCGTCGGTGCAACACCGGGATCGAAGCGGACACCCACCATCCGCCCGCCGCTGCTGACGTAGTCGAACGGTTCGGTGTCGGGACCGGAGACCAACAATTCGTCGCCGGTCCACAACAGATCCATGCACCCGTCGGGCAGCACCGTGGATGGTCCCACCGGATGATCGGCGGCCCAGATCGTCGCCGACAGCCCGTCGCAACGGCGCTCACGGTAGACAGACACGGGTCCAGAGTCGTCCGGCACCCGACCGGGTGAGGTCACCGTCCGAGTATCGCAAGTAAGCTGTCCGCTTGTGACGACGAATGGTGCTTCCGCAATCGGTATCGCAACGGTGACCAACGGGGGGTCGGCCGATCCCGGCGTCGTCCTGGACACCTGGTTCCCCAGCCCCACGCTCGGCGTGGTCGACACCACCGAGACCGTCGAACTCTCCATTGAGGACACCCCGGCCGAGCTGCGGGATCTGGTCGCTGTCGACGAGGTGCGCCGGGTCAAGACCGTCGCGGTGAAGACCTCCATCGCCAATCTCTCCGAGGCTCCCGCCGACGCCTACGACGTTTACCTGCGGCTGCATCTGCTGTCGCACCGGCTGGTCAAGCCGCACGAGGTGTCGCTGGATGGACAGTTCGGCCTGTTGACGAACGTGGTGTGGACCAACCACGGTCCGTGTGCCATCGACGACTTCGAGACGGTGCGCGGCGGGCTGCGCCGTCGCGGGCACGTGACCGTCTACAGCGTCGACAAGTTCCCCCGCATGGTCGACTACGTGCTGCCCGGCGGGGTGCGCATCGGCGATGCCGACCGCGTCCGGCTCGGCGCACACCTGGCCCCCGGAACCACCGTGATGCACGAGGGCTTCGTGAACTTCAACGCCGGTACCCTCGGCTCGTCGATGGTGGAAGGCCGCATCTCGGCCGGCGTCGTCGTCGGTGACGGTTCCGACGTGGGCGGCGGTGCGTCGACGATGGGCACTCTGTCCGGCGGTGGCAAGGAGATCATCAGCCTCGGCAAGCGATGCCTGCTCGGCGCGAACTCCGGATGCGGTATCCCGCTCGGCGACGACTGCGTCATCGAAGCGGGGCTCTACGTGACTGCCGGCACCAAGGTGAGCGGACCCGACGGCGCGACGATCAAGGCGCGCGACCTTGCCGGGCAGTCGAATCTGCTGTTCCGCCGCAACAGCCTCACCGGCGCGGTCGAGGTCCGCCCGTGGAAGGGTGACGGCATCGCCCTCAATGAGGCACTGCACAAGAACGACTGACGCGCACGCGATGGCGGCCGCTATAGGTCGATCATCTCCAGATGCCATTCCACCGACGGCAGGTGGGGCATCTCACGCCCGTCGTCGACGCCGATTTCGCGACGGATGACGGCCTCGAGTTTGTCGCTCATTGCCATCACCAGGTCGTCGTTCACACCCGGAACGGCGGCCAGATTGGTCATCTCACCCGGATCGTTCTGCAGGTCGTAAAGCTCGACGTCGTTGAATCGATACAGGTCATCGACCGTCACCGGGGCATTTCGCTGGGTCGGCGCGAAGTACCGGGTGAACTTGTGGCGGCCGTCGAATACCGTCCGCAGACTTCCACGCTTGGACAAATCCGGTGTGCGACCGGCGTCGGCCATGGCGCTCAACGGATTTCCGCCTTGCGCTTTCACCGAGGCGACGAAGCCGATGGTGTCGGCATCGTTGGTTGCGATGCCACTGTAAGTGAACAGCAACGAATCCCGGACCGAATGCAGCTGTGCCGCAGACGGATCGGACAGCGCATCGGAGAAGTCCACACCCGGCAGGTCGCGGCCGGCGAATTCGCCTGCATCAGAAGGGGAAACACCGGCCATCGACAGCAGGCTGGGCACCAGGTCGATGTGGCTTGTGAGTGCGTTCAGTTGCTGCCCTCCGGCGATGTCCGGATGACGGACATGCATCGGCAGGTGGATGCCCTCGTCGTAGGCGAATGGACCCTTTCCGCGCAGACCGTGCGCTCCGCCCATCTCGCCGTGGTCGGAGGTGAACACCACGATGGTGTTGTCGGTCAGACCCAGGTTGTCCAGCTCGGCCAGGATCACGTCCAACTGCCGATCAACACTACGGATGCTGTTCAGGTAGAAGTCCGAAAAGCGTTGCCAGCGCTCCTCTTCGGCCGGAATGCGACCCAGCGCGTAACCCCAGGCCCGATCGAACTCACCATGCGCCGACGGTCTGCCGACCTCGTCGAACGGTTGGGTGAGACTCGTCGGCAGCGCGGCATCCCAGGTGGCGTCATAGAGCGCATTGGCCGGCGCCGGCGCCGCCTTGAACAGCAATCCCCCGGTGTCCTGGACGGGTTCTCCCGGTAGGTCGGTATCGAAGTACATGATGTCGTGCGGGTTGACCAAGGACACGAACAGCGCCCACGGTTGCCGATCGTCGGCGAGTGGTCGTCCCTTGTTGCGCAGCCACGACACCGCCGTGCCGCCGATGACATTGTCGAAGTTGTATCCGCCGAGCGTTCCAGCGACGACGTCGCCGGGCCAGACGAAGTCGGAGAAGCCGTAATCGTTCATCTCCTCGATGAACAGGTGGTTGGGAACGGGGACGTCGAAGTCCGCGTTGAGATGCCATTTGCCCTTATAGGCGGTGTAATAGCCGCCCGAACGCAACATGTCGCCGATGGTCGGGAGGTCGTAGCTCATCGGCGCGACGAACGGAAGGTCGGTGTTGTCGAACATCTTGTTGTCCGCGGTCTGCAATCCGGTGACCATCACCGCTCGCGAGCTGGTACACATCGTCGCCGACGCGTAGTGGCGCTCGAAGGACACGCCTTCGCCCACCATCCGTTCCCGACCGGGTAGCGAGAATCCGTGCGGCCACTGGTCGAAATGGCGCTCCTGATCGGTGAAGACGAACACGATGTTGTGTCGGTCGCCGGCTGGGGGCATGCGTCGGGGATGTGGCGTCGAAGCGAGCATGGTGACGACCTTTCGGATCGGATCGGCCAGCGCCGCGCTACATCAGGACGAAGTCTCTGTAGTGGATCGTACAGATTCTGTAGCAGTGCATACAGGAAATGGTCGGATTGCTACAGTCGCCATTGACGACGAGCAGTGAGGTGACCAGCACGATGACGCAGCCGGGCAAGCACGCCGGACGCGCGGACCCGCCGCGCCGCCCGCGGCGCCGCGCAACCGGAAACTCACGCGAGCGAATCCTCGACGCCGCGACCGAGGTGGCATCCGAACTCGGTTACGACGGAACAACAATCGCATTGGTCAGCAAGCGCTCCGGTCTGCCGCCGACCTCGATCTATTGGCAGTTCGCCGACAAAGACGACCTCATCGCAGCAGTCATCGAACGCAGCTGGGAACGGTGGCTGACCATTCTCGACCTACCCCGATCCGACGCACGGGCACGTGCACAGGAGATCGGGCGACACGTCGCCAGCGCACTTGTCCGAAGCCCGGATTTCTTGCGCCTGGGTCTCAAACTGGCGCTCCAGAAGTCAGAGAATCCACCGCTCGGGCGCGAGATCTACCTGACGAGCCGCGAACAGGCACGCAGTCAGTTCGCGATCCTCGTCCGTGATGCGGGGCCGGAACTATCCGAGGAGAGCGTGCATCTGATTGCCACCTACGCGATCGCCGGAGCCGATGGCTTGTTCATGGCACGCGAAATAGACGGTGACAGCGTCGATTTCACCGCCCTGTTCCGAACTTCATGCCCGAATGGTCTTCATCGCGTGCGTCGATGTCGTCGCCGAGGACGAGCGCCGACGTCGGATCTGACACCCGCGCGATCACCCAGCTGCGTCAGACGACCAATCGCGCGAACGCCGCCGCGATACGTTCGTCGGTGGCGGTCAACGCCATCCGTACGTGCTGAGTGCCGCGGGGACCGTAGAAGTCACCGGGAGCGGCCAGGATGCCGCGTTCGGCCAGCCAGTCGAGAGTGACGCGGGCGTTCTCATCGCGAGTGGCCCATAGATAGAGGCCCGCCTCGGAGTCATCGACCCGGAATCCCGCAGCGGTCACCGCTGCAAGCAGCGTGGTGCGTCGCGCGCGGTAGCGCTCTCGCTGGCTCTCGACGTGGGTGTCGTCGTCGAGGGCGGCGACCATTGCCGCCTGAATCGGGTACGGCACAATGAGTCCCGCGTGCTTGCGGACCGCGAGCAACTCGGCGATCAGATCGCGGTCACCGGCCAGGAAGCCGGCCCGGTACGAGGCCAGATTGGACACCTTCGACAGCGAGTGCACCGCGATGAGTCCGGTGTGGTCGCCGTCGCTGACGCGCGGATCGAGGATGGAGAACGCCTCGGCATCCCACGTCAATCCGAGATAGCACTCGTCGGAGACGACGATCGCGCCTCGCTCGCGAGCCCAGGAGACCACCTTGCGCAGATGGTCGACGCCGAGCACCTTGCCGGTCGGGTTCGACGGCGAGTTCAGGAAAACCAACGCCGGTGACGCCGGTCCCATCGCAATGGTGGAATCGGCTCGCAACGGCGTCGCGCCGGCCAGCAGCGCACTCACCTCGTAAGTGGGATAGGCGATCTCAGGGATCACCACGGTGTGACCCCCACCGACACCGAGCATCGACGACAGACCGGCGATGGCCTCCTTGGTGCCGATCACCGGCAGGATCGACGACTCGTCGACTCCGGTTGCACCGTAACGGCGGGTCAGTGCAGCAGCAGCCGACCTCCGCAGCGCAGTCGTGCCGATGGTGGTCGGGTAACCGGGGAAGTCAGAGGCGTCGGCCAGCGCGGCACGGATCAGCGGATCGACCGGATCCACCGGCGTCCCCACCGAGAGATCGACGATGCCGTCGGGATGCTGCGCTGCACGCGCTTTGGCGTCGGCGATGGTGTCCCACGGGAAATCCGGCAGCGCCGCGCTGACCCGACGTCGAGGTGTGTTCACGTCGACGAGGCGATCAGTCTTCTTGATTCATGGGCGGAAGCGCCTTGACGAACGCGGCGTCGGCGTCGACCTTGCCGGTCTTGGCGGCACCGCCCGGCGACCCGAGATCGTCGAAGAAGTCGGCGTTGGCGCTGACATACGGTTCCCACTCGTCGGGAATATCATCTTCGTAGAAGATCGCCTCGACCGGGCAGACCGGCTCACAGGCGCCGCAGTCGACACATTCGTCGGGCTGGATGTAGAGCATCCGCCCGCCTTCGTAGATGCAGTCAACAGGGCACTCTTCGACGCAGGCCCGGTCCATGACATCGACACAGGGCTCCGCGATGATGTACGTCACCACACACTCCTTACTACGCGCACACTCAGGGCAACTGGCTCCGACCCGGACACCTCGGCTGACCCGGCTCGGTTGTCCGCCGCGGGGCGTGGGCTGGACGCTCCGCGAATGCGAACCTCGCGGCGCCGCGACCGTCGACGATCGCACGCGCACGTATCCGCATCCAACAGTATCCGCTGTGGGTAGCCCCGAATCACAATCGGCCCCGTGGCATCAGGCATATGAGTTACCTGAGTCACATCTTTATGATCACCGTGCCGACAATTCTTCCCCTCACCACGCAGATGACCGATGGTCGTCGTGTGAGCACGCAGTCGTATCCGCGGGACCCCCGTCACTGTCCGGGCTGAGCCGCCCGCCATCGGGCCTCCGCCTGCCCTGACACGACCCCTTCCCGGAGAGACCTCATGACCTCCACGCTCCACCGTCCCGTCCGCACCGAACCGGCCGGCGCCTCCCGTCGATCGGCCCACCTGCCGACCAGGCTGCGGCCCGCCGACCTGCTGCGCATCACCGATCAAGGCGTTGCCGACGTCATCGACGGCCGCTACGACCATCTGCTCCCGCCCACCTGGGATCCGGTGGAGCGATGGTCAACGCGGCTGGAATCCGACGACGATCTCGACCTCTGGCTGATCAGCTGGACGCCGGATCGGTCCACCGATCTGCACGATCACGCCGGTTCCCTCGGTGCGCTGACGGTGCTGTCCGGTGCCCTGCGGGAATACCGCTGGACCGGAAGCGACCTGGCCCTGCGTGTGCTGTCCGCGGGTGACCAGGCGTCGTTCCCGCTCGGCTGGGTCCACGACGTCCAGCACCACGCGAGTGCGCCACCTGAACGCGGCGTGCATCAGACGCAGATCCCGTCGGAGCGGCTGAGCTCGTCGGTCGGACCCGGACCGACGCTGAGCGTGCACGCCTACTCCCCACCCCTGACCGCGATGTCGTTCTATGAGGTCACCGACACCACAAGGCTGCGACGCACCCACACCGAACTCACCGACGCACCCGAGTAGTACGACCTACCCTGGACACGTGCCGATGACCATCAACGACCTGCTGCTGCGCGCCCGCGAAGGCCTCGACCGCATCGACGCCGCCGACGTGGCCGGAGAACTGGCCGCCGGGGCGGTTTTGGTCGACATCCGCCCGGCCGCGCAGCGCGCCGCTGAAGGTGAGCATCCCGACGCGCTGATCATCGAACGCAATGTGCTGGAGTGGCGTTGCGATCCCGCGAGCGATGCCCGCGTCGAACAAGCCGTCGATCATGACGTGCGGTGGATCGTGCTCTGTTCGCAGGGCTATACGTCCAGCCTTGCCGCGGCATCGTTGCAGCAATTGGGACTGCACCGCGCCACTGACGTCATCGGCGGCTATCAAGCACTGGAGTCACTCGACCGCTGACTGCGCGGCCTGTTCTGCGGCCCACGCCGCAACCCGTTGGGCGCTTTCGGTTTCGGAGATGTCCTCGACCCGCGTCATCACCGACCACCGCACACCGAACGGGTCTCGGATACTGGCGAATCGATCACCGGAGACGAACGTGGTCAACGGTTCGCGGATGATTGCGCCGGCCGCCGCGGCGCGCGCCACCACGGCATCGACATCGGCACAGTAGAAACCCAGCGAGAAGTTCGTTGCGTCACCGTCGGGCGGCGCGAGGAGTCCGTACTCGGGATTGGGTTCGCCGAGTTGGAGTTGCCCGTTGCCGACGTCGAGGACCGCATGCACCACCATGCCTCCCATCTCGGTCACGTCGATGACCCGCGCGCCGAAGACATCACGGTAGAACTCGATGGCGGCGGCAGCCCGCGGAACCGCGATGAACGGCGTGATCGTGGTGCAGCCGTTGGGGATTCCATTGGTCGTGTACTTGCCGTGTGCAGCAGTCGGTGTCATGGTCTCGACGTTACGTGCGGCACGGACGGTGCGGCTTGTAGATTGGCGACACCATGGATCAGCGCGACGTTCACGATGACGGGCTCACACCCGGCGTCGATTCGACGCGCGGAATCCTATTCCCCGCGCGACTTCCGACGATGCATCGATTGCCACCCGCCGACGACATCGCGTGGATGGTGCGATGGTTCTGGATCCCGCAGTGGCACCTGGCGCCGGGCCGGATATCCCGTCAGACCCTGTTGCCCTATCCGGCAAGCAATCTCGTCGTCGAAGCCGGCGACGCGGAAAGCTACGGTGCCGGGGTGGGAATCGCCGGGCCGACCACCCGGCAGTCCCATCGTGACCTGACCGGCAGCGGGTGGGCGGTCGGTGCGCTTCTGAGACCTGCGGCGGCACCATTGATACCGCATGACCTCGGCGCCATCCGAGATGCCTATCTGCCGTTCGAGGCACCTGAACTGGCGCTCGGTGTATCTGCGGCGATGGCCGGGTCCGACGAGGAATCGCGGACCGAACGTGCGGCAGCGGTATTCACCGACTGGCTCGCGCAGCGCGATATCACCCTCACCGAGGACGGTCGACGTGCCAACGCCATGGCCGACATGATCGAAACCGACTCCGAGATCATCGGAGTCAATGACATCGCCGAACGAATGAACCTGTCCCCCAGGACAATTCAACGACTGACACGACGCTACGTCGGGTTGACCCCGAACATCATGATCCGGCGCCGCCGACTCCAGGAGGCCGCCGAAACGCTCCGCACCGATCCGTCGGTCACCATCGCTGACGTCGCCGCCGCGCTCGGGTACACCGACCACGCACATCTGGCCACCGAGTTCCGCGACATCGTCGGGTTCACGCCGAGCGGCTACCGCACCGAGACAGGGCATTGAGCGCCAGCCCGGTCGCCGGATCCGACAGTGCGGCCACGTGATCTGAGAGGGCCGGATCGATCCACCGGTCCCCGTCGAGGACATACGCCGGTTGCGCGGTGATCCGTTCGGTCAGCGTGTATCCGGTGGCCGCGGTGATCTCGGCCAGCAGGTCCAGATTCGGCCACGGCCGTTCGGGATTCACATGATCGGGTGTCAGCGGCGACACGCCACCCCAATCGTCGACGCCGGAGGCCACCAGCGCCGCGCACTCCTCGTGTGACACCAGATTCGGCGGCGCCTGCACCCGCATGTGCGGACCGAGTACGACCCGCGCGGTGGCAACGGTCGCTAGGAACTCGGTCATCTCCGCGTCGGGAGTGCCACGCATCGCGGTGTCGGGTTTGGCGCGGAAGTTCTGGACGATCACCTCTTGGATGTGCCCGCCGGCGTGGGCGATCTCGGCGATCGCCAGCAGCGATTCCGCACGCTCGGTGAGGCTTTCCCCGATGCCTACGAGAATGCCGGTGGTGAACGGGATTCTCTCGTCACCGGCGTCGCGCAGCACCTGAAGACGGACCAGCGGGTCCTTGTCCGGGCTGCCGAAGTGGGGTTGCCCCTTCTCGGTGAACAGCCGCCGTGACGTTGTCTCCAGCATCATTCCCATCGAGGGTGCCACCGGGCGCAGCCGCCGCATCTCCGCTGCGCTCATCACCCCCGGATTCAGGTGTGGCAGCAGACCGGTCTGCTCGAGCACAGCGGCTGCGGCGGCGCCGACGTAGTCCAATGTCGAGGAGTAGCCGCGCTCGGCGAGCCACTGGGCGGCCTGCGGCCAGCGGTCCTCCGGCCGGTCTCCGAGGGTGAACAGCGCTTCCTTGCAACCCAACTCGGCACCGCGACGTGCCAGGTCGACGACCTGGTCGAGTTCGAGGTACATGCCCTCACCGGCTCGGGTGAGCTTGCCGGGGACGGTGACGAACGTGCAGTAGTGGCAGCGGTCCCGGCAGAGCCGCGTCAACGGGATGAACACCTTGCGGGAGTAGGTGATCTGCCGATCGCGCCCCGCTGCGGCGAGCCCCTCGTCCCGCAGGGCTGCTGCGATGGACTGCAGTTCGACAAGATCGTCACCGGCGCAACGCAGAAGTGAGGTCGCGGCCGCCAGGTCGATCGGGCGGCCGCTTCGGGCGATTGCCAGCGCGTCACGAATATCGTTATCACTCATCGTGATTGCCTTCCGTGTCGGTAGGGCCGAGCACATAGGGTTCGGGGTCGAAGGTGCCGTTGCGTTCTCGGAACGACACCGCGGTGCCCGGCCAGAGCAGGGTCAGCCGGCCGCTGTCGGGGTCGACGTACCAGCTGTTGCAGCCGGTCATCCACACCGTGTCCGCGGCGCGTTCATCGATGTCGCGCGTGTAGCGCGCCTCGGCGTCGGCGGTGACCTCCATCCACTGAATATCCTGCCCGGCAAGAACATCGAGTGCACCCAGAACGTAGTCGAGCTGCGTCTCGATCATGTAGATCGCCGAGTTATGACCGAGAGCAGCGTTGGGGCCGTCGAGGACGAACATGTTCGGGAACCCGTGCACCGTGCTCGACGCGTAGGACACCATGCCGTTGCTCCAGTGCTCTGACAGGAGCTCACCGCGACGGCCCTCCACCAACGACGCCGCCGGTGGTCGTGCCGCCTCGAAACCGGTGGCCAGCACCAGCACATCGAGTTCGTAGCCGTGCCCGCTGGCCGCCTGCGCTTTGCATTCGGTCACCGATTCCAGCGCGCTGGGCTCGAAGACCACCGTCGGCGATTCAAGCGCTGGATAGAAGTCGTCGCTGAGAAGTATTCGCTTGCAGCCGATCTCATAGTCGGGAGTCAACAGCTCACGACGGTGCGGGTCACTGACCTGACGGTGTAGGTGACCCAGTGCGCGGTCGCGGATCTCGTCGATGTCGGGGCGCAGCCCGAGCCGCTGGCGAAAGGCACGGTCGGCGTCGGCGAGCATCGTCTCGCGAACCGATTGGGCGGTGTCGGCGTCACGCATGGCCGCGCGCTCGGCGGTGGTGTACCGGCGGTCCTCGCGTGGCACCACATACGGTGGTGTCCGACAGAAGACCACCAATTCCTCGGCCTGCTCGGCGAGGTGCGGAATCACTTGCACCGCAGAGGCTCCGGTGCCGACGACGCCGATTCGCGCGCCGTCGAGGTCGACGTCGTCGCGCCATGCCGCGGTGTGCATGGTCTGGCCGGTGAAGGTGTCGAGACCTTCGATGTCGGGGATGTGCGGCTCGGACAATCGCCCGACCGCCATCACCAGGACCCGCGCACGCATCGGCCCGGCAGCGGTGTCGAGTTCCCAACGAGCATCGGCCTCGGCCCATCGAGCACGACGCAACTCGCAGCCCAGAAGCAGATGCGGATCGAGTTCTTCGTCGGCGACGGTGCGTTCCAGATAGCGTCTGATCTGATCCCCGGCGGGATAGACCGACGGCCAATCCTCGGGCGGGCGAAAGGAATACGAGTAGAGGTGCGCCGGAATGTCGCAGGCGATACCGGGATAGGTGTTGGCGCGCCAGGTGCCGCCGACGGCGTCGGCGCGTTCGAGGATGACGAAGCTGTCGCGGCCTCGTCGTGCCAATTGTGTCGCCATGCCGATTCCGGCGAAACCGGCACCGATGATCGCCACGTCGACCTCACGGATGGCCGGCGTGGTGAGATCAACGCTCATCGACGCACCTGCGGTATCGCGAGGAGCCGATCCGACGCCGGTGTCTGATAGCGAGTGGTCCGTTGCCGCAGAACGCGATTGGATCGCTCAGCGATGTCGACGAGGTCATCGATCGCCAGCACCCGGCCGGCCTCCTGCCCGGCCGTCGGCATCAGCGCGCCATCGAGCAGCAGCCCGCCGATGTCGTCGATGCCGCCATGCAGCACCGCGTCGACGAGGTCGGCGTCGAGTTTGGTCCAGGCCACCTGGACATGGTCGAACGCTCCAACCGTCATCAGCCGTGCGACGGCATGGACCGCACGGGTTTCGCGTGCCGATACGGTGCCGGTGGCCACCGACCCTAGGTGCGGCCCCGCCATCGACGGAATCATCGGCATCACGATCAGTTCGGTGAAACCCGAAGTGCGCGACTGGATATCGCACAGTGTTCGCAGGTGCGCGACGAGGTGAGCGGGCGTTTCGAGGTGTCCGTAGACGACGGTCGCGGTGGATGTGAGCCCCACCCGGTGCGCGGTCTCGACGGTCTCGATCCACTCCGCGACCGGCGGCGCGTTGCCCGCCGACAGTGCGGCGCGCACCTCGTCGTCGAGGATCTGTGCGCCGGTCCCCGGAATCGACCCGAGACCCGCATCCCTTGCCGCACGCAGGAATTCTTCGATCGTGACACCCATTCGGGCCGCAGCATCACGGACCTCCGGCGGCCGGAACGCGTGCAGGTGGATCTCCGGTGCGGCCGCATGGATCCGGGAGATCAGCGTGAGGTATTCATCGGCCGGCGCGTCGTCGGGAACGGGTCCCTGCAGGCAGAGCTCAGTGGCACCGAGATCGGCGGCCTCGGCGACCAGGTCCTCAAGGCTCGGACCGTTCGGGAGAAGGCGGGTGATGACGCCCGTGTCGAGATTGCGGTTGACCACGAAGCTGAGCACGTCACCGGTAGCCGTCTGCCGAGCGGAATCGGCGAGCGCGCAGAGTTCATCGAGTGCTGTGCCGTCGGCGCCGAGCAGTGATTCCCACCCCGAGTCGCTCACCGACGCCCGCTCGCGGGTGACCTCTCCCAGTGCCGCACGAACCGCGTCCTCGGGGGCCACCACGTCGCGCGCCCAGTGTCGCAGGACCATCCGTTCACTGTATCCCGATGGCGACCGGCGGCGCCGTCACGGTTGGGGCCGTCGCGATTGGGGCCGTCGCGATTGGGGTCGTCGCTGCTGCGCCGCCGTCACCGCGGCGGCGACAACCGACCCGACCACGACAACGCCGCTGGGATGCCGGCGCCGAGAACGATCAGCAGCACAGTCGGCAGGAGCAGACCCCCGTCGGGCAGCAGGAGCACGTCGCCGCCGGGGCCGGGCAGCGAGCCACCGACCAGCGCCACCAGCCACGCGATCATCGGACCCCATCGCAGCGGTCCGTCGGTATAGCCGGCGGCCAGCCACAGCAGAACCGCGTTCAGCAGGCCGGCGGCCAGCGCCGCGACCGGCAATGCGACACCACCGAAGCGGAGGTAGGCAAAGGCAACCGAGAGCACTCCGACGACAAACCCGTCGACGATCAACAATGCGAGCAACGCCCGGTCGGGCCAGCTCAGCACGGCACACCGGCGAACAGGTCGGTCTCCCGGTCGGCGCTCGCCTCGGCGGGGGCGTCGGGGTCGACGCGGATGAAGTGTTCGTACCCGAAGATCGGCTGCACGATGTTGTTCGACAGCGCGTATTCGGTGCCCGACGGCGCGACGGTCACCTGTGTCGCATGGGCCGCCAGCGCGGCAGCCTTGCGACCATAGACGCCGGTCACGTCGATCTCGGTGGTGATCTGCTCGTCGGGATAGCTGGGCAGCTCTCCCGGTTCGGGCATGCGCCAGCCGGCGGGTACCCGATCGACCGCCGCGGCGAGTCCGCTGTCGAGCGCGCTGCGTTCGGTGATCGACACATAGTGCTTGATCGGCTTGCCCAGTCGCTCGGCCGCGAGTGGTACGGCAGCAGCGGCGGCGTCGTGCACGGTGATGTGGTCGGGGTGCCCGTAGGTGCCGGCGGCGTCGTAGCCGACGATCACCTGTGGCTCGAACGCGACGATCTCGGCGACGAGGGTGTCGACGACGTCATCGGCATCCGCCTGTGCCAGGGCCCGCGGATTCTGCGCCGACGGTGTGCCGGCCATCCCCGAATCACGCCAGTGCCCGGCACCGCCGAGGAAGCGCGGCACCGGTCCAGGGAAGCGGTCAGAGCCCAACGCCGACAGCGCACGCGACAGTTCGAGGATGCGGTATCCCCCGAGCTGGTCGGCGGCATCGGCTACGAGCTGTGCCCACTCGTCGCCGATCACCTCACCCTCCTCACCGAGGGTGAAGGTCAGCACCCGGACGTCGACGCCCTCGTCGAGGTAGCGCGCGATGGTGCCGCCGGTCATGATCGACTCGTCGTCGGGATGGGCGTGCAGCAGCAGCATGCGTCGCCCGGCCGAGGGAGAACTCATGGCAGTTCCCAAGCGACCGAGTTGCCATAGATGCCGACCTGGATAGGCCCGGACAGTCCCACGTTGCGGACCCCGTCGGTCAGTCCGACGAGCGCACTGTCCTGGTAGAGCGGCATGTACACCGCCTGCTCGGCGAGCAGCGGCTCGGCGGAGGTCAGGGTCGGAATCGGGTCCGGCTCGGAAAGTGCCTGCCGGGCCAGGGTGATCAACTGCTGATCGCAGATGCCGGAGATGTTGCTGATGTAGCTGTCATCGGTGGTCGCCTGGGTCTGCCCGGGCGCGGTGCTGGTCGGCGTCGGGGGTGTCGCCACCGACGGCGCGGTCCCGGGCTTGGGCTGGTCGCAGTCCACCTGAGAGGCCAGCGACGCCGCCGGCGGCACACCGAGTCCGGTCCACCCGACGATCAGATCGACCCGCGAACTGGTCAACGCGCTGCCGTACAACTCGTTGTTCGGCAGCGTCACCACCACCGCGCGCACTCCCTGACCGCGTAGTTGGTCGGCAACGTTGGCCGCGGCGGCAGACGCACGGGGATCGCCGCTGACCGCGCCGACGCGCACCACCAGGTCTTTGCCGTCTTTCTGGTACGGCGCGACCCCGGCGGGCAGTGGCTTCACCTCGGTGCCGTCGACGGTCGTCGGTTCCGGAGTCGGCGTCGTCGTGGTCGCCGCCGATGAGGGGCTCCCGCTCTGTCCGGCAGACGGCACCGCAGACGGCGTCGAACTGCCGGGTGAGTCCGGGCCGGCGGACTCCGACGGAGTGCTGCTCGCGGTGGCCTCGCCGCGGCGATAGCCGGCGGTGTCCATCAGCGCCGCGACATCGGCCGGCCCCGGTCGCTGCCGATCGACTGGGAAGTAACCCGGATCCGACGGGGCGAACACGGTGTTGGCAAATGGTTCGACGACGTCGTCGCCGGCACCGGAGAAGGTGACCAGCCGGGCGTCGATCATGCCGAGGACGGCCTGTCGGAGCTGCGGTGACCGCATCACCTCGGTCCGGGCGTTGACGTTGACGCCCAGCGAGCGAGCGGTGAGACTCCGCTGACTCTGCAGGCCGGGGATCGATGTGAGTTCGGCGGTGGTCGCCGGCCCGGTGCTGACATTGGCCAACGCCGAATCGCCGGTGCGCACCGACTCGACCATCTGCGACGCCGTGCCGGCACGACGCAGGACCACCTGATCGATGCTCGGCGGCTTCTTCCAGTAGCGGTCATTGCGCACGAGGCGGACCTCGTCGCGGGTCGGGTCGATGGACACCACCGAGAACGGGCCGGCCGATACCGGCTTGCCGCTGTCCATCCCGGTCTGGAATCCGGCCGGAGCACCGCGCAGCACGTGGCTGGGCAGCAGACCGGTGAACAGCTCACGCCACGCCGGGTACGGCTGCGCGAAGCGAACCTCGACTTCCTTGCCGCCTGCTTTCGACGCCACCGCGTCGATGAGCCGATACCCGGCCGGCGCAACCACATTGGGCTGTCGGGACATCTGCTGCCACAGGTAGCTGAAGTCGTCGCCGGTCACCGGCAGGCCGTCGGACCACTGGGCGTCGTTGTGGATCTTGTAGGTGACGGTGAACGGGCTCTGCGACGTCACCTCCGCGGAGGTGACGAACGCGTCCTCACGCTGCCATTCGACGCCGGTGGGGGTCTGCACAGGCGTGAACGCGCTCGGCAACGTCATCGCGGCGATCGCGGTGGTGACCAGACTCTGATCGGACGCGATGTGCGGGTTGAATCCGCCGCCGATGGAATCGGTCGCGATCCGCAGGGTCTTCTCGGTCGGGTACTCGGTGGGAGTCGCCGGCGGGGCGGTCTCCCGGACCGGGGGCGGCGGATCGGACATGCAGCCGGCCAGGACGACGACCAACGCCACGCACATCGGCAGGATCGCGGCCATCCGACGCCTGCTCGGCCACGTCGCCCGTCGACGCGACGTACCTGCCGACACCCGTCGGGTCACCTGTCCTCCCACCCTTCTGCCCCGCCCTGTCACCTTCACCCCGTCGACGGTTTCGAGCTTACGGACCTCAGCCGGCGGCTTGGTCGCGCGTCTTGGCGCGCGAACGCTCCCGCGCGCGGGTGGAGGCGTCGAGGTGCACCTTACGCACCCGGACCACCTCGGGGGTCACCTCGACACACTCGTCGGCGGCGCAGAATTCCATCGCGCCTTCGAGTTCGAGCTGCATCGGCTTGGCCAGAGTCTCCATCACGTCGGCCGACGACTGACGCATGTTGGTCAGCTTCTTCTCGCGGGTGACATTGATGTCGAGGTCTTCCTGGCGCGGGTTGATCCCCACCACGTGTCCCTCGTAGCTGTCGTCGCCCGGGTTGACGAAGAAGGTGCCACGATCGGCGAGCTGGATCATCGCGAACGGCGTCACCGTGCCGGCGCGGTCGCTGACCAGTGAGCCGGTGTGGCGGGCGCGGATCTCGCCGGCCCACGGCGCGTAGCCGTCGAAGACCGCGTTCGCGATGCCGGTGCCGCGGGTCTCGGTGAGGAAGTCGGTGCGGAAGCCGATCAGACCACGCGACGGGACGGTGAACTCCATCCGGACCCAGCCGGATCCGTGGTTGTTCATCTGGTCCATGCGGCCCTTGCGGGCGGCCAGGAGCTGGGTGACCGCGCCGAGGTATTCCTCGGGGACGTCGATGGTGAGGTGCTCGAAAGGCTCGTGCACCTTGCCGTCGACCTTGCGGGTGACCACCTGCGGCTTGCCGACGGTCAGCTCGAAGCCTTCGCGTCGCATCTGCTCGACGAGGATCGCCAGCGCCAGCTCACCACGGCCCTGGACCTCCCAGGCGTCGGGGCGGCCGATGTCGAGCACGCGCAACGAGACGTTGCCGATGAGCTCGGAATCCAGGCGGTCCTTGACCATCCGGGCGGTCAGCTTGTGCCCCTTCACCCGACCGGCCAGCGGCGAGGTGTTGGTACCGATGAGGACCGAGATGGCCGGCTCGTCGACGGTGATGCGCGGCAGCGCGACCGGGTTGTCGGGGTCGGCGAGGGTGTCGCCGATCATGATCTCCGCCATGCCGGCGACGGCCACGATGTCGCCGGCAACCGCGGATTCGGCCGGGCTACGGTCGACGCCAACCGTGGCGAGGAGTTCGGTGATCTTGGAGCGCTCGACGACGGGCTCGCCGTTCACCTCACGCATCCAGGCGACGGTCTGGCCCTTCTTGAGGGTGCCGTTGTGGATGCGGACGAGGCCAAGACGACCGAGGAACGGCGATGCGTCGAGGTTGGTCACGTGTGCCTGCAGCGGCGCCTCGGCGTCACCCTTGGGTGCCGGGACGTGCTCGAGCAGGACATCGAAGAACGGGTCGAGGTTCTCGCCCTCGGGGACCTCGCCGTTGGCCGGTTCGACGGTGCTGGCGATACCCGCGCGACCCGATGCGTAGAGAACCGGGAGGTCGAGAACCTGCTCGGCGGCCGCGGCGGCGTCCTCGGGAAGATCCGATGCCAGGTCGAGCAGCAAGTCGTGGGTTTCTTCGACGACCTCGGCGATGCGCGCGTCGGGACGGTCGGTCTTGTTGACCAGCAGGATCACCGGCAGCGACGCCGAGAGCGCCTTGCGCAGCACGAACCGGGTCTGCGGCAGCGGGCCCTCGGAGGCGTCGACGAGCAGGACGACGCCGTCGACCATGGACAGACCGCGCTCCACCTCGCCACCGAAGTCGGCGTGGCCGGGGGTGTCGATGACGTTGATGACGACCTCGGTGCCGTCGGGCTGGCGGCGGTGCACCGCGGTGTTCTTGGCGAGAATGGTGATGCCCTTCTCGCGTTCGAGGTCACCGGAGTCCATCACGCGGTCGACGAGCTCAGCCCGCTCACCGAACACTCCGGATTGGCGGAGCATCGCATCGACCAGCGTGGTCTTGCCGTGGTCGACGTGCGCGACGATCGCGACGTTGCGGAAGTTGGGGACAGCGCTCACTGAGCTCTCTTTCGTGCTGGTGCGACCGCTATTCAGGTGGCCGCAGGCATGGACTGGCGCCGCAGATCCATCGGGATGATCGGCGGTCAACCTGTACAGGGTATCGGGTGCGGCGGTGAGACCGCGATCACAGCTACAAGAGGCAAGGCTAGGCTGGCTTCCGTGGGTGATGCGAGATGGGCGGTGATCGGTGATGGGCAAGGTCAATCCGGCGAAGGTTTCCGGGCTGAAGCCGAAGAAGAAGTGCTGCCGGAGCTCGACACGGTGCGTGCGCTGCCCGGTCGTCATCAACCGGATGAGCAAACTCGATACCGGTGATATGTCGAAGAAGAAGCTCTCGAAGGCGTTGAAGAAGGCGCGGGCCGCCTGAGGCCGAGAACGTCAGATCAATGGGCCGAGCGGTTCCGGTAGTAGTCATCGACATACTCAAGTCCCGCCAGCACAGCCACTTCAGCCATCAATTGATCAGTAGCGCAACGACATTCGCTTCCGTAGGCGCTCGCCGGCCGCGGCCGGCCGAATACCACCGAGACGCGAGAGGGACGCCAGATTCTGGCACCGGGCGGCGTCACGCCCGCGCTACCGCGGATTCCGACCGGGACCACGCAGACCCCGGTCTCGGCGGCCACCCGCATCGCTCCGGTTCGGCCGCGATGGACGACGGCACCTGATGTTCTGGTTCCTTCGGGGTGGATCGCCCACACTCCACCGCGACGAAGAACACCTTTCGCGGCATTCAAGGCAACCTCGGCATGTTCAGCGCCGCGCCGATCGACGGGGATCTGGCCCGCGACTCGGAAGAACAAGCTCCTCAACCGGCCCCGGACGCCGGTGCCATCGAAGTACTCACTTTTTGCGACGAACGTGACTTGTCGCGGCACCACCAAGCAGATGAGCAGCGAGTCGACGAACGAGCAGTGGTTCGCGGCGAGGATGACCGGACCGTCGTGAGGCACCCCCTCCACGCCGACCACCCGGGGTCGGCAGAGCGCTACCAGAACAGGACCGATCAGCGCCTTGAACAGCGAATACCACATTTCCGGACACTCCTGCCGTGGATCACTACGCTCCACATCGCCCTAGCCGTAGACAATGTCTACCCGCACAATGGTAGACACTGTCTTCGTGGTGCATGACGAGCAGGTCCCTACTGAGGACACGCGAGTGCGGCTGGTGCGGGCCGGCGTCGAGATCGTCGACGCCGACGGCCTCGAAGCAGTCGGCCTGCGTGCGATAACCCGCCGAGCCGGCGTCTCGCACGGCGCTCCCAGGCGCTACTTCCCCACCCATCGCGCGCTACTTGCCGCGATTGCACGGACCGGCATCGAAGACCTCATCGGCCTCATCGATCCGATCCTCGGTGACGAATCGACACCTGCGTCAACTCGTCTGGTGGACGCTGCCCGTGCGTACGTCGCGTTCGCCTGCGAACGACGCGCGATGTTCGAGCTCATGTTCCGCCACGACCTGCTCGACGGGGCCGGCGAGAATCTCCGGTCCGCCACAGTTCCGCTGATCGAGCGCCTCAGATCGGTTGTCGCACAAGCCACCAGCGAAACCACTACGAGTTCATGGGAGAGCACGCTCCGAATGTGGTCGGCAATGCATGGCGTGGCAGTGCTCGCGTCGAATCGAGCTTTGGAACCGATATCGGACGTGGCCAGGGTGGATATCGACGCGCTTGTCATCGACCTGGTCGAGCGCACGGTCGAGTCCGGACGTAACCCATGAAGTTGAATCAGCGTGCAGGGTCTGCAACATCGGCCGATCGCACTGCGACCGCGACGGCCACCGCGACAATCCCGGCGAGCTCGGACGGATGCGGAACCTGTTGGAGCACAACAAATCCGACGACGGACGCGGTCACCGGCAACAGCGCCAGCAGCAGTGCGAAACGCGCCTGACCCACCGATCGCAAGATGACCTGGTCCAGCGCATAAGGAATCGCCGTCGATGCCACGCCGAGTCCGACGCCCAGAGCCACCAGCCAGGCGGTGTTCGCCCCCGGCGCGACGACCGGTCGCAGCGTCAGAACCAACGGAGACAGGACGACAG
Organism: Actinomycetes bacterium; assembly: GCA_023461275.1. Taxonomy (GTDB): domain Bacteria; phylum Actinomycetota; class Actinomycetes; order Mycobacteriales; family Mycobacteriaceae; genus Gordonia. Next base: position 95,908 of record JAEYMI010000076.1, on the reverse strand, counting down.
TGGCCACCACGAATCCGGTGGTCAGATCCTCGATGCCCGCCCCGCGCTGCGCCACCCGTTTACCGGCCACGATGTAGCCGGCCCAGCACAGCGCCGCCAATAGCGCGAACCCGACACCCGCCGGAGTCCCCGACCACCGGACGTCGACGATCAACACCACCCCGATAATGGCCAGTCCGAGCGCGAACACGTCTCGCCGAGTTCGTGATCCGAGCGCCGCCACCACGATCGGCCCGAGAAACTCCAACGCCACCGTTGTGCCGAGCGGCAGTCTGGCCAACGCCTCGTAGAACGCCACATTCATCACGGCAGTTGTCATTCCGAACACGCCGGCGAGTATCAGCCGGTCACGACGCCACGCCGCACGCCCGGGCCGCACCCATGCGAGCAGAACGATCGCCGCACCCGCGATGCGCATCCACGCGACTCCGGCGGGCGGGATCGTCTCGAACAACATCACCGCGATCGCCGCGCCGAGGTACATCGAGGTACCCCCGACGAGCATCAGCGCCGGAGCGAACCAACCGTGGGCATGGCGTGTCACCCATCTGTTGTACCGGTAGCGCAGGTCAGCAGCACACCGCATTTTGTGGATAACGTGGGGTTTGGGTGACTGTTGTTGTCTGGTGAATGCTCCAATACTTGTTGCGCGTAGAAATGATCCACAGAATGGGCGATGCCGATTTCATGTGACCATTTTTGTCAGTGTCGTGTGCTAGCGCGAATTGTCCACAAATATGCTGGTAGATATTGCTTCGAATGCGTGTTCGATATAGCCTGGATGCATGACTCTGGGGGATATCACCACCGCACTCATCGACGTCGACCTCGACCACTGTGTCGCCGACGACCGCGTCGTTATCGGCGATGACATTGTTTCTGCACTGTGTGAGTTGTCGACGATCCGCAATCTCGTCGACCATCACGCCTCGGTGTTGGCGGCGGTGGTGGAGCGTCGGGGGATCGCGAAGAAACGCGGTCAGCGTCCGGTCGAAATGTTGATCGGGTGTGGGGCGGCGCCGGCGGTCGCATCACGCTGGCTGCGGGTCGGGCAGGGTGCGGCGACTCTGCCGATGATCGGTGGGCACACCGAACTGGGTGGCATCTCGAGCGAGCATGCCGATGCGGTCATCAAAGGCTTCCACCACATCGAGACACGGGTCGGGGAACCCCTCGATGGCGACGTTCGTGATGCGACGATGACCGCGCTTCTCGCGCAAGCGGTCTCGGGTGCCACACCGGCGGTGATCTCCGAGTTCGCGCGTGCCACCGGCAATGGCCTGGCCGTTGACGACACCGACGCTAATGCCGACGACGCCGAGGCTGGTGAGGGTGAGGGTGCTGAGGGTGTGGTGCCGCGGGTGCCGGCCTCAGAGGATCGGCGGATCAATGCGTTCACCATCACTCGTGAACCCGACGGACGCTCCACCGTGCGGGGTGACTTGGATGTGGTGATCGCGGAGAAACTGCTGACCACGATCACCGCGTTCGCCCAGCCACGCCCGGAACCCGACGGCAGTCGTGATGCCCGCACCCCCGGACAGATCCGGGCTGACGGGTTGGAAGCCGCACTCGACGCATTAGCGCGCGCGGACACCACGTTGGTCGGGGCGCCGAACACGCATGTGTCACTGATGTACCCGGTGGATGCGCCGGAGAATGCGCGGTTCGCGTTTCTGGGGTCGGTGACCGAGCGGACCGCGAAACTGTTGTCGTGTGATTCGGTGGTCACCGAATTCACCGTCGACGGAGAGGTTGTTCCGGTGACGGTGTCGGATGAGCGTCGATTGTTCACCGGGAAACTGCGTAAAGCATTAGTGGTGCGCGATGGTGGCTGCATCAAATGCGGTGCGCACGCATCGCGTACTGAGGGTCATCACATCGCCCATTGGATGGATGGTGGGAAAACGTCGTTGGATAACGGGTGCCTGCTCTGCTCGTCGTGCCACGCCGCAGTGCATAACGATGGGTGGGGCATCGTGATGGGTCACGACCGCCACCCCTGGCTCATCCCACCCGTGTCGGTGGATCCGACACGGCAACCATTGCGGTCCTATCATCGCCGAACCATGCGACTCGACGACGTCGCCGCATGATCACCGCGCGCCGCGTTGGCCGGCTGACCCCGCAGGCACGATCCCGGGCGCCACCGACCAAGCCCGGCGGGTCCGCCACCGGGCCCGGCCCACACAGACTCACCTGAAGGACAGCAGACACCACCAGCTGTCCCGCGATCTTTGAGAACTGAATACAGAAACAGGCGCGCGGGGAGAAACCCGGCGTGGCCGCACCCCGGCGCCCGGCGATCACGCCCGCGGACGACGGCTGCGGCCACCCGGGGAACCCCCGGACCTGGATCTCGATACCGTGCCTCGCTTCGCTCGGTACCACTCGATCAGCACCCACGCTGGCCGAGTAGCGACGCGCGAGCGCAGCGGGCCCGACGCGTATCGAGGCCCACTCAGCAGCGACGAGCAGCCGTGACCCAGCCTCGGTGAGAGAGCGTCACCGCGACAACTATCGGTCCGGAGTTCCTCTCCTACCGAGGCTGTGTCACCGGAACCGACGCGCAAACGGCGAGGACCTACCCGACTGACCCCCCGCCCGCCGGGCTATGACCCGAGCGATCCGCTACTCGAACCGCCACCGCTCGATCCGGCGGCCAATCCGTTCGACACCCCGGGTCGTCGCAGGCATCCGACAGCGGCGGGCTTGCCGGCGAACCGGTCACCGATCCACTTGATCGCTTCCTGGAAACCTGCGGCGCCACCGGCGATGTGACCGGCCGCGGTACCGCCGAGCACCGGGAAGGCGATGGTGCGGTACTCCACAGACTTCGGGCCCTTGGCGCACCAGCTGCGGAACACATCATCGCCGCCGAGCGGCGGTACGGTGGGGTCAACCGGGTTGGACGACAACAGGATCGGAACCGCTGCGGGCTTGCGCAAGCCGATGGTCTGTTCGATGACCCGACGATGCAAAATCGGATCGGTATCCATCAGGTAGCCGAAAGACTTGCCACTCTTGGTCCAGTCCTTGGTCTTCGGTGAGCCCAGCGCGGACACGCTCACGATGCACTGATTCGACAGCCACTTCATCAAGGCGTTGCCGTAGGCGTTGAAGATCTTCGGAATATGTTGTGCCCAATCGGGATACAACGCCATCGCGCCATTGATGGCCAGGCCGCCAGCACCGCCGAGGCGCCGTCCGTCGAGGAACGCGGTCACCTTGCGAAGGTCGGCCGGGATACCGCCCGCATAGATGCCGACGACCTTGCGCGAGAACTCCGGCGCATACGACTCCAGCAGTTCGGCCGCGCCCGACATCGCCTGCCCGCCTTGGGAATACCCGGCAAGCGCAACCTTGCTATCCGGATCCACCCCGGGCAGACCGAACACGGCCCGGCCGGCGTCGATCACCGCATCGGCCTGATCGACGCGCATACCGAAGGTGTGCACACCGGGCATGCCCAGCCCGATGTAGTCAGTGGAGACCAGGCCATAACCGCGCGAGACGAGGTCGAAGGTGATCGCCGACTCGATCTCGGCCATCGGCCCACCTGGTGCCAGCGTCACCGACTGCAGCACGCGCGACGGCGCGCAACTGTCACCCTGACCGTGCGCGCCGGGACCGTAGGAGATGATCGGCCGCGCTCCCCCGCCGGCCCACGGCTTGGACGGCTCGAGGTAGTACCCGGTGACCGGAACGACCTTGCCCAAGCCGTTGGTGGTGCTGTACATGATCAGCGTCGCCTTGGCGGGCACCGGCCCGTTGCGGGTCGGAAGCTGGAAGAACGTCCGGATCGGCTTGGCCTTGATCAACGTTCCGGCCGGCGGCAGCGGACCTCTCGGCGCTTGGTAGAACGACAGGTCGATGCCGCCCGACGACCCGTCCGAGGAACCACCAGACGAGCCGGCCGGCAAGGCCGACGCCGTCGTCACCGTCGACGCCAGTGCCGCCACCGAGGCGATCACCACCACCAGTACCTGTGTCCAACGCCGCATCGGCCCACTCCCCTTCATAACCGTCCCGCTCATGCCTGCTCCCCCGTACTTCTTGTTGACGAGCATCACGAACCCGTCGAGCTGTTGCTGGATCCGGTTCCCGCGAACATTCCATTGGTGATCCCGGGCCGGTTGCGGCATCCGGGGATCGTGGGCTTGCCGTCGAAGCGGTCCTTGAGCCAGAAGAAGATCTCGTTGTATGCCGCGACACCACCGGCGACGTGACCGAACGTGGTGCGACCGATGATCGGGAAGTTGATCCGCCGGTACTCCAGCGACTTCGGGTGGGTGCCGCACCACATGCGGAACAACACATCACCCTGCGACATCGGCACCGTCGGGTCGACTGGATTCGACGAGATCAGCACCGGCACGTCCATCGGACGACGCAGCCCGACGGTCTGCTCGGCCACCCGCTTGCGGATATCGGGATGCGTATCGACGAGGTATCCCACGGGCCGGAGACTCTTGGTCCAGAACCGACTCTGCGGTGATCCGAGCGCCGAGACCCCCACCAGGCAGAAGTTCGACATCGTATCGAGGAGGCCGGTACCGAACGGATTCAGCAGCGGCCTGATCTCGCGCGCCATATCGGGATAGCGGGCCATCAGCCCGTTGATGGTGAGACCGACCATCCCGCCGAAACGGTGACCGTCGAGGAAGTTCAGCAGTGACCGAAGATTCGCCGGGATTCCGCCGGCGTAGATGCCGACGACCTTCGACGCGAGATCGGGTGCGTAGGTCGGCAGCTGCTCGGCGGCCGCGGCCACCGCGCCACCCCCCTGCGAATAACCCGCCAGCGCCACCTTGCTGTCGTCGCGCACTTCGGGAAGGCCGAAAACTGCTCGCGCTGAATCGATCACCGCGTTTGCCTGATCCACCCGAACACCGAAGGTGTGCACGCCGGGCGTGCCCAAACCCATGTAATCGGTACTGACCACCGAATACCCCTTGGCCACCATCGTGTACGTGATCAACGACTCGATCTCGGCCATCGGTCCGCCGGGCGGTGCCAGATTGATCGATTCCAGCACCCGCGACGGCGCACACTGATCACCCTGACCGTGTGCACCGGGACCGTAGGCGACGATCTTGCGGGGACCGGCAGCCTGACGCGCGGGCTGCAGGAAGTAACCGGTGACCGCGACGAGGTGATTGTTGGCGTCGGTGGAGCTGTACATGATGCGGGTTGCCTTCGCCGGCACCGGACCCGACGACGTCGGTAGCGTGAGGAAGGTCGGCATCGGCTGCGCCCGGATCAGGGTGCCCGCCGGCGGCAGCGGACCGGTCGGTGTGCGATAGAACGCCGGATACCCGTCCGAGGATCCACCGGCGGACCCGCTCGAGGATCCCGACGAACCATCCGACGAACCGGTCGGCAGCGCAGCCGCCACCCCGGCCGACGACACCAACACGCCCACTACCAGCGCAGCGATCACCGCCGGAACACCCAGCACAGCACGCACGCGACCACTCACCGTCACGATTTCCCCCCGATGGCCTTGCCCATAATTCGGCTACAGAGTAGCCAAGATCACCATCGGACACTACTGGTCGGTAAGAAAAGGCGTCTATCCACCGACGAGAATCGACGAAACAGTCAGTACCCAGGTGAGATCGGCGGGTACGAGTTCGCCACGCACGGCCATCGCCGCCAGGGTCGACGCATCCGCCCATCGCACATCACGATGTTCCAGCGCGCGCGGTGTGCCGGCCTGCACCTGGGCTCGGTATGCAGTGAGGACCAGGCCCTCACGCAACTCCACCCGGCCCTTCAGCGGCTCACCCACGACGACCTCGATGCCGAGTTCTTCGAACAGTTCCCGGCGCAGCGCTCGCTCCGGAGTCTCCGAGGACTGCACCTTGCCGCCCGGAAACTCCCACAGACCGGCGACATCCTTCGGGTAGTTTCGTTGCGCGAGAAGGACAGTGGATGTCTGCGGATCGACGATCACCCCGGCCACCACCAACGTCGTCGACGTCATTGCCCGATCACCGCCAGCCGGTCGGCAGACAAGGAAACCGCAACCGGCGCGCCCACCGGCAGGTGTTCGGTGGCGACTGCCGGAATCTCACAGTCCCCCAGCCTGATCCGTAGCCGTGGGCCGCTCGGCAACATCGACGAGGCCACCACGACCGCCGACTCCGCCGGCGCGCCGTCGGCGGGGGCGGCCGCTGTGTCGATGGCCTCAGTATCGACGACCTCAGTGTCGGGGGCCTCTCTATCGCCGGCAGAGGAGTCGACGGCTGAGGAAATGACAGCAAGGGAGGCGACAGCAGACTCCGGCCGCAGACCCACCTGCACCGGACCATCCGGAACATCAAGGTCGACAGCGAGTTCGGCGTCCCCGATCGGCAACGTCACCCGGCCGTCGACGGCATGTCCGTCGACGATGCTCGCGCATCCCAGGAACCGCGCCGTCCATTCGTCGACCGGCCGTTGCCAGAGTCTGGTCGGCGCGTCGGTCTGCACGATCTCACCCGCTCGCATCACCGACACCTCGTCGGCAAGCAACGCCGCCTCGACGTGATCGTGTGTCACCACGATCGTGGGAGTTGCGGTGGCGCGCACGATCTCGCCGATCTCGACGGCGAGGTCCTCGCGCAGTCGTCGGTCCAGTGCGGTCAGCGGCTCGTCGAGCAGGAGAAGCCGGGGGCGCGGCGCCAGCGCGCGTGCCAGGGCGACCCGCTGCGCCTGCCCGCCGGACAACTCTTCGACGCGCCGATCCCGCAGTGCCGAGAGTTCCACCATCCTCAACATCTCATCAACCCGCTCATCAATCGCGTCCTTTCGCCAGCGGCGCATCCGGAGTCCGTAGCCGACATTCGTGGCAACACTGCGTCCGGAGAAGAGTTGCCCGTCCTGAAAAACCACACCGAAATCCCTTCGGTGCGTTGGTGTTCGAGAGAGGTCGTCGCCGTCGAACCGGATTGCTCCGCCGCGCAACTGCTCGAGCCCGGCCACCGCGCGGATGAGGGTGGACTTCCCGCACCCCGACGGCCCGAGCAGTGCTGTCACCACGGCACCGTCGGTTCCCGCCCGCCAGCTCAGCCCGTCGAGCACCATGTCGTTTCCATAACCCACACGAATGGAATCGATCTCGAGCATCAGATCATCGCCCCCGACCGCGGCCGGACCGCCTCCATCGCCATCACCGCCAGGGTGGTGACTGCGACCAGCAACATCGACGCCGCCATCGCGGTCGCGAGGTTGTCGGCACCGGGACGGTTCAATGACGACCCGATGAGGACCGGCAACGTGGTGGTGTCGGCCCGCGCCAGAAAGCCCGTGGCGCCGAACTCGCCGAGCGCCATGATGAAGGCGAAGCCGCCGGCCGCCCCAATCGACCGTCCGATCATCGGCAACTCGACGGTGAGAAATACCCGAAAGGGACTGGCACCCAGGGTTTCCGCGGCCTGCCGCAACCGTTGGGGAATGCCGGAGAGCGCGGGCAGCGCGATCCGCACCACGACGGGTATCGCGATGAGTGCCTGCACGCACGGGATCACCAGCGATGAGCGCGCCACCCCAACGGGCAACGCCGACAACACGATCAGGTATCCGAAGCCCAGCGTGACCGCGCTGATGCCCAGCGGCACGGTCGCGATCACCTGACCGACCGTGGCCGTCGCACCTCGCGACCGGTGCAGCGCTACCGCCGCGAGCAGCCCGACGATCAGTGCGATCATCATCGCCAACAGCGCCGTCGACAACGAATACCGCAGGGTGGCAAGGGGTGTCACGCCATCCACCGACGACCCCAGCGACCGGTACCCATCCCAGGTCCATTGGCCGCCGACCGTCGGACGAACCGAACGCACCGCGAGCACCACCAGCGGTCCCACCATCAGCACCAGCGTCCACACGATCGCCACTGTGACCGGCACCCATGTCCAACCGTGCGGGCGAACTGCCCGGCCTTCGCGTCCGGCGCGGGTCCCCGACGCCGAGGGGTCGTCGAACAGCCGGGTGATCAGCAGTGCGATGACGACCACGACGATCTGCACCATCGACAATGCGACCGCCTCGGGGATCCGGAAGTAGCTGATCGCCTGGGTGTAGATCTCGGTCTCCAGCGTTTGGATCTCGCCGTTGCCCAGGATGATGATGACCCCGAAACTGGTGGAGCAGAACAGGAATACCAGTGCTGCCGCGGCTCCGATCGACGGCGCCAGCCGCGGCAACACGATGGTCCAGAAGGCACGCGCCGGGCTGGCACCGAGACTGCGCGCGGCATCCACCACGCGGGTGTCCATCGATCGCCACGCCGTGGCGACCACTCTGGCGATGACCGCGACGTTGAGAAATGCGTGCGCCAACAGGATCGCCCAGATCCCCGAGCCGATCCCGAGGAATTTCAGCGGGCCGTCGAAGACGGCGCGAAAGGCGACGCCGACCACCACCGTGGGCAGCACGAACGGCACGGTCACGATGACATTCAACACGGTCGTCGTGGCACGCCCGGGTAGATCCACCCGGGCCAGGAGCCACACGATCGGGGCCGCGACGATCATCGACAACAGCACCGACGCGACGGCCTGCCCCAGGGTGAAGGCGAGGAGCTGCCCGGCATGGGTGCGGCGAAGCAACTCGCCGAAGCCGACTGGTGACTCCCCTGCCGATGCACCGACACCGGGCTGTGCGGCGCGGCGCACCAACGCGGCCAACGGCCAGCCGAAGAACAGCAGGATGAAGGCCGCCGGGATCACCCGCGCGGCCCACCATCCCAGGCGCGCGATCAGCGTCCGACGGCGGTTCGCCACTGACCGAGCCATGCCTCCCGATTCTGCGCGATGTACTCCGGCGGCAGACTCACCGTCCAGCCCGGTACCGGCGCACGCTGCTGCCAACCGTCGGGCAACGGGGTGTCCTTCTGCACGGGATAGACGTACATGGAGTCGGGCAGCGCTTTCTGCACCGTCGGACTCAACATGAAGTCGACGAGCTTGCGCGCACCGGATTCGTTGGCGGCCCCCTTGAGAACGCCGATGTACTCGATCTGCCGGAAACAGCTGTCGAGCAAGGCCGACGTGCCGGGCGTGGCCGCCGGCGACGACGCGTAGGACAGCACGATGGGCTTGGCGCCCTTGCCTTCTCCGGCGCTGAACAGCTGGTTGTAGGCGATCTCCCACCCGGATACGATCGTTGCCCCGCCCGCGGTGACCTGCTTCCAGTAGTCCTGCCAGCCGTTGGGAAAGGTGCCGATGGTGGTCAGCAGAAAGGCCATGCCCGGCGACGAGGTGGCGGGATCGAGCAGCACCGCCTGCGAGGCGAACTTCGGATCCCGAAGGTCACGCAGACTGGTCGGCGGCTGCTGATTGTTGCGTCGGTACCAGTCGTCGTCGACGTTGAGGCACACGTCGCCGCGGTCGACGGCGGTCAGCTCATCCTTGGCACCCGGTAGGGCGAACTCGGCTGCGCCGTTGGCCGCGGCCGGAGACACATACGGCACCAGGGCACCGGCTTCGACCGGCCGAGAGGCGAAGGTGTTGTCGATGCCGAACACCGCGTCGGCCTTGGGACGGCCGGGTGTCAGCGACACCGTCGACGCCAGTTGGCCGGCGTCGCCGGACTTGATCACCTTGAGCGTGAGACCCGTCTCGGTGCGGAAGGTGTCGATCACCGAGTCGGGCAGCGTGAACGAGTCGTGGGTCAGCAACGTGACCTCGGATGCGGACTTCGTGTCGTCAGCGCATGAGGTGAGCATTGTCGCGGGTAGCAGCAGCACCGCCGACGCGATCGCGGCGCGCATCAGCCCGCCTGTGCACGACCATCGCACTCTCCGATCAACCGGCATTTGTGACCCTCATCGACGTTGGTGGACATTCGCATCGATCTAACCAGGTCGGCGGGGCGAACCCCCGGGTAGACGGTAGGCAACCCGGCAATGAATATCACCCCTCCAGTTAACATTCGTAACAATTGAATCACCGACCCCATTGGTTACAGGGTGACGCAGTACGCTCCCGAAAGGCGTTCGTGAGCGCCGGGGGGCTTAGAATGACGCGACGCACGACTGGGACACCCGTCCCGGGCTGCGTCGTCGAGACCGCCGCACGCGCTCATGCACACCCGTGACATGCGCATTCGTGTGCTCATCAACGATGAAAAGGATCTTCTACCAGTGCGATTCACAGCGCTCCCGAGCCTGCGTCAACGCCGGGACACCATCGCGGACACCACATCGGTCGGCACCGACCCTTCGCGCCACACCCGGTTCTCACGCACTGGTGGCCGCATCGTGGCGTCGGTGACGATGTCGTTGGCCGTCGCGACCGGCATGGCGCTGGCCGCTCCCACCGCCACCGCCCTACCGCAGGTCCCGCCGACCCCCAAGGTCGATCAGCGCACGCTTGATTCCATGGGAGCCTTCGCGCCGGCCCTCATCGGTTCGGTCGCGACCCCCGGTCCGGACGGCAAGATCAACGCGCAACTGCTCGGCCAGGCCCGCTCGCTGGCGTCGGCCCCGGGAGTGCCGCCCGAGGTCAGCTCGATGTGGAATTCGGTCGTCGATTTCCTCGGTGAGCCCGGACGTCAGGAGCTACTGCGCCGCCAGGACGTCGCCGAGCGCAAGCCGGGCGACCCGGAGATTCCCCAGGGCCCGAACGCTCCGAAGATTCAGCAGTTCCTCTACCCGACCCTCGGCTTCGGCTGCATGCCCGGCGGCAACTCACTCGGGCGGGCACTGACCACCGCGGGCCCGCAGGCAGCTCCGGCTCCCGGACCCAAGCGTGGACAGGCCGGCTATGTCTTCACCGCGCTGGGCACGGGTCCGGCGATCAACAATCCGGGCCGCCCGCTGTGGGTCAGCTGGCTCAACATCGACAATGGCCGGACCGGTCAGACCCCGCTCAAGCGCAACCCGCAGATCAACGCCACGGATGGGCCGGGCACGTTCACCGGCATCGCCAAGACCGGCAAGGGCCGCGTGATCTCGACGATCTACGGCGACGTGACCACCAAGACCAAGGGCCGCGTGATCAGCTGCACGATCGCACCGACCATCGGTATCGCGTTCATCTGAGCCGATACCCTCCGCACCGACACCCTCGACCGTCAGGCCGGGGGTGTCGTCGTCGGTGGGGACAGTCGCCGGCTGATAGCGGCTCGATCACAGCTCGGACTCACGACTTGAGGTGCGCCGCACTGATGTGTTTCTGTTAACTCAAGCATCATCAGTCACACCAGTCACAGCCGTCGGCGGCAATGACTGCCCGATCATCGGTTCTGGAGGAAGTCATGGCGCTTCGCCCTCGTCGTCTCGTCGCGGTTCGCGCGGTCACCGGCCTGGTCTCGGTCGCCGTCGCCGCATCGGTCGTGATCGGTGCACCGGCAGCATCCGCTGAACCACTCATCCCACCGAACATCCTCTCGACGATTCCGCAGATCCCGTTCGACAACGAGCTCGCCGCGGGCATCCGCATGCTCAAAGCCGCGGGCGTGGACAAGATGGCGTTGCAGGCCGCCCAGGTGATCATCAAGAGCGCGGGGCAGCTCTCCTCCGACAGCAAGGTGGCCTCGGAGACGACGCTCGCGCCGAATGCGCCGGGCCTTCGTCCGCAAGGCCTAAATCCTCAAGGCCTCAATCCTCAAGGCGTGGCGCCCAATCCGGTCGCCGATCCGCTGACCATCCTCAAGGCGCTGGGCATCCAGACGCTCACCCCGTCGGTCGCCCCGTTCTGTACCGATCCCACGGCGGATAACCCCCTCGGCCTGGTCACCGCCGGCGCGGGCGCGGTTGCCGGTCCGTGGCCGCTGGCATCGGAACCGAAGCTGCCCATTCCGCTGCCGTTCATCACCCTGCCCAAGCTCAATCTGGTGGACAAGGGCGAGACGGCTTTCGCATTCGTCCCGGCAACCGTCGCAGGTGGCTCCGGCGGCACGATGCAGGTGGCATGGTTCAACACCTCCACCCTGCAGGGCGGCTTCGCCGACCTCGGGCCGCTCGCCAAGGACAACCGGCTGCTGGCCGCGCTGCCCGCACTGTCGTCGATTCGGCTGGCACCGGTGAAGACCGGTAGCGGAACCGTGCTCGCCGCTGTGTACGGGACGGTCCAGAACGGCAACCGCTCATGCTTCTTCCTGCCGGCCGTCGGCGTCGTCGAGGCCTGATCCCGGCATTGCGCGTGACTTCAGGAACGACCGTCGCCTACGTCGTCACCGCCGCAGTGGCCGCGGTGTCGGGCGGACTCCATCACCGACGCGTCGCGGCCCTGACCAAACCACTGCCGATGGTGGTACTGGCCGGCGCGGCCGCGGCCGGGTGGCGTCATCGAAGCACCACCGACAACGTGTTGCTCGCCGGGGCAGTGGCCTTCTCAGCCGCCGGTGACCGCGCGATGTTCCTCGAGGAGTTCAGCGGACCTGCCACCGGCGAACAGCCATCCGAAGAGCAGCCATCGGCCACCCAGGACCGGTGGCTGAAGATCGGTGCCTCGCTGTTCGCCGGTGCGCAATGCTGCTACAGCGTCCTTCTTTCCCGTCGCGGTGCGCGTCCCCGACTCCGACATCTGCTGCCCCGCAACGCCGTTCTCGCCGAGTCGGCACTCGTCATGGCGCGTCGTCGACCCGCGTTGCTCCCGGTACTCGGTGGTTACGGCCTCACCTTGGCGACGATGTCGGCGTTGTCCGCCGACGTCGACCATCCACAGCCGAGCATGACCGCCGGCGGCGCACTGTTTATCGCGTCGGATGTCACGATCATCAACCGCCGCCACCTCATCGCAGACCCCAGGTGGCACGTGGTGGCCGAAACATGGATATTGGCAAGCTATTTCGCCGCGCAATGGCTCCTGATCAACGGTCTCTCGCGCAGCCAGAACTGACCAGCTTGCCGTCAGTGTCCCGCCTTGGCCTCCTTGATCCGTGACACCTCCGACAGCCGCGACTCGGCGACCCCGTCCATCTCCTCGAGTTCCATACCCTTGGTCTCCTGCACCCGAGCCAGCACGAAGAAGAACGATGCGGCTGCGCAGAATGCGAAAAAGCCGTAGATCCAACCCAATCCGACGCGTTGGGTCATCTCCGGGAACAGCATCGAGATGGTGAAGTTGGCGAGCCAGTTGCACGCCGTGCACACCCCGAGTGCGACACCGCGGATCCGGTTGGGGAACATCTCGCCGAGCATCACCCACATCACCGGTCCCCACGTCGCCGCGAACGCGACGACAAACAGGTTGGCGCCGATCAATGCGATCACACCCCACGGGTCGGGTAGCGAGACGTTGTCGCCGGAACCGACCTGCTGGGTGAAAGCGATACACGCCAGCACCAATCCGATGAACATGCCGACCGACCCGATCAGCAGCAGCCGTCGACGTCCGATTCGGTCGACGAACAGGATCGCCACGAATGTCATGCCGACGTTGATCGCGGAGGTGATGACCGAGGTGGTGAAGGACTGATCGGTGGTGAAGCCCACCGACTTCCACAGCGTCGTCGAGTAGTAGAAGATCGCGTTGATGCCGACGAATTGCTGGAAGATGGCCAGCCAGATACCGGTCCACACGAGTGGATGCAGACCGAACGACGGACCGCGGATGTCTTTGAGCGAGGCCGACGCCTCTCGGCGCACGGTCAGCTTGATCTCTTTGACCCGTTCCAGCGGATTCTGCTCCCCGGTCACCTCCTGCAGAATCCGCGCGGCCTCCTCGTCGCGGTTTCGGCCGACGAGATAGCGCGGCGATTCCGGAATCGTCAGTGCCAGAAGTCCATACACCAGCGCAGGCACGACGCCGACGAGGAACATCCACCGCCACGCCTCCAGGCCCCACCACAGCGTTTTCTCCGGTCCGCCGGCGGCGTTCTGCAACAAGGTGTCCGACAGTAGTGCGGCAAAAATGCCGAGGGTGATCGCCAGTTGCTGCATCGAGGCGAGCGCGCCGCGGTACCGGGCGGGTGCGATCTCGGCGATGTAGGCCGGCGCGATCACCGATGCGATGCCGATGCCGAGCCCGCCGATCACGCGCCATAGCAGCAGGTCCCACACCGTCTGCGTATAGGCGGTGCCGATGGCCGAGACGATGAAGAGCACCGAACCGAGGAGCATCACCCGCTTGCGGCCCCACACGTCTGCCAGCCGGCCGGCGAACCACGCGCCGACCGCGCAGCCGAGCAGCGCGACCGCGACCGCGAAGCCGGTGAGCAGTTCCTTGAGCCCGAAGGTGTCCTGGATGGAGTCGACCGCCCCGTTGACCACGGAGCTGTCGAACCCGAACAGGAATCCACCGACAGCCGCCGCGATGGTCACCCCGAGGACCTTGGCGGTGTGCTGTTCGGCGACCTCTCGGTGATGTGCCTCTGTCATCTCGCTGCCCCTTCGTGGTGGGCCCCCGCTGACGAACGATCACGCGTGCCACCACGGAGTCGAGTGGACAACGCAACACCGCTCACGCTACCCGGCAACTCCAGGCGAAATGGTCAGAATCTTCATGCGTGGGTATCGATATCGCCACGATTGTGCGGGCACGCCGCATCATCGGCGGCGTCGATCACCTCAGGCGACGGCCGACCCGCGGCAAGTCGCCGATTGCGGGTTCACCATCGGCACAAAGGCGATCGCGCCGACCTTCTGGCGAATCGTGAACGTCACCGGCCCCGCACCCGGATGCAGGTCGACCTGCCAGCGCACAGTCCTGCCCCTGGTCGGGACGAACACCTCGCCGGTAGCTCCGGTGCGCTGATTGCGCCAGCTCACCCGGGTCTCGACGCTGTACTCGGTCCACGCCGCGATCTGCGGCGCGCGGGTACTCCATCCGATCAGGGCGATCGCCGGACCGGGCAGTCCGTCGGATGGGAACCGGATCTGGTTGTAGACGTCGACCCGCACTCCGATCCGTGGTCCACCCCACGGATCAGCGACCGGGCAGTTCAGTGTGCGCACCAGATTCGGCTGCGGATTGTATTGCGGAATCGCCTGTGCGACAGCCGCTCCGGCGATGAGGCAACCGGCGGCCAGTAGGGCGCCCAGTAAAGCGCTCAGCCACCGGATCATCCAACGGTTACGAGCGGTTCCCGGTCTCAGTGCGGCCCCGACTCCCATGGCTGCAGTGTAGGGGTCACTACCATGGGTTCATGGCGAATCTGCAGATTGCCCAGGACACCGCGGCCGACGAGCTGCTCTCCACCGACCCCTTCGCGCTGCTCACGGGTATGTTGCTCGACCAGCAGTTTCCGATGGAGCGTGCGTTCGCTGGTCCGGCGAAGATCCGCGATCGGTTCGGCACCATGGATCCGGCCGCGATCGCCATCGCCGATCCCGATCAGTTCGCCGACCTGTGCGCCACCCCGCCGGCGATCCACCGATACGGCCGGTCGATGGCCGGCCGCGTTCAGGCACTGGCACGCACCATCGTCGACGACTACGACGGCGACACCCGCTCGCTCTGGGAGACCGCGTCGACCGGTGAGGAGTTGTTCGCCCGACTGCGCGCACTCCCCGGATTCGGCGACCAGAAGGCAAAGATCTTCACCGCGTTGTTGGCCAAACAGCTCGGGGTCAAGCCGCGGGGCTGGACCACGGTGGTCGGTGACTACGGCAAGAAGGGTTACCGGTCGGTGGCCGATGTGGTCGATCCTGAATCGCTGCAGAAGGTTCGTGACTTCAAGAAGGCGGCCAAAGCAGCCAAAGCAACCGGCTAGGGTCACATCATGGACGCGAATTCCGTCGACCCCCGCACCGTGGTCGAACTACCGTTCCGCATCGGTTTCGCGGTGACCGGTGTGGTGCTCACCGCCGCCGAATCCGCGGTCAACATCGCCCGGCTCACCGCCGCCAGCGTGCAGCAGGAGATCAACGGGGTCCTCGGCGTGTCCGCCGACGAGATCTCCAGCGCGAGAACTCCGTTGGCGATGATCAATCAACTGACCGAACTGCTGCAGCCCGACCGTCCCATCGGACGAATCCTCTCCGCCGGCGGACCGCTGGAGCGACTGCTCAACCCCGGCGGCGTGGTGGACCGCCTCACCGCTCCCGACGGTTTGCTCGAAAAGCTCACCGCGCGAGGTGGTCTGCTGGATCAGATGGCCGAGGACAACGGGATCCTGGTGCGCCTGACCGCTCACGACGGTCCGCTCGACCGGCTCACCCGCCCCGGCGGTGTGGTCGATCAATTCACCGAGAACGAGGGCATTCTGGAGCGCCTCACCTCAGAGGGCGGCATCGTCGACAAGCTGACCGCACCCGACGGCGTACTGGAGAAGGTGACCGCGCCGGGTGGCATCCTTGACCGCCTCGCCGCCGACGACGGTCTGCTCGACCAGTTGGTCGGCGAGGGTGGCGCAGTCGAACGCGCGATCGCCCCCGGCGGTCCCCTGGACCGGATCACCGAACTCACCGAGACCATCGGACAGCTCGCCCCGAACCTGCTGGCTTTGCAGGACACGGTGCACGAACTCTCCGACACCGTCGAACTGTTGAACCAGTCGGTCGCACCGTTGGGCGGGCTGGCCGACAAGTTGCCCAAGCGACTCACCCGCGCGCCCAAGGGTTCGGGGTCGAGCGGCTCGAGCCGGGCGCTGGGCCCGGGCGACTCTCGGTCCGATCAGGACCGGCACAACGGCTACCGCCACGACTGACCGGATCGGTCGGGGCGGTAGCTCAGCGACCCTCGGATTGCATGCGCGCGAACGATTCCCGCAGCATCTCCACATAGCGGTCGACGTCGGGCATGACATCGGGGCTGGTGTTCACCGAGACCGTCACCGTGTCGCCGATCCCGTGTATCCCGTGGGTCAAGCCCTGCATCGGTGACAGGGCCGGAAATCCGGCGGTGAACAACACCTGACCGCCGCCGAGGTAACCGGAGCCGTCGCCGTCGGGATCGACCGACAGGGTGGCCGCACCGCGGTGCACCGACGACACGACGGTCACCCCGGTCATCCGTTCCGGGATTCGGTTGACGTCGAACGATCGGGCACCGATGCGCACCAGCGCTGGCGGCGTGGCCTGTTCGGCCCGCCACGCGGTGTCTGAGCGTCGATCGCGCGCTTCGGCACGTGCCTGTGCGATCGAAGTGCCGATCATCTGCGCGCGTATCGACAGACTGCTGACGTCGGTGGCCAATGGGATCCCACGGTTCCGAAAGTTGTTGCGAATTCCGGCTTGTGGCGTGGTTCCGATGGTGAGCTCGGCGGCCAGTGGATGCCCGGGGCCGAGATCGAGATACTCGGCCAGCGCCTGAGCGATCGCGCTCATCACCGACGCCGTCACCGTGGTGCCCGTGGTGGTGAGCGCGCCGCGGTTGAGCAGAACGGTACGCAGCAGCCGGCGCGGACCCGACGGTCTGTTCAATACCGTGATCGGCACACCTGGAGACCCGAACGCGCCGATGACGCCCGGGTCGACGCCGCGTCGGCTTTCGGAATAGCTGGCCATTCCCCACCGCAGCGTCTGGGCGAACTGCATGGGGAACCGCGCGGCGCCCGCGGCCGCAGACCGGGCCGCCACACCGAAAGACGAATCGAGTTCCAGATCGGGAAGAGCGCTGTGCGACAGGAGGTCCCGAGCGATCAGCGACGTCCTGCGCCCATCACCGAGCACGTGCGCTATCTGCAAGACGACCACCACGGCCGGGCCCGGACCGGCCGGAGTGTCATCGACGGGACCGATCAGGTGGATCCGCCAGGCGGCCTCGTCGGCCCGCAGTTGGTCGCCGATCAGCTCAGCCACGGCGTCGAGGCAGTCAACCCATCGACGCCCGGGGAGACGATGGATTGCGATGTTGCGCTCCGACGCCATCCGCGGAATCAGCAGCGGATAGTCCAACCCGCCGGGCACCTCACGGACAACCAGATTCAGATCCTCGATCCCCCGGGCACGGCTGATCAGCCACTCCGCCTGCGGCTCCGGCCATTCGCGCGGAGCGGCAAAGCAGAACAGCAGGAACTGATCACTGGGAAAGGCTTTGCGCGTCCAGTGGAAGCGGGCGTCAAAACCCGACAGTCGACTACTGGTCAGCACCCGCCGGTCATCGGTCAACGTGCAGTGTTCTCCAGGTGAACCAGAGCCTGCACATGCAGGTCGGAATCCCCAACCGCGGAACGGATGTCGGATACCGCGTCACCCACGACGTCGGCCACCTCGCTGTAAGAGCGTGTGGGCGCGGCAATAACGGTGAGGCGGATGATCTTTCGGCCACGATCATCGGTCGCCTTGGCCGTCGCCTTCGCCACGATCGGCGAGGCCGCGAGCTGGTCGGCGACCGCTGACGCGATCAATGCGGGAGCGACGGTGAAGGTTCCGCGCTCATCGCTGCCCGCCAGAACGATGTCATCGACCTTGCCGGGCCGCACGGCCGTGGCGAGCAATGCCCAGCCCCACACCAGGGCCACGATCAGTACGCCGGCGAGAAGTGCCGGCCACCAGCCGGCTTGGGCCGCCCGAGCCAACCATCCCTCGTCGATCCTCTCGACCCAGGTGTGTACCGGCTCGACGTCGAGCTTCCACAAGATGGCGCCAGCGCCGAGGGCGAGCAAAGCCAACGCCAGCAGGCCGACGCTGACCCGATGAAGTACCGCGGGCGTGCGGTTCATCGTGGGTCTCCTTTCGCGATCTGCAGGCGTCGTTTCAGCGAGATCTTGGCCCGTAGGGGCCGATCAATGCCGGAGAGCACCCCATCGACGGCATGCTCGACGGAAGCGAGGTCGACATCGTCGGAGTCGGTGATCACGGCAACCTTGACTTTACGACGCCCGACCACCGTCGTCGCATGTTCGACGCCGGGAAGCGAGGAGACCGCAGCACTCACCCGACGAGCGACGTCGCCGGGTCGAGTCCACACCACGTCGAAATCGGCGACGCCGATATGGGTTCGGCGGCGGGGCCGGACGGCGAGCACGAGCAACCACAGCCCGACGACGACAGATACCACCGCGGCCGGCCACATCCACGCCGACCACGACAGATTCTGAATCCACTGTGCGGCCGCGGCCAACCACTCGTCGGAACCGATCCAGCCGACGTGGATGAGCAGATCGCGCATGGTGACGGCCGCCAGACCGATCAGCGCCAAACCGAGGAACACTCCGACGATCATGGCGCCGGGATTGGCCGACGGATTGAAGACCTTGCCGCGTGCGGTGTCGGCGGTCCGCTGGGCCGTGGTGGCCGGTGTGGTTGCTGGAGATGTCCCTGTCGTTGTTTCTTGGGATGTCACTGTTCTGCTGCCTTCAGTTCGGTGAAGCCGTTGCCCGACGGCGCGTCCACCCGACTCTTCGACGGCGCGTCGCTGTGCGAAACGACCTGCGCCACGGTCACATCGACACGTCCGGGCCGAACGCCGGTGAGCCGGTCGAGTTCGTCGGCGACGTGGGTACGAACCCGATCGCAGACCTCGGCGATCGGGCTGGGCCAGCGCACGGCGATGGAGATCCGTACGGTCGGCGCGGGCTGATCCATCGAGATCGCCGCCTGCGGCAGGTCACCGCCGAGCCGGGCCGCTCCGCGCAGCGCCGACGAGATCGAGGACCGCCGGGCGATCACATCATCGACGGCCAGTGCCGAGCGCACGGCAATCTTCTCCCCCACCCGGTCGGCTATGGTCAGCGTTCCCGGGGTGACGGTGAGCGAGTCAGCCACGGTTGCGACTCTTCAACAGCGCCCCGAGATCGATGACACCGTCGCGCTGCAGCCCGATCGACAGGCCGATGGCGCCGAGCACCACCGCCAGGATGAAGCCGCCGAATCCGCCGGTGGTGACGGCGATCGCGAGTAGTAGGCCGGCCAGGAGGCCGATGGTGGCGTTGTCAGACATGCTTTTTCACCTCTTCGGGAAGCCCCGGGCCAGAAGCCGGCGCCTGCTCGGCGGGCTCTGGGGTCTCGGGGTCACGGGTGTCGGGATGGGGATTGTCGGCGGGCTGTTCTCTCCGCCGGAGGAGCACACTGATGTCTTCGACGGTCACCGACGCGGGTAGTCCGGTGAGGTCGCTCGCCACATCTCTGACCTGCTCGGCGACCGCCCGCAGATCGTGACCGACGTCGACGACGATGTGGACTTCGACGGCGTCGTCGGCGACGACGATTCCGCTGACGCGACCGCCGGGCAGGTAGGTGGCGATCTCGCCGAACATGCCGCCGTGCAGACCGGTGACACCGGGTATGTCGAGGACGGCGTCGGCGATGTCCTGTGCGCTGGGCGACTCGTCAGCCGTCGTCTCGATCGGGGATTCCGGATCGATGGCGGACGGCAGATGGTCGTCGACCATCACTGCACCCGGGGAGTCTCGTTGGTGGGCTGGTCATCGTCGTCGCCGAAGTGGATGTCGTGGACGGTGACGTTCACCTCGGTGACCTCGAGTCCGGTCATCTGCTCGATGGCGGCGATGACGTTGCGGCGGATCGCGGCGGCGAGCTGGTGGATGGCGACGCCGTAGTCGGCGACGATCGCGACGTCGACGGCGGCCTGCTTCTCCCCGACCTCGACGTTGATGCCCTGCGTGGTGCTGGTGGTGGTGCCGGGCAGCACGTCACGGACCTTGCCGACGACGCGCTCGGTGCTGCCACCGAGGTCGTGTACGCCGTCGATCTCGCGGGTGGCGATGCCGGCGATCTTGGCGACGACGACATCGGCGATCGACGTCTTGCCTCGCTCGCCGCCGGGCGTCGTGCTGGTGCGGGCCAACGCCTTGCCGTTGCTGGTGTCGGTGGCGGACTGCGCCTTGGTGGTGATCGCCTCGGTGGTGATGTCAGACATGCGAACTCCTTCATCGTGGTGACCGGCTCTCCGGTCGTTGCCTATAGAGTTCGTCGTAGTGAAAGCGAAAACGGCACGGTCCGATTCTAGTGACGTCGGCCACATCGACGTGGCTGTTCGCGTCGACGCCCGGCCGAGCCCGGCGATCGTGCTGGACGATCTGTCCGACGATGAACTCGCCGCCGCATCGGCGGTCGGAGATGCCGAGGCGTTCGGGGTTCTGGTCACCCGCGTCACTCCCGGGTTGCTGCGCGTTCTCCGACGCATGGTCCCCGACCGGCAGATTGCCGAGGACCTCGCCCAGGAAACGCTGCTCGATGCGTGGAAGGGGTTGGGCGACTTCGGTTTCCGCAGCACCTTCCGCACCTGGATGTTCAGCATCGCCCATCGCAAGGTCGTCGATCACCTGCGACGCCGACGCGACGTCCCGACCGAGGGCGAACGGTTCATCGATCTCGCCTCACCTGATCCCCTACCCGCCGACCAGGTAATCAACACCTCGCTGGTCGAGGCGTTGCAGCGTGAGCTGGCCGCCATGCCGGACACTCCACGGGCGGTCTGGTGGCTGCGCGAAACCGAAGGTTTGTCCATCGCCGACATCGCACGCGTGCTGGGGATCAGCCACGGTTCGGTACGCGGACATCTGCAGCGCAGCCGACGCTATCTGGCCACGCGGCTCTCGCCGTGGCGGCCGGCGGGCGACACCGAGCAGAAGGGAGCACGCGCATGAGCGAGGTCGAGTTGGACGACGAATATGCCGACGCCTGGCTGGTCGACGCCACGCGCGACATCGACGAACCCGCCGACGACGTGCGGCACCTGATCACGTCGATCACCAGCAGCCTGGGACGTGTTCGGCGCCCTGGCCGCCCGATTGTTTCCGACGATCCGCACATCCGATTCAACGACCGCGTCATCAAGCAACTCATCGCAACCCGAATCCGAACCGTGGCCGGCACCCTGACGGTGCAGGTCGCCGTCGACGGTGCCGATCTCGGCATCACCGGCGTCCGCATCGGGTTGGTAGCGCGCTACCACGACGATCTTCCCGCGCTGTCCGAGCAGATCCGCGACGTCGTCGAGCAGACCCTCACCTCGCTGTTGGGTACGCCGTCGACACAACCCCCACCCATTTCGATCAGGTGGCAAGACCTCTACACCCGCGAGTGGTTGTAGGGAGAAACCGGCGAAAGCCGGCGATCGGTCACCCGATCACCGGCTTTCCCATCTGAGGTCGGGTCCGACCCGAAATCAGCTTTGGGAGTTGCGGACTCCAGCACTCCACGCGTAGGGCAGCTCCGTGCCGTTGAGCACGTGATCGCCGACCGAACGCAACTTGAAGATCAGCGGGTTGTGCACCGAGATGGTGCGTGCGTTGCGCCAATGCCGGTCCAGGCGCAGCCGCTCGGAGGTGATCGATGCGCCGCCGACCTCGAAGAGCTGTGTAGTGGCGTCGAGGACGAGCGGGATGATGACCGCCTGGGCCCGCGCGACGTCGAATTCGACTGCATCCAACAGCTTCTCGTCCTCGCCGCCGGCGGCGAACAAGGCGTCGATCTGGTCGGCGATGTCGAGGACGAGGGTGCGCGAAGCGTATGCGGCGGCCGAGAGTCGCCCGATCACCTGCTGCACGAGCGGGTCGTGGCGCGGCAGATCGGCCGAGCCGTGGGTGAAGGTGCGGGTGCGGTCCTGCACCCATGCCGTGGTGTCGTCGAGGGCTCGTCGGGCGATTCCGGCGAGCACCGCGAGCTGCACCAACTGCAGGTACGACGTCGCGTAGGTGCGGCCCGGCGCACCGTAGCCGGCGCCCAGCACGCGATCGGCCGCCACCTCGACGTTGTCGAATTCGGTTGTGCCGCTGGCGGTCAGGCGCTGACCGAAGCCATCCCAGTCGTCGTGCTGGGTGACCCCGGCGGCTGCGGCGTCGACGAGGACCGAGACCCGCTCACCGTTCTGGTCGCCGGCGACCAGGATGTGATCGGAGTACAGGCTGCCGGTGCTGTAGTACTTGGTGCCGTTCACCCGGACCGTACCGCCCTGGTCCTCGCTGACGGTGGTGCGGTAGCGGTCCACTGCGCCCACGCCGGGTTCGGTGATCGCGTTGCCGACGAGCGTGCCCGCCGCCACGGCGCGTAGCCAAGTGTCGCGGGTTTCCGACGCCGGCGCCGCCACCTGATCCTCGACGAACGACCAGTGCACCCGAAGCGCCTGCGGCAGATTCGATTCCGCCGCCGCCAGATCCACCAGCAGACCGAACAGCTGCCGGACCGACGCACCGTAGCCACCGAACTCCACCGGGACCCGCAGGGCACCGAAACGTGCGTCCCGCAACCAGCCGACCTCGTCGTAGGCGAGCTTGCGGTCGACCTCACGGTCGACGGCACCGTCGGCGATCCGCGCGAACACCGGTGCGAAGATCTCCTGCAGCTTCTCGTCGGTGTAGGTCTGCTGAGTGGCGGGCTGGTCGGTGGTAGCGGTCACGGTGTCCCCTTCTGGGCGAATGAATCCGGGCGAATGATCCGGGTCGAACAACCGCCATAGTCTGCGCAACCGATGAGCACCTGAGAACACTTCCGCCTGCTCTGAGTGAAAAGGTCAGATCGATGATCTCGATCGGAAACCGGGCGGATTAGGGCATGATTCGTCCGGGGGGGCGACGAGAGGAAGTCATCGTGGCCACTTCGGACGTGCCCCGACGCACCGTCGGTGAGTGGTCGATGCCGAGAGGCTCGATCGTTCTGCTCACCATCGCCGGCCTGGTGGTGACAGTCGCCGGCATCAAGGCGATTTCCAGCCTGGTGGGGCCGGTGTTCCTGGCGTTGATGCTCGTGGTGGCCGTCCACCCGGTCCAAGGGTGGCTTCGCGCCAAGGGAGTGCCGTCGTGGATCGCGTTCCTGGCCGTCCTACTGGCCGTCTATGGGATCCTGATCGGGCTGTTCGCCTCGCTGGTGTATTCCGTCGCGCGACTGGCGTCGATCCTGCCGGAGTATTCGGCCAAGTTCGACTCGCTGGTCAACAGCTTCCAGAAGTTCCTCACCAGTCACGGAGTGAGCCAGGACAAAGTCCACGACACCATCTCGAATGTCGACGCGAGCAAGGTCGTCGGCGTGGTCGGCGATGTATTGCAGAGCAGCGCCGGCCTCGCATCAAGCCTCCTGCTGGTGCTCACACTGCTGATCTTCATGGCAGCCGACTCGATGGGAGCCGGCGAGCGGATGGCCATCCTTGGCGCGCAGCGACCCGATATCGCGCACGGTTTCTCGTCTTTCGCGGCCGGAACCCGGAGCTATCTGGTGGTGTCGACGGTATTCGGGCTGATCGTGGCGGTGATCGACGCCGGCGCGCTGTGGGCGATCGGCGTGCCGCTGCCGATCCTGTGGGGACTGCTCTCGTTCATCACCAACTACATTCCCAACGTCGGTTTCATCATCGGCCTGATTCCGCCCGCCCTGCTGGGCCTGCTGAATGGTGGCGTCGGCCAGATGGTGCTGATCATCATCGTGTACAGCGTGATCAATGTGGTCATCCAGTCGATCATTCAGCCCAAGTTCGTCGGCGACGCGGTCAATCTCTCGACCACCCTTACCTTCATCTCATTGATTTTCTGGGCCTGGGCGATAGGCCCGCTGGGTGCGATCCTGGCAGTCCCGCTCACACTGCTGAGCAAGGCTCTGCTGATCGATATCGACCCCGCCACCAGGTGGGCGGACGTCTTGCTCAGCTCCAACGGAACATCCAACCGGATCGATGAATCACCAGCCGACGAACCACCAGCCGCCGACGAACCGGGCGCGAAAACACTGCCACGACCTGAGTAGCGATACTCATCCCGGCGCTTGGTGCGGCGGCCATGCTGAACGGCATGACACATACCGATGTTCCCCAGACCGCCACCACCGCAGCATTCTTCCTCCAGGCCGCGATCGCCTTCGGCGTCAGCCTCGTCACCGCCGTCATCGGCATCCTCTACCTACCCATCGACATGTGGCAGCGCGGCTTTCTCGGAATCACGTTGCTGTTCCTCACGTCGAGCACATTCACACTGGCAAAGGTAGTTCGCGACCGGCAGGAACACGGCACCGTTCGGGCCCGGATCGACGAGGCCCGGGTGGACAAGCTGATGGCCGAACACGATCCGTTCAAATCCGTCGCCTGAGGGTCCCCAAGCATTCGCGTCGTATCGGTGCCGAGGCGGCACGGAATGCGCCCTCAAATGATGACGTGAATCACCATTTGCTGGTGATATACCTCACATCGATTCCTGTGAATCATTCCTGTGGACAGATCGATGAAACGCCGCAATGCGCAGGCAATTCTTCCAAAACCATTTGCGTTATCGCATCGAAATATATTGTTTGCAGCGTAAGTGCCCGATGTGATCTTTCCGTGATTGCTTTGTATGGTCGCCACGGTCCGAAAGTCAATCACCCGACCCCGCGGGTGGTGATAGGAGGAACAATGACCACGAGCCTGAAGAAGCTCACCCTGCGTGCCGGAATCATCGGCGCGATGACCATCGCCCCCTTCGGTCTCATGACCGCGACCGCTCACGCGGCCGGACACGACTGGGACGCCGTCGCACAGTGCGAGAGCGGCGGAGACTGGGGCATCAGCACCGGCAACGGCTACTACGGTGGCCTGCAGTTCTCCCAGAGCACCTGGGAAGCCAACGGCGGGTCCGGCAGCGCTGCCAACGCCTCGCGCGAGGAGCAGATCCGCGTCGCGGAGAACGTCCTGGCCACCCAGGGCGCCGGCGCGTGGCCGGTGTGCGGTCAGTACCTCTGATCTCACACAGCAACTTGATCTGACAGCGCAGAACCAACAGCACCGAGGCTCGGCAGCAGCTGAGCCTCGGTGCTGTTCGTTCAGGACCGGTCAGTCGCTCTCGACGCCATCGGAGTCGCGCGGGCTGTCGATCGCCGCGTCGAGTGCGCCGACGGTGATGCCGTAGGGCAGGAACCGGACCCGCCGATTGGTTTCGACGTTGTGCTGGTTGGCCCGCAACGCGTCGAGTTCGGAGGCGAACACCTGCTCCACGCGCGCGCCGCCCTGATCGTCGACGGTGAAGATGGCCCAGACCCCGGAGCCGGTTTCGCCGGCCGCCTCGGGCTGCGGGCGTGGCCGTCGTGTCGCCTGGTCGAACAGGACCGACCATCCGCCGGAGCCTGCCGACGAACCCTCGAAGATCTTGCCGAAGGCATCACGGAGCCCGTCGCCTGCCTCACGTGCGAAGCGATCGAAATCCTCCGCGTCGAACCCGAACGGGTTGTTCCTGTCTGCCATGCTGACCTCCTGTTGTTCGATGTCCGGCGTCATTCGCCGACACACCTTGAGTCCAGTGTGCTCATCTTTGGCCGATCGCGCCACAACACCCGATTCGACGACCCACCACCCTCGTGATCCGTGCACATACGCCGGAGTAGAGTGACGCAGGCCACACTCACTTCAGGAGGCTGCGTCGTGACTGTTACCGAAGATCGTCGGAACCCCGACATCGATTACGTCAGAACCGATCCCGACCAGCC
Organism: Actinomycetes bacterium; assembly: GCA_023461275.1. Taxonomy (GTDB): domain Bacteria; phylum Actinomycetota; class Actinomycetes; order Mycobacteriales; family Mycobacteriaceae; genus Gordonia. The sequence goes on along the minus strand of JAEYMI010000076.1, from coordinate 69,687 downwards.
ACCGGTGGCCATCATCGATCGCAGCCCGATGACGATCGGCAAGCGCATAACGTTCGCCGTGATCGCGCTGATCGGTGCCGTCGCGTGGGCGATCGTCGCCTTCGTCCGCGGTGAATCGGTGAACGCGGTGTGGTTCGTGATCGCCGCGGTGGCCACCTATGTCATCGCCTACCGCTTCTATGCACGACTGATCGAAACGAAGGTGATCCGCCCGCGCGACGATCACGCCACACCCGCCGAGATCCTCGACAACGCACAGGACTACATGCCCACCGACCGTCGGGTGCTCTTCGGTCACCACTTCGCGGCGATCGCCGGCGCGGGGCCGCTGGTCGGACCGGTGCTGGCCGCCCAAATGGGCTATCTGCCGGGAACCATCTGGATCATCCTCGGCGCGGTATTCGCCGGCTGTGTACAGGATTACCTGGTCCTGGCCATCTCCACCCGACGTCGTGGGCGCAGCCTCGGGCAGATGGCCCGCGACGAACTCGGCCGGGTGGGCGGAACCTCGGCGATCATCGCGGTCTTCGTCATCATGATCATCCTGATCGCGGTGCTGGCCCTGGTGGTCGTCAACGCCCTGGCCGAAAGTCCCTGGGGCGTCTTCTCCATCGCGATGACCATCCCCATCGCGCTGTTCATGGGCGTCTACCTGCGTTATCTGCGACCCGGTCGGGTGTCGGAGATCTCCGCCATCGGAGTGGTCCTGCTGCTCCTGGCCATCGTGTCCGGCCGGTACGTCGGTGAATCCGGTTGGGGCCACGACTGGTTCAGCCTCTCCCCGGTTGTGTTGAGTTGGTGCATCATCGCCTACGGCATCGCCGCGGCGATCCTGCCGGTCTGGCTGCTGCTGGCGCCGCGCGACTATCTGTCGACGTTCATGAAGGTCGGGACGATCGCTCTGCTGGCCATCGGCATCCTGGTGGTGCGGCCCGTCATGCAGGCCCCCGCGGTCAGCGAATTCGCCTGGAACGGAAAAGGTCCCGCATTCGCCGGCACGCTGTTTCCGTTCCTGTTCATCACCATCGCGTGCGGCGCGCTCTCCGGATTCCATTCGTTGATCGCCTCGGGCACCACCCCGAAGTTGCTGGCCAAGGAAAGCCAGGCCCGGGTCATCGGCTACGGCGGCATGCTCACCGAATCCTTCGTCGCCATCATGGCTTTGGTGACCGCGTGCATCCTCGATCAGCACCTCTATTTCGCGATGAACGCGCCCAAGGCACTGACCCAGGGCACCCCGGAGGGTGCCGCCGCCTACGTGAACGGACTCGGGGTGAGCGGACAGACCGCGACCGCCGAGCAATTCCGCGCAGCCGCCGAGGCGGTCGGCGAACCGAGCATCATCTCCAAGACCGGTGGGGCACCCACGCTCGCGATGGGCATGGCCGACACGTTGCAGTCCGCGATCGGCGGCGAATCGTTGCGCTCCTTCTGGTATCACTTCGCGATCATGTTCGAGGCGCTGTTCATCCTGACCACGGTCGACGCCGGTACCCGCGTCGCCCGGTTCATGCTCTCCGACGGCCTCGGAAACCTGCCCGGCGCAAAGCGATTCAAGGACCCGTCGTGGCGGCCGGGCGCCTGGTTGTGCACTGTGCTCGTCGTCGCCGGCTGGGGATCGATCCTGCTCATGGGTGTCACCGACCCACTCGGTGGCATCAACACCCTGTTCCCGCTGTTCGGAATCGCCAACCAGCTTCTCGCCGCGGTGGCCCTGACGGTGGTGACGGTGGTCCTGGTGAAGAAGAATCTCCTTCGGTGGGTGTGGATTTCGGCGGTCCCGCTGGTGTGGGATCTCATCGTCACGATGACGGCGTCGTGGCAGAAGATATTCTCCGCCAACCCCGCGATCGGCTACTGGGCCCAACACCGGGCATTCGTCGACGCCAAGGACCAGGGCCTGACCACGTTCAAGACCGCCAAGAACATCGGCGAGATCGACGCGGTCATCCGCAACACCTTCATCCAGGGAACCCTGTCGATCATCTTCGCGGTGCTCGTCATCATCGTGGCGGTCGCCGGTCTGGTCGTCATCGTGCGATCGTTGCGGGCCGGCGGACTTCCCACCTCCGAGGATGAACCCGTCCCGTCGCACATCTTCGGCCCCAGCGGCCTGATCGCAACGCCGGCCGAGAAGGAGGTGGCCCGCGAGTGGGAGGATTACGAGCGAGAACACCGGACACCACCGGCGCAGGCCGAGAAGGCGGGCACCCCATGACCACCGCCGTCGACGCACTCCGACGCGCGGTGCACCAGACCCGTTGGTACATCGGCAGTGTCATGGGTGACCGGGACTACCAGCACTACCTCGAGCACCACGCGCGGTCGGGTCATCGTTCTCCCCCGCTGTCCGAACGCGAGTACTGGCGAACCCGCTACGCCGAGCAGGATCGGCACCCCGGGAGTCGTTGCTGTTGATCAGACTGGTCATGCCCCACCAGCTGTTCGCCACGCACCTCGACGCACCGGACGGCACCCGGTTCATCCTCGTCGAACACGACCTGTTCTTTCGTCAGTATCGGTTCCACCGGCAGAAGCTGGTGCTGCATCGGGCGTCGATGTCACGGTTCGCCACCCGGCTCTCCGAACGCGGATTCGACGTCGAGGTCGTCGAATCCGACGGCCGGACCACCAGCCGCGCAGCTCTCGCCCGGGCGCTCACAAGGTTCGGCGGCAACAACATCCACGCAACAGACATCCACCTGTACGACGTCGTCGACGACTGGCTGTGCCGCGACGTGCTCGGCGCTCTCGCCGACGCCGGGGTGTCGATGACCCCCGACGACATGATCGAATCGCCGAACTTCCTCACCACCCGAGCGCAGCTGCGGGAGGCCTTCGACGGCGGCCGCGGCCGACCGCGGATGGCGACGTTCTATACGTGGCAACGGCGCCGCCTGGGCGTCCTTCTCGACGCCGACGGCGAACCCGTTGGCGGACAATGGAGTTTCGATGCCGACAACCGAAAGAAGTTGCCCAGGAACCATCCGGTACCGGCACCCCTTCCGCCGGAACGAGATCGGTCCGTCGACGACGCGATCGACTGGGTCGTCCAGCGCTTCCCCGACAATCCCGGCGAGGTGACTGACTTCCGTTGGCCCACATCGCATGCCGAGGCCGAGGCATCGTTCGAACAATTCTTGTCCGATCGCTTCAGCGAGTTCGGACCCTACGAGGACGCACTGAGTGCCGAACATCCCTACGTCTTTCACTCATTGCTCACCCCTGCCCTCAACATCGGGTTGATCAGCCCGCGCACGGTACTGAATCGAGCCCTCGAGCTCGGTGAACGCAATCGGGTTCCGCTGCCGAGCATCGAGGGCTTCGTCCGGCAGGTGATCGGCTGGCGCGAGTACATGCGGGCCACCTATCACATCTACGGCCGCCGCCTTCGCAGCCGAAATCACCTGGCGCATCACGCAACTCCGCCGGACGGGTGGTGGACCGCGCAGACCGGGCTCGAGCCGGTCGACCTCGTGCTGCGCAGAGTCCTCGACACCGGCTACGCCCACCACATCGAACGGTTGATGGTCCTGGGCAACGCGATGTGCCTGCTACGCGTACACCCCGACGCCGTCTACGAGTGGTTCATGGAGATGTTCGTCGACGCCTACGACTGGGTCATGGTGCCCAACGTCTACGCCATGGGCCAGTTCGCCGCCGGCACCGCGATCACCACCAAACCGTATGTGTCGGGTAGCAATTACCTTCGCACGATGAGCGATTACCCCGGCGGCGACTGGATACAGGACTGGGACGCGCTCTACTGGACCTTCGTGCGCGACCACCGGGATGTGTTCGAGGCCAACCCACGTTCACGAATGATGCCGCGCACCTACGACCGCCTGCCCGCAGAGACCAAGGCCGCACACACCCGACGTGCCGCCACCTGGCTGAACTGACCCGCTGAACTGACCCCGCTCAACTGACCCCGAGGTCACGAGATCCGGACAACCGGGGTCCGTGGCATGCCGTTGAAATCGGTGGCGGTGGCCGAGGTGTAGGCACCCATCATCGGGCTGATCACGAGGTCCCCGACCGACATCGCGGGCATCGGATGGCCGACCGCGATGACGTCGAGGCTGTCACAGGTGGGGCCGGCGATCGTCGTCGGCACCATGAGCCGGTCGGCGACTCCGTCCCGCGCGAAAACCTCTGAGCCGGAGAGGATCGGCGGCGTGATGTGTTCGGTCAGCACGTTGGAGTACGAGCCGTACAAGCCGTCGTCGAGATGAATCCATGGCACGCCATCGCGCTGTGAAATCCCGACCACCGAGGACACCAACGTCATCGAGGACGCGACGACGATTCGGCCGGGTTCGGCGAGAACGGTCAGGTTCTGCCACCGATCACCCATCGCGTCGTCGATCGCGGCGGCGAACTCCTCCCCTACAGGTACCTCGTCCAGGTACGGGACCGGGAAACCGCCGCCGAAGTCGAGAACGGTCATCGTGACACCGATGGCCTCGGATACCGTGTCGATGATGGTCAGGCACAACCTCACGGCCTCGGCGTAGGAGTGGGGTGACTCATTCTGGCTGCCGGTGTGCACACTCAACCCCACCACCGGTATCCCTTGAGCAAGAGCATGTTTGACGATCAACTCCACCTCTTCGGGTGCTGCACCGAACTTTCTCGACAGATCGATGTTCGCGTGCCGATTGGGCGTCGAGACCCGGACCAGTAGTTCCACCGACGCGCCGATGCCGACGAACTTGTCGACCTCGGACCGGCTGTCGACGACAAAGCGTCGAACCCCGGCGCGATGCGCGGCGACGATCTCCGCGCGTTTGCGGTGTGGATTGCTGTGCAGGCACCGAGCGGCATGAACGCCGGAACCAAGCACCGTGTGCAACTCGTTCATCGACGCGACATCGAAGTACGCACCTACCTCGGCGAGACATGCCACCACCTCGGGATGCGGCTGCGCTTTGACCGCATAGTGCCAGTCGACGCGCGGTAGTGCCGAGCTCAGGGCGCAATAGCTGCGTCGCAACTCACCGGGGTCGAAGAGCAGGACTGGTGTGCCGTGCCGCTCGATCGCATCACCCCAGCGTGCCGACGCGGCGTGCAGATCGTCAGCCAGCTGACTGCGGAATGTCGACTTCATCGACGTTGTCCTCTCCGGAAGGCCGCACTATCCGAGGCTTGTCCACCGCGGGTAGTCGCGACTTGTTGATCTCGTAGGACGTCACCGTGCAGGCGTAGAAAACGATGTCCGCCAGAACCTTTCCGATCACCCAGCCGCCGGCCAGCACCCATGGCCCGGAGCCATCGGCCCACCCTGCGAGCAGGATCGGCATCGAATAGAACAGAGCGGGCCGCACCAGCAGCGAATCAACCGCTTCGCCCGGCCCGAACTCGACCGCGACACACCAGGTGGCACGCACCGACGTGCTCAGCGTCCGCGCGAGGAGATTGTCGAGGTGACACGCCGCCTTCGTCGAACGATAGGCACGCCACCAGGCGGGACCGTAGTAGCCGAGGTTGGCACCGATCGTCGCCGCCAGGGCGGCAACGGCCAACGAACCGGTCGATAGGTAACCGATCGCGGCACAACCGAGTTCGCAGGCGGTGCCGATCAACTCGATGAGCAGGTAGCGCTGCAGCCATTCGGCCAGCTTGTCGCGAGGCGAGGTCATGCACCGAGCGTCGTGGAACCACCGGACGCCGACACGCGTACCGCACTACCCAAATCTGTCACTCGACCGATACGTAGATTTCGCACTACTACGCAACAAGCGGCTCAGCGCGGTCCCGTCACGGGGGCATGCAAGGCTCCCCCGCCCCTGACCAGACCCGCCGGCACCTGCCAAGCCAATCTGTCTGGCGGTTACGCTCCGGCAACCGACAATCCGTCAGTTGCCGTCAACTATGTCCCAGCAGCAGGGTTACGCCATGGCAACCGGAACACCTCTCGACGACTCGGCCGACGTCTCCCAACTCGGCTACGGCGACAAGATCCTCGCGGTCGAACCGGGGGGAAATGAACCGATCCCCCTCGACGCCCGGCACGGAAAGCCGCGCGGGCTGTTCTGGACGTGGACGGCACCCAACCTCGAGTTCGCGACGATCTTCGTCGGCGTCATCTCCGTCGCCTACTTCGGCCTGTCGTTCTGGCAGGCGGTCGTGGCGATGGTCCTCGGTAACCTACTCGGCGCGATCGCCCACTTCCTGCTCTCCGCCGAAGGTCCATTGCACGGTGTGCCGCAGATGGTGTTGGGCCGCTTGGCCTTCGGCTACCGCGGCAATGCCCTGCCGGCCACATTCATGGCGGTGATGTGCGGCGTCGGCTGGTTCGCCACCAACAGCGTCAGCGGCGCCTTCGCCCTGAGCACCTTGTTCGGCATCGGTCCGCTCGTGGCGCTGATCATCATCGTGGTCGCGCAGACCGCTTTCGCGTTCTTCGGACACAACCTGGTGCAGACCTTCGAGCGGATCGCCGCACCGATCCTGGCGGTGGTCTTCCTCATCGGCGCGATCATCATCTTCAGCAAGTCGCACGTGAACACCCCGGCCGCCGACGGCGGATTCTCGTTGGGCGGTTTCCTTCTCGCGGTCGGCGCCTCGTTCGGCTACACCGCGGGCTGGACGCCGTATGCCGCCGACTACACGCGCTACCTGCCGCCGACGGTGTCGAAGCTCCAGACCGGTCTGTTCGCCTCCGCCGGGCTGTTCGTGTCCTGCACGTTCCTGATGATCGTCGGAGCCGCATCGGTCACCATCGGCGCACCGACCTCGGAGAACCCGACCGAGGCCTTCACCAACAACTTCGGATCGGTGATCGCCAACCTGACCCTGGCGGCCATCGCGGTCGGCGCGGTGGCGGCCAACGCCATCAACGTCTATTCCGGCTCAATGGCTTTCGTGACCATGGGCTTCAAGCTGCCGATCGGCATCCAGCGCGCGCTGGTCACCGTCTTCTTCGGCGTCGTCGGATTCCTCGTCGCGTGGTGGGCCCTGGCCGACGCGGCGGCATCCTATGAAGCCTTCCTGCTCTTGGTGGCGTACTGGATCGGGCCGTGGCTCGGCGTCGTCTTCGCCGATCGCCTGTTGCGCAAGGAGCCGCCGACGTTGGCCTTGCTCTATGACACGAAGTACGCCAACTGGGGCGGTGTCGCCGCCTTCCTGATCGCGCTGATCGCATCACTGCTGCTGTTCTGCAACCAGGAGAAGTTCGTCGGGTTCGTCGTTCGGGCCGTCCCGGACCTCGGCGATATCGGCGCCTTCGTCGGATTCGTCATCGCCTTCGTCGCCTATCTCATCCTGGCCCGACGGACCGTCGAGGAATCGATGGTGGCGCACCGGTCCTGACGCCGCGGACGCCTCGAGAATAAGAGAACGTCGAGCACGAACGGGGGGACGGTCAGCGTTGATCGGCGTGAAATGCGCTGACCGCCAGCAGGATCGACGCGTACACCTCCGGTGCGGCCGGATCGAATCCGAGGAGGGTGCGGATTCGCTCCAGACGCTGATACAGGCTCTGGCGCCCGATATGCAGCGCCTGCGCCGATCGCGTAGCACTGCAACCGTGCCGGAGGTGGGCGTCGATGGTGGCCACCAGTTGCGTGGACGCGGCCCGGTCGTGGTCGACGAGCGGGCCGATCAGCTCGACGAGATCACTCCGCTGCTCGGCAGGCAGGTGGCGTACGGCGGCATCGGCGGCCAGCTGCCGGGCGGTGAAGACATGACCACGCACCGCCCCGCGCCGCGCGAGATCCATCGCGATCGCGAGTTGCTCTGCGGCACTGCGTAGTCCGTGGCCCAGCGCGAGAGCGAGGCCGGGACCATGAGCGGCGTCGGATACCGAGATGACATCACCGACCGCGATCGTCACCCGCCCGGAACGCGCGCCGGCGCGATCGAGTTCGGCCGCGACATGTCCGACCGGGTCGTCACCGGCCTCAAGGGTGTTGTCGGGGACGGCCAGGACCGCATAGGCGGTCGCATCGACAACGCCATGGACGATACCGGCACCCAACGATGTGGCCGCGCCGGTCAGCGACGCCGATGCCATCCGCGCATCAGGCGAGGCGGCCGCGACCGGTACCAGCGTCGTCGACGACGTCAAACCGATTCCCGAATTTCCCAGTCGCGCTGCGAGATCCGCTCGACGCAGTGGACGGCTCGCGAGCAGGTCATCGAGCAGCTGCGCACCGGCGACGACACCCCGGGAATCCGAGCGTTTGAGGGCGGACCCGATGGGTCCGGCGGCCAGGGACAACAACGCGTGCAGCGAATCGGGAGACAGCGTCGATCCATCCGACGGGCCCGCGATCAACCGCCCGACCTCACGTCCGCGCGCCTCGATTGCGACGGATCCGCGGGCGTCATCGACCAGCCGCCACGCGGCGCGATCGTCGTCGACGCCATGCGCGGCGAGCAGCGCGCCGGACGAATCGATGAGAACAACCGGACCCGCGACGGCGTCGGCGATGTGCCCCAGCATGGCCGCGATTCCGCCGCCGACCAGATCGTCGTGCAGGGCGGAGTCCAAGGCGGCGCGGGCACGCCACTGCCCCACCTCATCGGAGACGAGCGCGGTGTTGGCGGCACGGCACACCACGATGAACGGGACGATCCGCCGCAGCTCGATGATCGGCAGTCGACGCCGCGATCCCTCGGAGATCATCTCCTCGGGGACCGCGTCGAAACTACGGCCGGTCTCGAACGCCAGGCCGGCCACTCCGCGATCCGCGAGATCGGCGACGTAGTGGCGCCGGGTGCCGGCGTCGAGACCCGCGAGACCGAGACCTGTGGTGAGCAGCAGCTCGCCACCCGCCAGCAGCGGACCGATCTCGAAGATCTCGCTGGAATGCACCCACTCGACCGGGGTGTCGAGTCGATCGTGGGCAGTCAGTACATGCGGATCAGCGGCATTGAGGTGGGCGTCGATCACCTCGCGCAACGTCGGCAACGCAGGAGTACTCGTGGGCATCACTCGACGATATGCACGTTGCGGCCGGTGCGCGACACGACGAAATGTCTGTTGCTCCCGACTCTGCTCAGCGGCATGGTCGAACCATGACGAGCCGCGTGGATGCGTTGACTGCTACCGACCCGACAACACTGCTGGACGTTGCGTACCACCAGGCCCAGCTCGGCCTCTCTGAAGGCGGCATCCCCATCGGCGCCGCTCTCTTCGCCGCCGACGGCACCCTGCTCGGCGAAGGACGCAATCGGCGTGTACAGCACGATGATCCATCGGTGCACGGCGAGACCGACGCCTTCCGCGCCGCGGGACGACAACGCGACTACTCGTCGACGATCATGGTCACCACCCTCGCGCCTTGCTGGTATTGCAGCGGACTCATCCGGCAGTTCGGCATCGGAGCCGTGATCGTCGGTGAGAACCGCACCTTCCAGGGTGGCGAGAGCTGGCTCGCCGACCTGGGTGTGGACGTCACCATCGTCGACGACGGCCGGTGCACCGCGATGATGACCGACTTCATCGCCGCCAACCCCGCGCTGTGGAACGAGGACATCGGCGTCGCCGAGTCCTGAATGCCGACATACCGATTCGCCGCTCACCGGCACTCTAGTTCGAAGGACCCGCGATGACCGACAGCCCGATTCTCACCGTCGACCTCGACGATTGGCGCGCGGGCGGTGACCGTGCCGCGGCCGTGTGCGCGGCGGTCGACGATTCGCTTCAGAAAGCCGGCTTCTTGTTGGTGCGCGGCCACGGAATCGATCCCGAACTCCCCGCCGCCCTGCGCGCTGCCGCACGCGAGTTCTTCGGGCTGCCGGTCAGCGTGAAAGACCAGTACTCGGTGGGTGTGGGTGGTCGCGGGTGGATCGGGCCGGGAATGGAGGCCAACGGCTACGCCGAGGGTACCGAGACCCCGCCGGACCTCAAGGAAACCTACAACAGCGGCGCCCAGACCCCGGTCGGCGATGCCGACATCGACGCCTACTGGTTCGCACCCGACGTGTGGCCCGCGGAGACACCGAAGCTCCGAGAACTGTTCACGGCGTGGACATCTCAGGTCAAACGCCTCTCCGACGACCTCCTCGCGTTGATGGCGGCAGCGCTGGGTCTCGGTGACGAGAGCAACCCGTTCCTCGGGCTGGCCGGCAACTCCACCTGGACGGCCAACATCAACCACTACCCACCGATGACCGTCGTCGGCGAACCCGCACCCGGCCAGTTCCGGATCGGGCCGCACACCGATTTCGGCACCGTCACCGTGCTCGACCGCGAGCCGGGCGCCGGCGGGCTACAGGTCTACAGCGACGAGGGCGGATGGGCCGATGCACCGTATGACCCCGATGCACTCACCATCAACATCGGCGACCTGCTGGCGTACTGGTCGGGTGAGCGGTGGCCGGCGGGTCGCCATCGCGTGCTGCCCCCGCAGCCCGACGCGCCGGAAGAAGACCTGGTCTCGTTGATCTTCTTCTACGAGCTCAACCACGACGCCGTCGTCACGCCACTGGCACCGCCGGTGGGTCATCGAGCCGGGCTGGAACCCGTCATTTCGGGCACTTTCATCAAAGAGCGCCTCGACGCGATTACCGTGGGATGAGTTTCGTCCACAAGTGATCGCCTGGCCCCCAGAACTCGAGGCCAATCCGGTCGAACGTTCTCCCAGGGGGTCCCAGGTGAGCACCATCGACAAGTCCGGCGGTAACCGATCAGAATCGACGACGTCGTCGCTCGGATCGGGACTCAAACCGCGCCACATCACGATGATCTCGATCGCCGGTGTGATCGGCGCCGGACTGTTCGTCGGTTCGGCGAACGCCATCGAGAAGGCCGGACCGGCAGTACTGCTGTCGTACGCGATGGCCGGCACGCTGGTGGTGCTGGTCATGCGCATGCTCGGCGAGATGGCCACCGCCAACCCGGATACCGGGTCGTTCTCGGTGTATGCCGATCGGGCCCTTGGCCATTGGGCAGGGTTCTCGGTCGGCTGGCTGTACTGGTGGTTCTGGGTACTCGTGATCCCGGTCGAGGCGACGGCAGCGGCCACCATCCTGACCGACCTGATCGGTGGCGCGCAATGGATCTGGGCGCTGGCGGTCACTTTGTTGCTGACCGTCACCAACCTGATCAGCGTGAAGAACTACGGCGAGTTCGAGTTCTGGTTCGCCTTGATCAAGGTCGTCGCCATCGTCGCGTTCATCGCCGTGGGCGTGTTGGCGATGCTGGGGTTGATTCCCGGTTCGCAGGTGAGCGGCGTCAGCCATCTGTGGCAACCGGATGGCTTCATGCCCAACGGTTTCGGCGCGGTCATCGCCGGCCTGCTGATCACCATGTTCTCGTTCATGGGTACCGAGATCGTCACCATCGCCGCGGCCGAATCACCCGATCCCGAACGCGGCATCACCAAGGCGGTCAATTCGGTGATCTGGCGAATCTCGCTGTTCTATCTCGGCTCGATCTTCGTCGTGGTCGCGTTGCTGCCGTACAACCAGCTCGACGACGGGTCGTATCAGTCTGTGCTGCAGGCGATCGGTATCCCGGGTACCCCGCTGATCATGGACATCGTGATCCTGACCGCGGTGGCATCGTGCCTGAACTCGGCGCTCTACACCGCGTCGCGGATGATGTATTCGCTTGGCGCCCGGCGTGATGCACCGCAGGCGATGAAGAAGCTCACCCGGGCCGGGGTGCCCTGGGTCGCGGTGCTGGCATCGATGGTCGTCGGTTTCCTGGCAGTTATCGGCAATTATGTGTTGCCCGACAAGATCTTCGGCTACCTCCTCGCCACCAGCGGAGCGGTCGCGCTGTTCGTCTACCTGACCATCTCGGCGAGCCAGTTGGTCCTGGGCCGCAAACTACGCGACGAGGGTCATCGCCCGGCGGTACGGATGTGGCTGTTCCCGTATCTGACCGGCGTGGTGATGGCCTTCATCGTCGTCGTGTTGGTCCTGATGGCTTTCGATTCCGATCAGCGTCAGGCCATCGCGCTGTCGGTGGTGTCGGCGATCATCATCATCGGCGCGGGCATCATCGTGCAGCGGCGTCGCACGTCCATTCCGGCCTTCGACGACCCGGGCGTAGGTACCATGAATCGATGAGCGAGCCGCGGAACACGGTGGCCGGCCGGCGGCGCGCAGCCGCCGTCGTCTCCATGATCGCGGCGTTCGGTCTCATCGTGACCGTGGTGCTCTTTCTCCTCCACCACGGCATCCTGCTGATCATCGGCCTCATCGGGGTGTCCACTGCGGCTGCCGGTGCCTGGTGGACCATCACCGAGCGTGCACCCCGTCGGATCGTCGGGATCGTCGTGATGGCCGCCGGAATCATCGTGTTGATCCTCGGCCTGACCCAATTGTTCCGACACTCCGACGACCTGGCCTGGCATCTGCTGGTGACCGTCGGGCTGCTCGCCCTGGCGACGGTCACCGCACGGCTGGCGCTGGTCGCCGACCTCCACACGTTCGACGCATCCCCGACGAAGCAACCCCGCCATCCGGTACTGATCTGCAATCCGAAATCGGGCGGTGGCAAGGTCGAGCGGTTCGGACTCGTCGACGCCGCGACATCCATGGGCGTGGAAGTCGTTCTCCTGCAACCCGGTGACGACCTGGCACAGCTGGCCCGGGCGGCCATCGCACGCGGCGCCGACTGCCTCGGAATGGCCGGCGGCGACGGTTCTCAGGCCCTGGTGGCCGGTATCGCCGCCGAACACGACCTCCCCTTTGTGTGCGTAACGGCCGGCACCCGCAATCATTTCGCGCTCGACCTGGGACTGGACCGGAACGACCCGCGAGCCACCCTCGCCGCGTTCACCGATGCCGTCGAGCGTCGAGTGGACTACGCGACCGTCAACGGCCGGGTATTCGTCAACAACACCTCGCTGGGCGTGTATGCGACTCTGGTACACGAGGATTCCTACCGCGAGGCCAAGGCGCAGACCGCCGCGACAGTCCTGCCCGAGTTGTTGGGGCGCACCTCGGAACCCTTCGATCTGCAGTTCACCACTCCGGACGGGCGGGAGATCGACGGGTCCTTCCTCATCCTGGTCTCCAACGACCCTTACACCCCGACGGCGTCCTTGGACGCCGCCACCCGACCGCGTCTGGACCGCGGCGAGCTGGGAGTCATCGCGGTCTCGTCGGCCACCGGCGCTGAGGCCACCCGACTGATCGCCATGTCGGCGCTCGGGCTCCGCCGGGCCGACCCGTCGTGGCACGAGTTCAGCACGCCCGAATACGAGGTGCGATCGCGATCAGGCCGCATCTTCGCCGGAATCGACGGCGAGGCTTGCGAACTCGAAACGCCACTGAGATTCGTCAGTCATCCCGCCGGGCTGCGCATGCTGGTTCCGGCGACCAATCCCACTGCGGCGGCACGCCGACGCTCACGCGATGTCCACCTCCGCGCCGTCGTCGACGTGGCGGCTGGGCGCCCGGCCAGGATCTGACCGGACGCCGGCACTCGCCGTCAATCGTTGTCGGTCAAGCGCTCTCGCAGCCAGCTCGCGAGGTCGAGCTGCAGCACACGCGCGGTGTCGAGAATGCCGTCCATCCACCAGAATCCGTGGATCATCCCGTCGTACCGGCGCGCTGCGACCTTGATGCCCGCTGCGGACAGACGCAGCGCATACGCTTCACCCTCATCGCGCAGCACATCGTGGGAGGCGGTCGCGACGAACGTCGGCGGAGTCGCCGACACCACGTCGCCACGCAGCGGCGACACACGCGGATCGTCGCCATCCGCCGCATCGACGTAGTGACCCCAGAACCAGGCCATGTCGCGGGCGTCGAGGCCGAACCCCTCGGCGAACTCCCGATAGGAATCCGACGATTGCCGATGGTCGAGAGCCGGATACAGAAGCGCTTGTGCCGCTACCGGAATACCGAACTGCGTCACCGCCGCCGCGGTTGCCGCCGCGGCGAGATTCCCACCCGCGCTATCGCCGACGACGGCGATCCGGTTGGGGTCGATGCCGAGTGCCGCTGCATTGTCCACCACCCAGCGCAGTGTCGCCACGCAGTCGTCGTAGGGGATCGGAAACGGGTGTTCGGGAGCCTTCTGATAGTTCACGGTGACGACGACGAAGCCGGTATCGCGGGCCAGTACCCGCGCGGGTTCGTCGACGAGATCGAGGTTGGCCGCCACCCAGCCACTGCCGTGGAAGACCACGATTACCGGACTCGGGGCGGACACCAGGTCGGGATAGAGCACGCGGACCGCGAGGTCGCCGGTCGGGCCAGGCACAAACGTGTGTCGCACCGCGGCCATCGTCGGTGCCGGACGTTGCAGACCGAGGTATCCGGTGAGCGCGGCACGTGCCTGGGCCACCGTGAGATCGGCGACGCCGGGAACCTCTCGGGTGGCAGCCAGGTGCGCTGCCGCCTGGGGATGCAGGGTGTCCATCGGTGCCGAGATCATCGGGCCCACCGTCCTCGGAACGGCACGAACAGCAACACGGCACCGGCCGCGGTCATCACCGCACCCACCCAGATCGGTGATACCCATCCGAGGCCGGCACTGATGGCTACCCCACCGAGGGCCACACCGATCGCGTTCCCGAGGTTGAAGGCGCCGATGTTGGCGGCCGATGCCAGCGTGGGAGCGTCGTCGGCGTAGCGCATCACCCGCAACTGGAGTGCCGGAGTGGTCGCGAAACCGATGAGCCCCAACAGGAACAGCACCACCGCCAGCGGCACCTTCCACGGCGTGACGAGCGCATAGACGATCAGCGTCGCGACCAGCAGCACCGCGAGAACGCGCAGTGTCCCTTCGAGATTCTTGTCGGCGGCCTTGCCGCCGAGGATGTTTCCGACGAACAGCCCGAGGCCGAACAACAGCAGCAGCCACGGCACCGCCGCCTGCGAGTATCCAGTCACCGTGGTGGCCAGGGGTTCGATGTACATGAAGGCACCGAACATGCCGCCGAAGATCAATGTGGTCAACAGGATCGACACGATCACCTGCGGGCGCGCGAGCACCGAGTACTGCGAGCCGATCTTGATTCCCGACGCCGGTCGTCGTGGTACCGCGAGCCCGATACCGGCCATGGCGATGAGCCCAAATCCACAGATGATCCAGAACGCGGTCCGCCAGCCGAGTTGTTGACCCACCAGGGTCCCGAACGGTACGCCGAGCACATTGGCAGCGGTCAGCCCGCCGAACATCACCGCCAGCGCGGAGGCACGTCGTTGTGGCGCAACGAGATCCACCGCCAATACCGCGCCGATGCCGAAGAAACCGCCATGGCACATCGCGGTGATCACCCGACCGATGACGGCGACGGTGAAATCCGGTGCCGCGGCGACAAGTCCGTTGCCCACCACGAACAAGCCGAGTAGCACCAGCAGTGCCGCCTTGGGCGGACGACTCGCAAGGTAGGCGGTGACGGTGAACGCACCAATGACCACCGCGATGGCGTAGCCCGAGATCAGCAGTCCGGCAACGGGTATGGAGACCGAGAAGTCGGCTGCCACGTCGCTGAGCAACCCGGCGATCATGAATTCGGTCAGCCCGATGCCGAACCCTCCGGCTGCCAGCGCCCACAGTCCCGGATGCAGACGGGTAGTCGATTCAGGGGGCGCGGGGTCGGGCGCGCGCTGCGCCGACGGACTTTCAGTGGACATGGAGATTCCCCTCTCATTATGCGAGCGTTCGTGTTTCGGGCAGAGTTCATCGCCCGACGTCGTCGTTGACGCCGGTGATCAGGTGTGGCGAGTCAGGTGGGTTACATCAGCCGGTGACGGTCTTGCTGGCGAGCAGCCGTAAGGCGTCGTCGTCGCTGGAGCCGGGTACGGCGGTGTGCAGCAACATCCGACTGCCGTCGTTCTCGGGCAGGTGGAGCGCCTCAAAGGTCAGATCGAGACGGCCGACAATCGGATGGTGGTACTTCTTGACGCCGCTACTGCAGAGCTCGACGGGATGTTCGGCCCATAACCGCGCGAAATCGGTACTGGCAACGCTGAGTTCGCCGACGAGGGCGGCAAGGTCGGGGTCGGCCGGAAATCGGCCGGTGATGTAGCGCAGCGAGGCGACCGCCAGCGTCGCCTCATATTCCCACTCCCGGTGCAGCGACCGCGAGGCCGGATCGGTGAACAGCATCCCGATCTTGTTGGGCGGCGCGTCACTGAAGGCCGCACCGGGATCGAGGTGCCCGGCCAGCAGCGCATGCCCGAGTCGATTCCATCCGACGATGTCTTGCCGGCGGGACAGCACGATGGCGGGCACGTCGGGCATCCGCTCCAGAATGGCCACCAGACCGGGTCGGATCGGCGCCTCGTCGGCGACGGCGATCGGTGCGCCGGCGATGGCGAACATGTGCGCCCGCTCCACCTCCCCCAGACGCAACGCGCGAGCCAGCGCGTCGAGAACCTGCGTCGACGGATGTGCGGCCAATCCCTGTTCCAGGCGCGTGTAGTAGGTGGGCGAGATCCCGGCGACCTCGGCAAGTTCTTCGCGGCGTAGCCCGGGCACGCGTCGTTGGCCGTAACTGGCCAGCCCCACCGCGTCGGGGGTCAACGCGGCCCGTCGGGTGCGGAGGAAGTCCGCGAACTGCTCGGTGAGTTCCATGTTCTCCATGGTGCGGCAACCTCGGCGGCTGTGCCTGCCCCTGTCGGTGCCAGGCACCGACAGGCGGTCTATTGGTCCGGCTGAGCGCCGCCACCGAGAAGTGTCACCAACGCGGCGCGCAACGCGCCCAGCGCGTCGGCGCCGAGTCGTTGCTCCCATTCATGTTCTACCGCAAGCGCATTGGCCCTCATCACGGACAGCGCGGCACGCCCGCGCGGACGCAATTCGATCAGCTTGGCCCGCGCATCGGCCGGATCCGTCACCCGGGCCACATAATCGTGGCGTTCCAGGGCGGCCACGGCCTGCGCGACCGCTTGTCGACTCACCCCGAGCTCCTCGGCGATGTCCGAGGCGTGCCGACCGCCTCCCACCAGGGGTATCAGGGCAAGCGCCTGAGCAGGCCGAAGTCCGTCGAGACCGGCCGAATCGAAGGCGGCGGACACGCTGGGCGCGGCCGACGCGGCGAGCATCTGGATCAGTGCGGGCACTGTTGGAGTCCACGACATGTCCCGCAGAGTGCGCATGGCGACAGTCTGCCAAAAGTGTGGTCACCATTTTGACAAGTCACTTGTCAAAATGGTGACGGTGACCGATGATCGGACCATGCGTAAGCGAAGGCCGTCCGTGTTCATCTTCTCCATCGGTTGTGTACTCGCCGTCGTGCTCGGTGCGATCACCGTGCTGTCACCGACTGCGCACTCCGCACCATTGCGACAGACGTCGGCGCAATCCACCGAGCACACGCTGTCGGTCGATGGCCGGGCCCGCACGTTTCGCCTGCACCGACCGGCGACGTCGACCCGCTCGGTGCCGCTGGTGATCATGCTGCATGGCGGGTTCGGATCGGCCAAGCAGGCAGAGGACTCCTACGGTTGGGACACGATGTCTGACCAGGGGCGATTCGCGGTGGCCTACCCGGACGGAATAGGACGCTCCTGGAACGCGGGCACCTGTTGCGGGTCGGCGGCGGCGCGCGGAGTCGACGATGTGGCGTTCATCCGCGCGATGATCACCGACATCCGACGACAGATGCCGGTCGATCCACAGCGCATCTACGCAACCGGCATGTCCAACGGCGCCATGATGGCGTTGCGGTTGGCCTGCGAGACCACACTCTTTGCCGCAGTGGCACCAGTCGCCGGTACCCAACTGGTCGCGTGCGGCAGCCCACATCCGACGTCGGTCCTCGCAATCCATGGCACCGCCGATACTCGCGTCCCCTACGACGGCGGTCCGGGTGAGACCTACTCCATCCGTGGCTCCGCACGCGTCGACGGCCCCTCGATCCCGAGCGTGAACCAGCTGTGGCGTCGCATCGACGACTGCAGAACACCGACCACGTCGACCGGTGGCGCGGTGACCACCTCGAGCGCCGATTGCGCCGAAGGGCGCAAGGTGGTGCTCATCTCGGTGCGTGATGCGGGACATCAGTGGCCGGGTTCGGCCCGGCACCCGGTTCTTGAGCGACTACTGGGAACCGATCCGCCGTCAACGGCGTTGAATGCGACTCAGACGATCTGGCGGTTCTTCGCATCCACCTGAGCGGATACGCGGCGACTTGTCAGGAAATTGCCATCTCTGCTCTTCAGGTCCTCTCAGCCGGCGTCGGCAGAGTGGTCTGGTGAACGAAGACCGACCTGGCGACAACGGCGCAGCAACGACGCCCTCGCCGCAGAACAACGAGACATCCGGCTATTCAGCTGCACGACAAGGTGATACCGGGCAGCTGGGTGATACCGGGCAGCAAGGTGATACGAGGACTCCCACAACTCCGTGGACCCAGTCCGCGACCACCGACCGATACGCCACCCACCCGGGAACCCAGCCGTGGCCGTACCCAAACCCCGACGACAATCGTTGGGCGGCAACGGGAACAATGGAGACGCCGGGGCAGCCGGGTATGTACGGGCCTGGCGTCGCCGCGGCCCAACGCCCACGAGCGGGCGTCACCAAACCCATCGTCGTGACGGCGCTACTGGCGGGTCTATTGGGCGGCGCCGTCGGCATCGGCGGCAGCGCACTGCTCGGCCACAACTCGTCGACGGCGGTGCCCCTGCTGTCGTCTGCGCCCGCCGCTGCCACCAACGCCTCCGACGCCAAGCCCGGCTCGGTTACCTATGCCGCTCAAGTCGCTTCAAAGTCGACCGCGGACATCAAGGTCAACACCGGGCAGGGCACCGCGGTCGGCAGCGGTATCGTGCTCTCCCCCGACGGCTACGTGCTGACCAACAACCACGTGGTTGCCGGTGCCGGAAGCGGCGGGCAGATCCAGGTCACCACCAGCGACGGTCAGACCCACGCCGCGAAGATCACCGGCACCTCACCGTCGTACGACCTTGCCGTGATCAAGCTCGACGGCGCCTCCGGACTCACGCCCGCCGCACTCGGCAACTCCTCGACGCTGCAGGTCGGTGAGCAGGTGGTGGCTGTCGGGAGCCCCGAAAACCTCTCCAACACAGTGACATCCGGCATCATCAGCGCTCTCTCGCGCACGGTGACCGCGGCCGACGAGCAGGGTTCCTCGGTGACCGTCTACAACGGTCTGCAGACCGACACCCCGATCAACCCGGGCAATTCCGGTGGGCCACTGGTCAATTTGTCCGGCCAGGTGGTCGCGGTGAACTCCGCGGTCGACACCGGGCAGTCCGCATCCGGCGGCCCACAGGCCTTCGGGCTCGGTTTCGCGATTCCGATCGACACCGCCAAGCGGGTGGCCAACCAGCTCCTGCAGAACGGGCAGGCAACCAAACCCGTTCTCGGCGTGTCCGGTTCACTCAACCAACGCAACGTCTCCGCCGAGGGCGCCGTGGTTTCCGGCGTGCAGAATGGCGGCGCCGCAAGCAAAGCCGGCATCCGCGCCGGCGACGTGATCACCAAGATCGGCGATGTGAAGATCAGCGACTACGCAGATCTGATGGCGCAAACCCTCACCCACAACGCCGGTGACACCGTCCCGGTCACGGTCTCGTCCAATGGTCAGACCCGCACCGTACAGGTCACTCTGGGCAGTACGGTCGACAAGGAACAGACCACCATCCCCGAATCGCGCTCGGGCGGTAACGGATCGGGCGGTTCAGGCTCGGGTGGCTCGGGCGATTCCGGTGGGTCCGGCTTCCCGTTCGGCGGTGGATTCGGCCTTCCGTAATCGAGTGAATCGCTATCTCGACACCGACGGGCGACGACTGACCGCAGGAGAGGTCTATCGACGTCAACGCGGGACAAATACCACGGCCCCAACACCTCTCAGCCCAGGACACCGGACGTCGCACCGACGTCCGGTGTCGTCTGGGCAGCGGGGTTTCATCGCCGCCGGCCGCCTCGGATTGCTGGTGTGCTCGCTCATCGTGCTGGCCGCCACCGGGGTGATCTGGAGCGCCGGCAAGGATCTCAACAACGGCTTCGGACGTTCCCTTGCCCTCCAGGATTCACCGGGCTCGTCGGACGGGGCCCAGAACATCCTGCTCATGGGTTTGGATACCCGGAAGGATCGCAATGGTGAGGACCTGCCGGCCGATGTGCTCCGGCAACTGCACGCCCGCGACAGCAGTGACGGTGGCTACAACACCAATACCCTGATCCTGGTTCATATTCCGGCGGACCGGAAGAACATCGTCGCGTTCTCGATTCCGCGCGACGATCTGGTGCCGATGCAGGGACTGGATGTGTCGCAGGCGAAGATCAAAGAGGCGTACGGGCGCAAGAAGGCGTCGACCGAACAACGGATGATGGACCAGGGCGTCACCGACGGCCATGTGCTCGAATCGAGTGGGCGCGAGGCCGGACGAGCGCAGACACTTCAGACGGTTCGTGAGCTCACCGGGGTGCAGATCGACCGATTCGCCGAGGTGAGCCTGGTCGGTTTCTACGACATCGGCAAAGCTCTCGGCGGAGTTCCCGTGTGCCTCAATCACGCAGTCTCCGACGACTATTCCGGGGCCAGATTCCCCGCCGGACGCCAGACCCTCGACGCCGCGCAAGCGTTGGCGTTCGTCCGGCAGCGTCATGGACTCGACAACGGGGACCTGGATCGGACCCACCGGCAGCAGGCTTTTCTGGTTTCGGTCCTGCATCAGCTGCAGAGTTCGGGGACATTCACCGACATCGGCAAGTTGAACGCGTTGAAGAAGGCGATCGGGGACGACGTGGTGCTCTCCGACGGCTGGGACATCACCTCGTGGGCACAGCAACTCGCCTCGGTTGACGGCCAACACATCTCGTTTCGGACGTTACCGGTGGAGCGGTATGCCGAATTCGACGGCCAGGACGTGAACATCGTCGACACCGACGCCATTCGCGATGAGGTGCAGACCGCTTTCGGGATGCGGCCGCCACGCCCCTCTCAGACGGCCACAGCGTCGACGAGCGAGTCCGGCACCGAGACCACAACCTCTGCGAACGTCCCGGCCCCCAACATCGGCGAGAGCGTCACCAGCGGCGATTCGCCGCCGTGTGTCAACTGACCCGACGAGGTGATCAGCGGGGGCAGTGGGCCAGGTAGCTCCACTCGGTCCCGTCCGGGCCGCTGACACGGATGGTCACCGCCGGCGTGAGACCAGCGGGGACATTCACACGCACCGACCCGGTCCCCTCGTTGATGTTGTCACCGACGTAGCCGGTGTCGTAAATGACCTTGCCCTGGTAGAACACCTTGATGTCGTCGGGGATGTTTTCGGTCTCGTAGTCGAGCACGAACGATGTGGGTCCGGGGCGTCCGAGGAAGTGGGTGGTCTCGGTGACTCCGGCGCCACCTGCCTTGGTGTTCTCGTTGCAGTTCTGTACCTTCGGCACGCCCGGGATGCTGTCCACGCTGCCCCAGTCGATCTTCTTCAGACCGTCGATGCCCTCGTTGATCTTGCCCCAGTCGATCTGGTCGGAGCCCGAGCTGCTCCCGGTATCCGCGCCGGGCGCGGCGTTCGCGCTGCCCGCTCCCAGGATCATCGACGCAGCGGCGGCTATTGCGACGGTGCACGCACCGAAACGTTCCCAACGTGTCGAAGACACGGTCCCTCCCAATTGTTCTGGTCGACGCACAGATCGTCGACGTCGGTGCACAACATTACGGTTGGTGATCCGTTCGCCATATCACCCGTTCGGAGGAACTCTTTCACTTGCAACCGATGATGTCAGTGGCCACCGATGATGTCAGTAGCGGCCGATCAACCCACCGGGCGCAAAGGTATCCGGGTTGGCGCGCGACCAGTCGTCGACCCAGGACTCCGGCGGATCGATACGCAGTTGATCCTCGTCAAGCCACTCGAAGATCTCCGCGTACGACCGCTGCTCGGTGGAGGAGATCCGCTTACGCAGCAACGCGGGGGTCAGCTGCTCCGGACTGCGCACCCCCATCGACCCCATGATCCGCATCGCCTGCGCCACAGTCGCTTTCTGATACCGGTAGACGCGTTCGCTCTTGTCCTCGACATCGAGGGCACGGGCCCGCCGGGGATCCTGGGTGGCCACCCCGACCGGACAGTGGTTGGTATGACAACGCTGCGACTGGATACAACCCACCGCCATCATCATCGCCCGCGCGGCGTTGGTGTAGTCGGCGCCCTGGATCAGCCGTTTGACGATGTCGTTGCCAGAGGCAACTTTTCCGCTCGCACCGATCCGAATCCGTTGACGCAGACCGGTTCCGACGAGTGCGTTGTGCAGCGTCATCAGCCCATCGGTGAGCGGTAGGCCGATGTGGTCCTCGTATTCCAGTGGCGCCGCGGCGGTTCCGCCTTCAGCACCGTCGACGATGATGAAGTCCGGTGTCACACCCTCGTCGAGCATGGCCTTGCAGATGGCGAGAACGTCGATGCGTGAGCCGACGCACAATTTGAAGCCGATCGGCTTGCCGTTGCTCAGTTCCCGAAGCTGCGCGACGAATCCGATCAGTTCACGTGGCGTGGAGAATGCCGAGTGCCCTGCTGGGCTGACGCACTTCTGACCTTGCGGCACACCGCGATAGCGTGCGATCTCGGCGCTGACCTTGGCGGCCGGCAGCACCCCACCGATTCCGGGTTTGGCGCCCTGGCTGAGTTTGATATTGATGCACTTGACCTGGTCTATGGCCGCCTTCTCGGCGAACTGGTGCGGGTCGAAATGTCCGTCGGCGGTCCGGGTTCCGAAGTATCCCGAGCCGATCTCCCAGATGACGTCGGCACCGCCGAGGTGATATGGGGTCAGGCCCCCTTCACCGGTGTCGTGGGCGAAGCCACCTTTGAGCGCACCATTGTTCAAGGCGCGCAGAGCATTCGACGACAATGCGCCGAAGCTCATCGCCGAGACATTGAGTAGCGCCATGTCGTAGGGCTGGGTGCAGTCCGGTCCGCCGACCAGCACCCGGAACGGCTCATCCGGTGGGTCCAGCGGCGCTGTCGAGTGCACCAGATGCTCATAGCCCTCGCGGTCGATGTCGCGCTCGGTGCCGAATGCCAGTTCGGCCGCAGTGCCTTTGGCGCGTTCGTAGATCAGCGAGCGGGTGTCGCGGTCGTACGGGCGGCCATCGAAGTTGCGCTCGATGAAGTATTGCTGGATCTCCGGGCGCAAGGCCTCCAACAGGAAACGCATGTGCCCGATGATCGGGTAGTTCCGCAGGACCGAGTGTCGTCGCTGCAGCAAGTCGTAGACACCGACCCCGGCGAGCGCGGTCAACAGCACTGCGAGCACGATCCACCACCACGCTCCGAGCACGGCCATCACGATGCACGTGATCGCCACCAGGACAAGCCCGATCACGCCGAGGACACGGAACACCGGCTCACCTCCTGCTCATCGGTGAGTGTACCCAGCGAGTCGTCCACGCCATGACACACATTCGGTCTTAGGCTTCGATCGTGTCCGCCCAACGCCCAACCCGTGCGCAACGGTATGCCCGACGCCGAAAGCGTCGAATGGACAACCAGGTTCACGATCTGACCGCCCAGCAGTGGGCATCGCTGAAGCAGGCGTGGGGCGGATGCGCGTACTGCCGAGCCACCGGTGTTGCGCTGCAAAAGGACTGCATGCTGCCGATCGCCAACGGTGGCCGGTACACGATCAGCAACGTGGTGCCGGCATGCCGCTCGTGCAACGCGAGTAAGTGCAACGTGGAGCTGACGATGTGGATGCGCCGCAAGAAGTTCGACGACGGCATCTTCCTGCTGCTGCACGCCGAGATCGTCCGAGCTCTGACCACTCCTGCCGCCGACGTCGTCGATTGATCCCGCGCGGCTTGGTCTCGATTGACCGCAGAAGGCACAAATCCCCTGACGAGAGCCACCGACGCTATGCGAGGCTGTCATGATGCTGTCACGAATGGGATTGACCGCACGTCTGTTCGCCGTGGCGCTGACCATCGTCGGCGCCATCGCGATGACGGCGGTGGGTTCGGGCACCGCATCCGCGGCCGGCTACCAGCGCTTGACGCTGACCGGGTGCTCGATGCCGGCCTCGGCGGTGGACCT
Source organism: Actinomycetes bacterium (assembly GCA_023461275.1). Taxonomy (GTDB): domain Bacteria; phylum Actinomycetota; class Actinomycetes; order Mycobacteriales; family Mycobacteriaceae; genus Gordonia. Next base: position 45,759 of record JAEYMI010000076.1, on the reverse strand, counting down.
CTGGACCCGACCCGGCAACTACAAGACGGTGATCGCCTTGTCGGGTCTACGCGCCACCGACGGTGCGAGCGGGTGGAAGCTGCTCAGCAACGTCGGCGCGATGGCCAACAGCGGGGTCAACGTCGTGGCGCCGGCCGGCGGAATGGGCAGCTTCTACAGCGATTGGGATCGGCCACACGGCCTCAGCTCGCTGCACTACCGATATCGCTGGACGTGCCGACTCAATTCCCTTGTCGCAGAGCTTGATCGACGTGGTCTGGCAGTGGGACCGGCGCGCAAGTACGCGATCATGGGGATCTCCATGGGCGGCAACGCCGCGCTGATCTACGGGGCGTATCACCGCAACCGCATCTCGCACGCCTTTTCGATGTCGGGCTACCTCAACCTGTCGGCGCCGGGGATGCGTGAGGCCATCCGGCTGACCCTGCTCGACGCCGGCCTGGAGGCAGGTGTCGGACCGTTGAACTCCGACGACATGTGGGGCCCGCCGTGGGGTGAGCGATGGTTGGCCAACGATCCGTTCGTTCAGGCACCGCGGATGCGCGGCATGACCATCCGGGTCGCCGCCGGATCGGCGCTCTGGGGTGATCGTGACCAGAACCTGTCGAACTCACTCAAGGGGACTCCCCTGGAAGTCCTCGCACAAGCCCAGACCCGCGCGTTCGAGGTTGCCGCCCTGACCGCGGGACTGCCGATCACCACCGACTATCCACGCGTGGGCACCCATAGCTGGGGCTATTGGGAGGAGATGGCCTGGCGAGCGAAGAACACCGGATGGTTCCACGACCGCTGAGGTCGACCGCTCAGATGCAAGGTCGACTTGATCATCGTGCCGAATCCGAAATCCGGTTACGTACCCGAGACCGCCCGACACAGATACTCTCTGTTCATGTTCAATCTGGAACGGGATGAGACGACTGTCGAACTCGACCAGTTCGTGCCGTATCCGCCGTCGATCGCCTGGCGGACACTGACCGAGCCCGATCTGATCAGCCGATGGTTCACCAGGTCGGCGGGGTTCTCGTTGACCGTCGGCTCGACGTTCATTCTGGAACTACCGGCCAATCCGCCCGCCGAGGTCGCGTGCCAGGTGCTCGACGTTCTGCCACACCATCGGTTCACGCACAGCTACACCGATTTGCGGGGCTCACCGCCGGCCCGGTGGGTGGTTGACTGGCGTCTGACGCCACACGGTCGAGGTACTCGAATTCTGTTGGAGCACCGCGGTTTCGACGTCGAGGACCATCGGCAACGGATGGCCCGCAACGCCGCCGAACGTGCCTGGCGGACCCGGATACTCCCCCGACTGGCCCAGGTCGTCGCCGAGGTGGGCCAGCCGGAAATGGACCGGCCAGAACTGGATTAGTCCGGTTCTAGAACAGGTTGTAGGTCGCCAACACCGCTGGTCCGGGTCGAATTGAAAGATGCCGCAACCCGCGTGGCATCAGCGATGCTTCTCAGGCGCGCTCGCGCATCACGCCGACGTGACGCACTTTGCCCGACAGTCCCGGGAGTTCCTTCGGTGTGGTCCACGTCCGCATGCCATCTCCACTGTCGGAGTAGAGATACTTGCCACGGGTGTAGGCGTCGAAGTACATCCGCCAGACACCGTTGGGCAGTTGAACGACGGTCGGCCCCTCGACAAGTCGGCCCCACGGGCCGGGGGCGACGAAGCGATACGGACCGCCCGGAGCCTGCGCGACCGCATGCTCGAGCACCTTCTTGGTCTCGTTCTTGGTGAACGCATGATAGGTGGACCCGAACCGCACCACGGTGGTGTCGATGTGGTCGGCACCGATCCCGATGAGGGGAACGGGCGGCGTCCACAGCTGCAGCGTCGGCGTCAGCGCCGACATCATGTACGGCACGAAACCACCGCCGGTGGACATCGACAAGATGGTGCTGACCCGACCACCTTCGACGAACCATTCCGGTGCCCATGCCTTGGTGGTGAACGGTGACAGCGAAGGCCCGTCGGACGACCCTGCCGATCCCGACGAACCGGGACCATCGGCTGAGCCGGTCCCCTTACCGTCGCCGGTGCCCGGCAGGAACGCGCAGCACAACGGCACCGGGTAGTCGGTCATGTACGTCCAGTTACGCAGGTCGCGGCTGCGGGCGAAGCCGACCGTCGTCTTCCCTGTTGTGTAGGTGACGTAGTAGTTGCCGTCGGCATTGCGGTAGATGCTGGGATCGCGGACCATGCCGGTCGGTGGCCGATATGCGGCCTTCTTGACCAGATCGAAGTGCGTGCCGTCGGTCGACGTGTAGACGTCCATGTCGTAGTAGCTGGCCGCGCTGAAGGCCACCAGCGTGTACCGCCAGCCTGTCGGCGCCGCACCGGCAGCGCCCTGACCTGCAGCGAGCAGCGTCGCAACGCTCACAACCACCGACACCACTGCCGCCCACACCCCACGCCTGTTCTGAATCACCGATTCAGTATCGACGACGGCACGTCGTGATGGGCGGTTTCCCATTCGTCGATAAGTCACACGGTCGGCCGGTCACACGACGCTCAGGTGGGCAGCACCCGTTCGACGATCACGTGTTCGCGCGCCAGACCTGCATCCGCGCACACCCGCTGCACGGATTCGACGAGCGGAGGCGGACCCGAGACGTAGACGTCGGGGGTGTGACCCGCTTCCAGCGCCGTGGCCACCGCATCGCAGGTGGCCTCCACCGGGGTTCCGACCCGACCCGCCCACTGGGTACCCGGTTTCCACACGCAGGGTTCGAGCACGAAGTCCGTGAGGGTGGCCGCGACGTCGTCGAGGGCCGGCAGATTCATGAGGTCGGCCTCGGAGTTCACCCCGAGAATCAGCTGTGCCGGTTGAGGATCGGCGAACTCCGCCATCCGACGCACCAACGACAGCACCGGGGCCAGACCGGTACCGCCGGCCACGAAGATCCGGGGCCGCATCCCACTCTCGCGCAGACCGAAGGCGCCGAGCGGACCGTTGACGATCACTTTCTCGCCGGGCCCGAGGCGACCGGCGAGCAGTGCGCCGAGGAAGCCGGAGAAGTAGCCACCGTCGCGGAGTCGGATGAGAAACTCCACCTCACCGTCCCAGTTGGGGGTGTTGGCCATCGAATACGCCCGCCGACGGTCGTCGCCGGGCAGCTCGAGTTCGGCGAACTGCCCCGGCTCGAACTCCACACCGGCACCGGTGATCTCGTCGGGTTCGAGCGCCAGCCGCAACCACACCATGCCGTGCCCGACCTCGCGGGCCTCGATCACCGTCGCCTCCCGGCGGCCGACCCCGCCGTCGACGATGCGCGAACGCGGGTAGCTCAGGTGCACGTCGAGATCACCGGTGGGATAGGTGCGGCACAACAGGACGCCACCGCGATCGGCCTCGCCGGGCGGCAAGGCGTCGGGACTGTGGCTGCCCAGGGTGTAACTGCCGGTGGCGCGGGCATGACAGGAGCCGCACGTGCCCTGCTTGCACTGACTGGGCAGAACGTGGCCGGCACACTCGGCGGCTTCCACCACGGTCTGCCCGTCGTCGACGTCGAGGTCGAGCGTGACAGCGTCGGTGGTGTGCAGGCGCACCCGGGCACTCATGCCGTCGCGCCCGTCATCATCTGTGCCAGATCGGATTCCACCTCGCCGACGGGTGCGAGCTCGAACTTCTCGACCAGCACGTTGATCAGGGCCGGGGTCAGGAAAGCGGGCAGGCTCGGGCCGATCTTGATGCCCTTGATGCCGAGTGCGAGCAAGGTCAGCAGCACTGCCGCGGCCTTCTGTTCGAACCAGGACAGCACCAGCGACAGCGGCAGGTCGTTGACGCCGCAGTCGAAGGCCTCGGCGAGCGCGGACGCGATGCGGATCGCGGAGTACGAGTCGTTGCACTGCCCGATGTCCAGCAGACGCGGAAGTCCTGCGACAGTGCCGAATTCGAGCTTGTTGAACCGGTACTTCGCGCAGCCCAGGGTGAGGATGACCGAATCGTCGGGGGTGTTCTCGGCGAGTTCGGTGTAGTAGCTGCGGCCGGGCTTGGCACCGTCGCATCCGCCGATGAGGAAGAAGTGCGAGATGTCACCGGCCTTCACCGCGTCGACGACTGCTCCGGCGACACCGAGCACGGCTTCGTGCCCGAAGCCGACCATGATGGTCTGCTCTGTTGCCGGGGTGACAGATTCGGCGAATCCCGGCATTGCCGTTGCGGCCTTGACCACCTGACTCCAGTTGCCGTCGGCGATGTGCCGAACACCTGGCCATCCGACCGGGCCGGTGGTGAAGATGCGCTGGCGGTAGCTCGGCTGCGGTTCGATGATGCAGTTGGAGGTCATCACGATCGGGCCGGGGAACGTCGCGAAATCCGACTGCTGATCCTGCCACGCGCCGCCGTAGTTTCCGACGAGGTGCGCGTAGCGGTTGAGCTCCGGATAGCCATGTGCGGGAAGCAGTTCGCCGTGGGTGTACACGTTGACGCCGGTGCCCTCGGTGGCGTCGAGGATGGCCTTGAGATCCCGCAGATCGTGTCCACTGACCAACAATGCCTTACCCGGGATGGGAGTGACTCGAACCGCGTGCGGCGACGGTTGACCGAAGGTGCCGGTATTGGCGCCGTCGAGCACTTCCATCACCGAGAGGTTGAGCGTCCCCAACCCGAGGGCGTGCCCGAGGAGGTCGTCGAGGTCGGTGGGATCGCCTGCCAGATAATCGAGTTCGGCTTCGATGCCGGCGAAGATCGCCGGGTCGGTACCGCCGAGCACCGCGGCGTGGTGCGCGTAGGCGCACACGCCTTTGAGTCCGTACAGGTTCAGCGCCCGGGCTCCGATCACATCCTCGCCGACCAACGGCAGTCCGATCAGCACACCGTGCTCGGCGGCTTGTGCGAGCAGTCCGTCCATGTCGGCTGCCGGCACGAACGCGGCGGGACCGGTGAGCCGCTCCGCAATGAGTCCCTTGTCGGCACAGAGCTTTTCGTAGTCGTCACGCAGACGGTCGCGGTGTGCAGCGGCTTGCCGGATCAGTTCGACGAAGCGGGTCGCGGTGAAGTTGACGTTGGTGAGCGTGGTGAACATCGCGTACAGGCAGAATTCTGCGGCGTCGTCGTCACCGGCGTCGAGCGCACGCAGCCGGGTAGCGTACTGGCCGACACCCTTCACCAGGTAGATGAGCAGATCCTGCAGGTCCGCCGTCGTCTCGTCTTTGCCGCAGATCCCTTGCAGGAGTGCACATCCGGGTGTGGAGCCGGAGCGGTCGGTCTGCTCGCACTGGAAGCAGAACATGGTGTGATCCTCTCGTCGGTGTTGGTCTGCACCGAGAGTAGGAATTAGTAGGTGTCAACGACCTTGACCCAGATCAAGATTCGACGACGACCCCTATGTCGTCGGACACGCAGGATAGGCTCGCCTGCGCAACCGTCAGAGTGATTTCTTGACCACGCTCGACTTCAGCTGCATCCGCCCGAAGTCCGGCACGTTGGCCTCGATGTCGTGGTCGCCGACCCCGTCGGTGATCAACCGGATGCCGCGAACCTTGGTGCCGACCTTGATGACTCCGCCACCACCACCCTTGACCTTGACGGTCTTGGTGACGGTCACCGTGTCTCCGTCGGCCAGCACGTTGCCCACCGAGTCGGTGATCTCCGCGGTCGACGCCGTTTCGTCATCGGACTGCTCCTGCGCGGTCCACTCATGACCGCACATCGGGCACACCAGCAGTAGCCCCTGCTCGTAGGTGTAGGCCTCATGGCAACTCGGGCATGGAGGCAGCTCAGCGGCGGGATCGGAGTCAGTGGTCGACATGGACAGCCATTGAACCCCACCGCGCTGTGCATCCGGTAATCGATCAAGCCGGACAGAGAAACCGCTGATCAGCGCGTTATGCTCTCACTGAAGGGCACTGGCCAGGCGCGACGGATCGAGCAAGGTGATCCGGGAACCGTCGACGGCGAGCAGACCCTCGTCGGCCAGCTGATGCAGCGTGCGTGAGAACGTCTCGGGTTTCAGGCTGAGCCGCGACGCCACGACAGCCTTGCCTGATGGCAAAGCCACCGTGGTGCCGGGGGCCGGGTGTTCGCCCGCGAGGTTGAGCAGCAGACCGACGACGCGTTGGGTCGCGGTGCGCAGCGAGATCGCCTCAACGTCGTTGACCATCGTGTGCAGACGTTGCGCCATACCAGCCAGCATGCGGCGTGCGAACATGGTGTCGGCTTCGACGAGGTCGAGGACCAGCGAGGCCGGAATGACGACCAGGTGGGTGTGCACCAACGCGGTCGCGGTCACCGGGTAGGGCCGACCGGCAAACATCACGGCTTCACCGAAAGTTTCTCCGGCAGAGATGATTTCGAGAACCTTCTCACCACCATCGGGAGCGGAGAGGGTGAGTTTCATCTGGCCGCGGGCGACGGCGAAGAATGCATCGCACGGGTCGCCCGCGAAGAACAGGATCTTGCCCCGCGGCAACTCCACCGGCCGCGACCCGGCGACGACATGGTCGAGTTGCGTGGGCGCGAGCTTGCTGAACAGCGGCAGGTCACCGAGCACGTCGCCGACCGTGCCCGGAAACTGCCCATCAGATGCTCGTGCGACCACGCCGCCCATGATGCCAGCCGCAGTCATCCCGCTCGATCACGGCTTGCTTCACCTGCTTGCCGGGGCCTCGCTCAGCGACCTTCTCGTGCGAAACCGTCGGGGTGCACCAGACAGCGGATCGTCGAACTGGAGTTCGCGGGCGAGGAGTTGCAGTGGCAACGCATGGTCATCGGGCTCCTCGGGCAGCAGGTCGGGATACCAACGATCGCCCAGAATCGGGATGCCGAGCGCAGCGAGATGTACTCGCAACTGGTGCATCCGCCCGGTGTGCGGACGCAGAATGGTATGCAGCACAGAGCGTCCGGACGGACTCGCCCCGGCGGTCACGACGTCGACGAGCGTTTCCGCGTTGGGCTCACGGCTGGGATCGACGACGACCCGCAGTTCGCCACGTCGACTCTCGATGTGGTTGCGGTACGTCACCGGCAACGGCTTCCCTGCGAGAGCTGGTGCTTGTTCGTCCCAGTCATCGGGCAGCGCCGACACAGCCTCGTACACCTTGGTGACGCGGCGATTCTCGAACATCGACTGATACGCGCCGCGCGTCTGGGTCCGCAGCGAGAACATCAGCAGGCCCGCGGTGGCGCGATCGAGGCGATGGATCGGTGTCAGGTCCGGATTGTTCAGGCGCAGGCGCAATCTCACCAACGCCGACTCCTGTACGTAGCGGCCGCCCGGGGTGGTCGGAAGGAAATGGGGTTTGTCGACGACGACGATGTCGTCGTCGATGTAAATGATCTCCTCGCGGAACGGGATCGGCTCCTCGACGGCCACCTCACGGTGATACCAGACGAATTCGTGTGCGCCCAAAGCAGTTTCGCGACTGATCGGACTTCCGTCAGCTCCGACGATCTCGCCGGCGTCGAACCGGCGCAACAGCACCTCGGGGTCCATGTGGTCGAACCGCGCGATCAGGAAGTCCGCGATCGTCGTCCACGGTCCGGACAACGGGACCCGCAGCCGGGTGGGTCCGACCCCGTCCCGCACCGGTAGCGGCGGGCGCATCACGTCCGATTGTGCCCGATCGCCGCTCGCACCAGTTCCGCAAAGGCGTCCTCGTTCAGCGCGTCGCCCTCCTTGAGGTCGATGGCGCGCCGAGTGCCCGCGGTGAGGCTCGCGTTGAACAGCTTCGCCGGGTCGGGCAGCGACGCCCCCTTGGCGAAGGTCAGCTTGATCTTGTCCTTGTACGTCTCGAGCGTGCAGATCAGACCGTCGAGCGAAAACGTCGGCACTCCATCAGGATTCGACGGCTTGCGCCACTTGATCTCTTCGACGATGTCGGGATCGGCCTTCATGATGAGCGATCGGATCTCGGCAACGCGGGACTCGCGCCAGTCATCTGCCATGCAGACCACGATAGCCGCGCCGCTCGCCGACGGCGCCCTCCGTCACGTCCACAGCGCCCTCCCCACCGTCGACAGCGCCCTCCCCACCGTCGACAGCGCCCTCCCCAGCGTCGACGAAGCCCTCGGCGCCCTAATCGCGGTGCGGCAGCGACTCGCGAGGCCGCGCGAGGAAGGCAAGGTCGTACGCTCCGACATTGCGACGCCTCATCTCGGTGAATCCCTTGCGTTGATAGAGCCGAATGTTGGCGACGCTCTTTTCGCCGGTGAAGAGTTCCACGCGATTGACCATGTCGGGCAAGAGCGAATCGACTGCATCAATGAGCCGCGTTCCGAGGCCTTGCCCCTGCATATCAGGTACGACTACGAGCCGGCCGAGTTCAGCGACCGGCCCCTCGACGCGAATACGCATGGCCGCAACCAATCGCGCACCACTGCGAATACCCCACGCTCGTACGGCAGGGTCTGCCAACTCGTCGAGGATCTCCGGCATGGATTGCGTCAACGCGGGTAGCGAAACATCCTGGTGCAGTTGCGCTTCGGTGACATACGCAGCCCGCTGAAGCGTCAACAGCTCGCCGGCATCATCGACGCCGAGCCCGACGATTCCCCCGGTCCCGATCATCAAGCCAACCTACTAAGTCCTCCGCTTCGAACGCGACCTATTATGCAAGAAGCGAGTGCTACACTGTGCTACATGGACAGGATCACGCACCGCGAGATGCGCAATCAAAGCGCCGAGGTCCTGCGCCGAGTCGAAGCGGGAGAGTCGATCGAGGTGACCAACAATGGCCGACCGGCCGCACGCATCGTCCCGCTGACCGACGACCCGATCTCTTCAGCAATCGTCGGCGGCACAGCTCGACCGGCCCGCGCCAGTCTTGAATCATTACGCACGATTCGACGTGCATCGTCGAAAAAGAGCACCGCCGAGATCATCGAAGACTCCCGAGGCCGATGGTAACCACCACGTACCTGGACACGTCAGCAGCGATGAAACTGATCGTCGACGAGGACGAGTCCCAGGCCCTCGTCGAGGAGTTGACGGCCGCACCCGCTCGTCAACTCGCCGCGTCGTGGCTACTCCACACCGAGTTGTATTGCGCCGCAGGACGGAACCCTAAATTGATTCTGGGAGATAGCGTGGCCGCGGTGCTCGATACGGTCACCCTCGTCGATGTCACGCGCGGCGATCTCATGAGCGCCGCTACCCATGCACCGCTGCGTTCCAATGACGCGATCCATCTCGCTACTGCTTTACGCCTCGGGGTCGATGAGATCCTCACCTACGACGCCGAACTCGCACATGCCGCGCGAGACGCCGGCCTGCGTGTGTCGCGCCCGCGTAGGTGAAACCCTCCAGCCGATCACCCAACGATTTTCTGGTATTCGTCGAGAACCGACTTGTACTTGGCCGGACAGTTCGCGATCGCCCAGCTGTTGATCTTGCCGGGGATGTCCTCGATCGCATCGGTGTTGCCGCTCTGGTTGGCCGCCTCCATCTGCTTCCACAGCGATTTGACCTGCGTCGGCGCGATGTCCATCAAATGCGTACCGGTCACTTCGGCTTCGGCGGCCGCCGACGTCGCAGCGGCCTGGGCACTCGCGACGCCGGGAGCACTTGTCATGTTGATCGAGTTCAGTCTGTTGAGGGTCTGTTTGACCATCGTCGCGTAGGAATCGCAGTAGTCATCACCCGATGCGGCCACGGCCGCGGGTTGGGTGGCACCCGAGGTCGACGACGAGGAGTCGTCGGAGCATCCTCCGACCACCAGAAGTGCGGCCGCAGCCGCTGTCACTGCGAAGACAGAACGAAATGCACGTGTGGACATTGATGGCCTCGCTTGAAAAGTATTGTCAGGGCGACGATTGCCGCACACTCATGATCGGCCTTCCCACATCGTCGGGCATGCGTAGCGACTACTTGTTTGTAGGTTCGCGATACTCACACCGAGAGTCGACGATGCGTCCGACGCGCAGTGAACAATCCGCCGACGTTGCTGGGGCTGAGTAGCCTGAACCGATGGGCGACACGTTGGACGACGGTCCGTTCTTCCACGGGACAAAGGCCGACCTGACGGCCGGGGACCTGCTCACCGCAGGCTTCCGGTCCAACTACCGGCCCGAAATCGTCATGAACCACATCTATTTCACCGCCTTGCGCGACGGTGCCGGCCTCGCCGCCGAACTTGCCGCGGGCGACGGCGACCCGCGCGTCTACTTGGTCGAACCGACCGGCGAGTTCGAGAACGACCCGAACGTCACCGACAAGAAGTTCCCCGGGAATCCGACCCGCTCGTACCGCAGCGCGGCGCCGCTACGGGTCGTCGGCGAGGTTACGGACTGGACGCGACAGACACCGCAAGCCCTCCAGGATTGGCGGGATCGGTTGGCGGCGCTGCGGACCGCGGAACGCGGCGAGATCATCAACTGAGTCGACGTGGCCCGAGATCACGCCGTCCGCAGTGCGCCGACCATTGCCAAGTCGAGCAGGCGACCGGCTAGATCGGGATCACCTTCGGCTTGAATGGCGATCCCGTTGGTCAGCGCCATCAACTCCTCGACAGTGACTCCCGCGCGCAACCGGCCGGCGCGCGTCGACACCGCAACCAGTTCGGTCGCCACCTCGGCCAGGACTCCGTGGCACCCGTTGTCGGCACTGCCAACCCGTAGGGAAATGGCCAGGCCGCGCGTGACCGCGGTATAGCGCACCAACTCGTCGAGCCAGGTCGCCAGCCCCTCACCGTCGGGCAATGTCGTCAGTTCCGATCCGCTCTCAGCCAGATGCTCGACGCCGCCACGGAACACTTCGCCGAGCAGCGCTTCGCGCGTTCGGAAGTGCCGGTGCAACGTGGCCGACCCGACGCCGGCCCGTCGCGCGATCTCCTCCAGTGACGCCCCCGCGCCGTCGCGCGCCACCACGTCGGCGGCAGCGCTGAGCAATCGCTCACGATTACGTCGCCAGTCGGCGCGCTGCGGCGTCGAGGGGGTGGTCATCGACCCGACTCTAGTGCCTTCCGCGCACCGAGGGTTGGAAAACGGGGTGTCACCCCGTATTGTCCGAAGCGTAAGTGGAGGACCCCACCACTTCGTAGCGAGGTGCTCGATGACGACACAGATCACGGTGGTTGCCGGCGCGACGGGACGACAAGGTGGAGCGGTGGCGCGAGCACTGTTGACCCGAGGTCGGAAGGTCCGGGCGTTGGTGCGCGACCCATCGTCGGCCGCGGCCCGACGGTTGGCCGACGCGGGCGCCACCGTGCTGCGCGGCGATCTGGACGAACCCGCGTCGCTGGCCGAACCCCTCACCGGAGCCCACGCGGTGTTCTCCATCGAGACCGCTGACTACACGAACCTGATGGGCGACAACGAGGTTCGCCGTGCGCGCAACCTAGTGAACGCCAGTCGACGAGCCGGGGTCGTGCACGTGGTGCACTCATCGGTGTCCGGCACCGGCAACGACGACCCCGGAGCCTTCGACGCCACCAGGTGGGGAGCGTTTCCGGCGCACTACTGGCGCAGCAAGATCGAAGCCGAGAGCATTGTGCGCTCCGGCGGATTCGACGCGTGGACCATCGTGCGTCCGGCGACGTTCATGGAAAACCTGCTGCCGCCGTCGATGTGGCTGGCCGAGTTCACATCGAATCGATTGGCGGTGGTCAACGATCTCGACCGCATCCGACCATGGGTTGCGGTCGCCGATATCGCCACGGCAACGCTTGCGGCGCTTGATGATCCACATCGTTTCCACGGCGTGGAGCTGGAGCTGGCCGGAGATCTCGTCTCGCTACGGGACGCGGTCGCAATGCTGAACGAGGTCCGCGAACCTCACATCGAACTGCCGCGTGATCCCGACACGGCCCTGGGCTGGGGCATCCCGCCGGAGCTGGCCCTGTCCCAGGAGCGGATGGATGTCTACCCGGCGCCCGCGCGCCCAGAGTTCGCCCACGAGTTGGGTATCGCCACCACGACTTTCCGCGCGTGGACTCTTAATCAGGCACCGGCACACCACTGATCACGCTCCAAATTTGGCCCGAAACTCCACCACGTGACGACGCCGATGAACGTCACTCGACGATGAAATCCACCCCTACCTCACCGCATGCCGCTCTCAGTCGCTTGTCCCTGGTCCACAGCATGGCGCCGTCGACGAGAAGCGCAGAACCCAGCAGTCCGGCGTCCACCGGACTCAACCCGCGACCCCAGAGTGTTCGGGCCTCGACGAGGTGCAGCAGCTCACCATGAGTCAGGACGGGAAACCGCTCGAGATTGCTCAGCGGTCAATCCAGATCGACGCATCAACAAGCATCACACTGACAACCGACGACGCGGAGCCGCCGCAGCTGTCGGATCAGTGCCGCCAAGTGCGGCAAGGCGACGCGCACTCTCGATTCGGATCAACGCCTGCAGCCCTTCGCGAATGAGAGCCGCCTTTCGTGAATCCCGGTCAGCTCAGCCGCTTTCGCCACGAGCTCATCGTCAAGGGCCACTGTCGTGCGCATGGCAATCTCCAATCACAGCAAATGATGTCGGCAATGATGCCACCACTACCTTGATCGCGATATGTTGTTGTTGTCGACGCCATCCGAGAACTCACGCCGACAATGAATCCGGCTCGTCGGCGCCGAGTTCCACCCCGGGAATCTTCGGGAGTCGTTGCGCGATAAACAATCCGAGGATCGCAAACCCGACGGCAAGCAGTAACGCGGCCTTGATCGACATGATCTGCGCGTTCACGTAATCGTTGACGAGCGACTGGATCTCGCTCGGTGGCACGCCGGCCGCGGTCCCGACGGCGTCGAGCTGATCGCGCGCGATGATCTCGATCCCGCCGTCGCTGGCCGTTGCGATCGCGGACTTGGTCTGCGACGACAACGTCGGATCGGCTTGCACGGTCTTGTTGAATCCCGAACTGAGCGAGGCCATCAGCATCGCGCCGATCATCGCCACGCCCACCGACATACCGATGTTCTGGGCGGTGCCCTGCAATCCCCCGGCCTCGCCACGGTCGCGTTCGCCCACCGACGACATGATGACGTTGCCCAATTGCGATGCGACCAAACCGAATCCGGCGCCGAACACAGCCATGCCCACCGCGAACAGCCAGTTGCGCAGTTCCTCGTCGATCGTCGACGTGAGGATCAGCGCACCGACGATAACGAGCAGCAAGCCGGTCGACACGATGCGACGCGGCGACATCGTCTGGGCCAACTTGGGTCCGGAGAAGGCGGCGATGAGCATCGCGATCGACATCGGTGCCAGCTTGAGACCCGTCTCGAACGAATTCTTCAGGAGTACGTACTGCAGGTAGATGGGGATCACGAAGAACACCCCGCCGATCACGGTCTGCTGCGCGATCAGCATGACCAGGCCATTGCGAAGCTGTAGTCGACGCAGCAGGGCGGGATGCATCAACGGCGTCCCTCCGCGGTCGATGACCCGATGCTCCCACCGCAGGAACACGAGAAGGAGAACCACGCCGGCGGCGATGATGAATGGAACGACGGAGAATCCGAATGGGGTGATCTCGGTGCCACCGATCGTCAGGGCGCCGGACGGGAAGACCAGACCCCATGTCCCGGCTTGGAGCAGACCGAGTACGACGAGCCCGAGGCCCAGCGCGGAGAGGATCACGCCGACCCAGTCGATCGAGCGCGAGGTCTCCTGCCGGCTGTCGGCGATCAGTTTCAGGCAGGCCACGATGGCCACGCACACCACGGTTTCCGCCGCGAACACCACCCGCCAGGTGAGGGCTTCGGTGACCCACCCGCCGATCAACGGACCTGCCGCGGCACCGGCAGCGGCGATTCCGCCCAGCGCCCCGTAGGCGGTGGCGCGCTCCTTGCCGGTGTAGTTGGTGGCGGTCAGCGAGATGATCGCGGGCATCACCAGCACCGCACCGGCGCCCTCCACGAAACTCCACCCGAACAACAACCAGCCGATGGACGGGCTGAACGCGGTGATCAGCGACCCGAGGCCATACACGAGCAGGCCGATGCCGAAGATGCGTTTGCGCCCGAAGATGTCGCCGAGTCGGCCGCCGAGCAGCATGAACGACCCCATCACCAGCGTGTACAGCGTGATGGCGAGTTGGACCTGGGAGATGGTTGTGCCGAGATCGTCGACGACGTTGGACACCGACACGTTCATCACGGTCGTATCGAGGACCATGATGAACTGCGCCGCGCACAGGATGATGAGGACCAGCCAGCGTCTCACCAGCCGACAGTATGTGGCCGACGACGCTGCGCGCGTCACCCGTGTTGGATGATCCAGACATCACGCGTCGCCGACCACCTCGATCGCATACTCCTGCTTATATCGGCTGAGCGCCGCACCGATCCTCGTCCCCGAGTGCCATGTGAAGGATCGGGTACGGGCGACCTTGATCGTCCAGCTCACTCCTACCGACAACGGCGAAACCACGCCGACGGTAGAACTCGACCGCCTGCACATTCTGCTCGTTGACGTCCACGGTTGTCACTCCACGGACAGCGACGACGAACGACACCAGAGCAGTACCGATCCCATGCCCGCGTTCGCGTGCGTCGACGAAGAGCATCTCGAGACCCTCCCCCGACACTCCTGCGAACGCAACCGCGAGACCGCCACGATCGGCAACATGCAGATCTACCTGCGGCAGGTAGTCCGACGCCAAGTGCGACTCGATCTCGTCACGATCGGACTCGGCGAGGAAGTCGTGTGTGGCGTCGACGGCGCTGCGCCACACCGCCACGAGCCGCGAGTACTCTTCCGGCCCGGTCACCCGACGGAGCGTTACTCGATCACCCAGGATTTCGAGCGTCTCCATGAGGGAGTCGTTGTCATCGGCGCTCATCAGCACGACCTGTTCTTGCTTCGCCCACGACTCACGCGGATTTCAGCGGTGTGATCGCGTCGATCTGCTCGGATACAAGGTCCTCTGCGAGATCTAGGTCGTAGCGCGTCTGCAGATTCAGCCAGAATTGTGCCGACGTACCGAAGTACTTACCGAGCCGCAGCGCCGTGTCCGCCGTGATCCCCCGCTTTCCATGCACGATCTCGTTGATCCGACGCGGCGGAACCCCAATCGAAACGGCGAGCTTGTTCTGCGTGATCCCGAACCCTCCGATGAAATCCTCCATGAGAACCTCACCCGGGTGTATCGGCGGAATCTTGTCAGTGGTAGTCAACGATTTCCACCTCCTCCGGCCCAGAGTCGGTCCACACAAAGCAGATCCGCCACTGGTCATTGATCCTGATGCTGTACTGACCGGCACGATCACCTTTCAGCGCTTCGAGCCGGTTCCCCGGTGGCGTACGGAGTTCATCGAGAGCTTCCGCCGCCTCCACCTGACGAAGCTTGCGAAGCGCCACACGGTGAATCCGCGGGTCAATCGAAGGCACTCGCTCGCGACGCCACAGTCGTTCGGTGCTCTTGTCACCGAACGACCTGATCACGCAGCCAGCCTATAACGCAACCCGTCAATAACGCTAGACGTTAAACCGGAACTCCACCACGTCCCCGTCGACCATCACGTAGTCCTTGCCTTCCATCCGCACCTTGCCGGCGGCCTTGGCAGCGGCCATCGAGCCGTTGGCGTCGAGGTCGGCGAAGGAGACGATCTCGGCTTTGATGAAGCCCTTCTCGAAGTCGGTGTGGATCACACCGGCAGCCTTCGGAGCGGTGTCGCCCTGGTGAATTGTCCACGCGCGCGCTTCTTTTGGCCCCGCGGTGAGGTAGGTCTGCAGGCCGAGGGTGTGGAATCCGGCGCGGGCCAGGGACCGCAATCCCGGCTCGTCCTGACCGATCGAATCGAGCAGCTCCTGGGCGTCGGCCTCGTCGAGTTCGAGCAGTTCGCTCTCCACCTTCGCGTCGAGGAACACCGCATCTGCCGGTGCGACAGCAGCTTTCAGCTTTGCCTTGCGCTCATCGTCGGTAAGCACGGCCTCGTCGGCGTTGAAGACGTAGAGGAACGGCTTGGCGGTCATCAGGTGCAGTTCGCGCACCGACGACAGGTCAAATGAATCATGCTGGGAGAACAGCGTTTTCCCGGAGTCCAGGATCTCCTGGGCCTTCTTGGCCGCGTCGAGCAATGCGGCCTGGTCCTTGTTCTTACGGGCTTCCTTCTCCAGCCGCGGAATCGCCTTCTCCAGCGTCTGCATGTCGGCGAGGACGAGCTCGGTCTCGATGACCTCGATGTCGGCAAACGGGTCCACGCGACCGTCGACGTGCACGACGTCGTCGTCGGCGAAGACACGCACCACCTGACAGATGGCGTCGGCCTCACGGATGTTGGCGAGGAACTGGTTGCCCATGCCTTCACCCTCAGAGGCGCCCTTCACGATGCCGGCGATGTCGACGAAACTCACCACCGCGGGCAGGATGCGCTCGCTGCCGAAGATCTCGGCGAGCCGGGTGAGCCGTGGGTCGGGCAGTTCCACGACCCCGACATTGGGTTCGATGGTGGCGAACGGGTAGTTCGCGGCCAGCACATCGTTACGGGTCAGGGCGTTGAACAGGGTCGACTTCCCGACATTGGGCAGGCCGACGATTCCGAGGGTAAGACTCACGGGCGCCCAGTCTATCGGCCTTCGGAATCCCCTCGCGCAGACGTCTGGCCCTCGGTCGGATCTTCGACAGTGGGGTCGGGTCCGGCGGCCTCGCCCTTGGGGTCGTCGGGTACCCCGACCTGGGTTTTCTCCTTGGCGCCCACGTCTTCGACCGGCTCACCGGCGCGGATCGCCACCTGCTCGTTGATGTAGCGCAGCAACACTGCGACCGCCGACGCCGCCGGTACCGCGAGGAACGCTCCGGTGATCCCGAACAGCGTGCCGCCCAGCGTCACCGACAGCAGCACGATGACCGCGTGCAGATCCATCGACTTCGACTGCAGCCACGGCTGCAGCACATTCCCTTCGAGCTGCTGCACCGCGAGAATGATGCCGAGCACGATCAGCGCCGTGGTCACACCGTTGGACACCAACGCGATCAGCACCGCCAGCGCGCCGGCGACAAACGCACCGACAATCGGGATGAAGCCACCGAGGAACGTGATCACGGTCAGCACCCCGGCCAGCGGAACCTGCAGGATGAACAACCCGGCACCGATGAACGTGGCGTCCACCGCACTGACGATCGCCTGGGTTCTGATGAAGCCGCCCAACGCATTCCACATGCGCAGCAGCACCTGGCCGAGGTGATAACCCGACGGCTTCCCGAGGGTGCGGTCGAGCCACGGGATGAATTTGGGGCCGTCCTTGAGGAAGAAGAACACCAGGATGGCCGTGGTGAACAGCGTGATGAGCACTGAGGTGGCGGTACCCACACCACTGAAGACACCGGACGCGATGACCGACGCGCTCGATTGCACCTTGTGGGTGATGGTGTCGACCATGTTGCCGAGTTGCTCGTCGCGCACATTCAGCGGCGGCCCCTGCACCCAGTCCTGCAATCGCCTGACGCCGTCGACGGCCCTGGCGCCCAGGTCGGGTGCCTGCGACACCACCGACGGGACGATCAGGCTGATCACCCCGGCGATCACGCCGACGCCCACCAGCATCATCACCAGGGATGCGAGCGCTGGGGGAACCCGATGGTTGCGCATCCACCGCACCGGCGGCCACAGGACCGTGGAAACGATGATTGCGAACACGATGGGCGCGACGATCACCCATATCTCGCCGATCACCCAAAACAGCACCCACAGGGCTGCGATGACGATGACGAATTGAATACAGACGACCGAGGTCGAGCGCAGTCCTGCGAGCACCACCTGCATGCGCGTCGGGAACGAGCCATCGGGCCCGCTTGCTGCGGAAGTGGACGGTTCGGTTCGGCCCGAGGGCGCCTCGACGGTCGGGTCAATCACGAGTCTGATCGAATCACACCCGAGGTGTCCGCGTCACAACGTGTCTGTGAAGACTCTCGAAATCAGTGACGATTCTTGAAATGGCGTTCGACGTACCGCATGAGTTCGCTGACCGCGTCGAGCTGCGCGACATACGGCGACGGCTCCTCAGGATCGTCGTCGGCAGCGTCGTTGTCGGTCCGCGTGGCCGGTCGCGCTACCCGGTGACCCGACCAGTCATAGTCGGCGAGCCGCGCAGCCCAGGGTCCGTCGGGTACGTGCTGGTCGTGTGCCGGCGGGTGCCCCGGCCCCGTCGTGTCCGGTACGTCGGACACGAGCTTCGCAATGGTCTCCGGGCCATATAGGCCCCGGAGGATGTCGAGCCCCCACTCCGGATACTCCGCGAGTGGGAGTTCGTGGCTCCGACGTCGTTGTCGGTCACCATCGAACAGTGATCCCATGGCCCCAATTGTGCCACCGTTTTTCGCCATCTCCGCCGATTCTGGTCAACACGACGGTATCGGTCGCGGCGAAGTCCGATTTCCGCTAGATCAAGCGTTCGGGAGCTGACAGAGTGGGCGTGTGACCATTGCGACCACCGCACCGCCGGGTGCAGATTTCGACAGCTGCTATCGGGCACTGCAGTCACGCGACGCGCGCTTCGACGGGCAGTTCTTCGTCGCGGTGCACACCACCGGGATCTACTGTCGTCCATCGTGTCCGGCACGCACGCCGCGTCCGGAGAACGTCCACTTCGTACTCACCGCGGCTGCCGCCCAGCACGAGGGATTCCGCGCGTGCCGCCGATGCCTGCCCGACGCCGTGCCGGGGTCGCCCCGCTGGAACACCTCGGCCGACGTCTCAGCGCGGGTGATGCGCCTGATCGCCGACGGCGTCGTGGAGCGAGACGGCGTGGAGGGCCTGGCGGCCCAGATCGGCTACTCGCCTCGGCATCTCAATCGGGTATTGACCACCGAACTCGGCGTCGGGCCGCTGGCGCTGGCACGCGCGCATCGCGCGACCACCGCGCGGATTCTGATCCAGTCGACGTCGATGACGATGGCCGACATCGTTCGCGTCGGGATTCGCCAGCGTGCGGCAGTTCAACGACACCGTCCGGCAGGTATTCGGCCTCTCCCCGACCGGCCTCCGGCGTCTTCGGACACCGGCCGGCTCTGCTGCGTCGGACACTTCGACACCGGGGATGTCGACACCGTCGGCCGGACTCACGCTGCGCCTGCCGTATCGACCGCCGATGGATTCGTGGTGGCTCTACTGGTTTCTCGATTCCCATGCGATACCGGGCATGGAGGACATGACCCGCGACGGCCGTCGCTGGCGATATCGCCGCACGATGTCGCTGCCGCACGGTCCGGCGTTGGTGACCATCCAACCAGGACCCGACGATGCCAGCCGCGGACATATCAGCGTCCGGCTCGAGCACCTCGACATGCGCGACCTCGCCGTCGCGGTCAACCGGATTCGACGCCTCCTCGACCTCGACGCCGACGTCGTGGCCGCTGACACCGCCCTGTCGGCCGCACCGGTCCTGGGCCCGATCGTCGAACAACGTACGGGAATCCGCGTACCGGGCAGCGTCGATCCGGCAGAGACCTTGATCAGGACGATGATCGGCCAGCAGATCAGCGTGAAAGCCGCTCGCCACCACATCGCAACGCTGGTCACCGAACTCGGCACCACACCGTCGTGGTCCGACGATCACCCCTGGCGACTGTTCCCGACCGCCGCCGCGGTCGCCGAGCATGGCCGCGAGGTACTGCGTGGCCCGACCGCGCGCATCGACTCCATCGTGCGGGTCGCGGGACGACTCGCGTCGAATTCGATGGAACTGCACGAGGGGATGCGTGCGTCAGACATACAAGCGAACCTGCTCGGCGAATTCGGGATCGGACGCTGGACTGCCGACTATGTGGCCATGCGTGTCACCGGCGACCCGGACATCCTGCTCGACCGCGATCTGGTGGTGGCACAGTCCGCCGCCGACCTCGGTCTGGACCTGACGACGAGCGCACCGAAGTGGGCACCCTGGCGTTCCTATGCCTCCATGCACCTGTGGCGCCACCGACTCGCAGCAACCCATCCCGTTCTCTCGAACAATCCCGATCAGGAGATGACCACATGACCTCACTAGTCGACATCGGCTCGCCGACAACCGAATCCGACGCTGTTTCAGAACCCGCAGCTGTTTCAGAACCCACCGCTGTTTCAGAACCCACCGCTGTTTCAGAACTCACCGCCACGGCCGGCTGGGTGACGGTGAGCACGCCGCGCGGTCCATTCACCGCCGTCGCCGACGCCGACGGGCGGGTGCTCGCCTCTGGCTGGACCGACGACCCGCACTATCTGGTTGCGTTGATCCACAGCACGATTCGGCCCGAATCGATCGCGCCCTCGGTTCATCTCACCGACATCGCCGACGCCATCGAGGCCTATCACGATGGTGACCTCACCGCACCCGACGCCATCCCGGTTCTGTCGAAATCGGGCCCGTTCATCGAAAAGGCCTGGGCGGCATTGCGATCCGTGCCGGCCGGACAAACGGTCAGCTACCAGCGCTTCGCCGAGCTCTCCGGTGAGCCCTTGGCCATCCGGGCCGCGGCCAGCGCGTGTGCACGCAATCCCGCTGCACTGTTCGTCCCGTGTCATCGGGTACTGCGATCCAACGGAAAGCTCGGCGGCTTTCGGTACGGCCTGGAGATCAAGGAGTGGCTGCTCACCCACGAACAACCGGCTCACGAACAACCGGAGCAGGAGGAGAACAGCACCAACCCCGGTTCGTCGAGCGCCAGCTCGTCGTAACTGTCATACCCACACGGCAGCATCGGTCTCATGACCTTCGCTGTTTTCGCCGCGCTGCTGCTCGGTCTCGTCGTGGGAGCCGCCCTCGGATGGTTGGCCAACGCCAATCGGTGCGCCACCGAACTCGCCCGGGCACGGGCCGAGGCGCACTCGCTGCGTGAGTCGTCGGATCTGGTCCGACAATCGATTTCGGCGGCCAGCGAGGATGCCGCCCGACGCCAATCGTCGGCAATCGGCTCCCAGGTGGCACACATCGTCGAACCCCTACGACCGGTGCTGGCGCAGTTGGCCGAGGAGGTTCGCCGGACCGAGCATCAGCGCGCCGGGGCGTACGCCGGACTCGTCGAACAGGTTCGCGGCATGCAGGAGGCATCGCTGCGGCTCGACGACCAGACCCGACGGCTCACAAACGCGCTGCACGCTCCCCATGTCCGCGGGCGGTGGGGTGAACTGCAACTCGAGCGGGTGGTCGAGCTGGCCGGGATGTCCCGCCACTGCGACTTCAGCACACAGGTGACCGGATCGACGGCCGACGGCGCCGTGCGCCCCGACCTCGTCGTCCACCTCGCGGGCGGACGGGACATCGTTGTCGACGCCAAGGCACCGCTGCACGCCTATCTCGAGGCCACCACCACCGACGATCCCGCGGCGCGCGCCCGTCTGCACACCGACCACGCACGAGCGCTGCGGACCCACGTTGTATCGCTGGCCGCGAAGTCCTACTGGAACGCCTTCGCCAACACCCCGGAGATGGTGGTGATGTTCCTGCCGAGCGATCCGATCCTGGAGGCCGCCGTCCGCGTCGACCCCGACATCCTGGAAGTCGGTTTCGCCAAGAACGTGGTGATCGCGACCCCCGCCACCCTGGTGGCGCTGTTGCGCACGGTTGCGCTCGGGTGGCGTCACGACGCGATGGCGCAGGATGCCGCAGTCATCCACGAGCTCGGCACCGAGCTGCATCACCGGCTCGGTACCGTCCTGTCCCACCTCGACCGCCTCGGCGGGTCGTTGCGTCGCGCGGTGGAGTCGTTCAACTCGACGGTCGGCACCGTCGAGGGCCGGGTCGGCGTCACCGCCCGCAAGTTGGCCGAACTCGAGGGACTCGCCGGTGTGGCCGACCACACCCACCCGACGCCGATCGACCTCGGGGTCCGGGCGGTATCGGTGCCGGTCGGCCGCACTGATCGGGGTCAAGAGACCGGATAACCAAGACCGTCGGTGTTGATCTATCGCTCAACACCGACCCGCAGATCGCAAAGATCGCCGACGCACCCGGTACCGTCTACATGTGTCCTTCGTCCAACGTTCCAGATCAGCGGTGCCGCTCGATGAGCAGTCGGTACTGCCGACTGTTCGCGGGCTTCCCTGGTGGGGAGCCGTTTTGTTGGCCACCACGGTCACCGCACTCGGCGCGGCCATCGACGCGAACAACACCGATTCGCTCGGGTCGGTGTTCAAGTTCTGCTACCTGCTCGGATGCGTCGGCGCCGCGCTCATGGTCCGACGCCGTGCGTTGTTCACCGCGGCGGCCCAGCCACCACTGATCGCGTTCGGAGTCGGGGTCATCACCCTGTACGGCCTGAACGCCGCCGAAGCCTCCGGAATCAAGAGCCTGGTCTTCAAGGTCTTGCTGCCCATCGCGAATGACTTCCCGTGGATGGCGCTGACGTTCTTTGTCACCCTCGCGCTGGTCGTGGCCCGATGGTGGCTGACCCGCGACGCGTCCGGCAAGAGCAGCAAGCGGTCGGCAGGGCCCCGCTCACCAGCGCCGACGAGCCGGGCGGCAGCACAGGATAAGCGCAAGCGTCCGGAGAAGGCATCCGCTCAGGGTCGCTCGGGTGATCGCCCTCGTACCCAGCAGCGCCGCGCCGCCACCACCGAGAGTGCCGTGGCAGCCGCCGCGACGCGCCGATCGGACTCCGAGTCCCCGCAGAAATCCCGGGCGGGCTCGCCACCAGCGACGCGTGCAGAGGCACCGAAGCATTCGGAGACACGGAAGCGACCCGAACCGCAGAAGCGACCCGAGGCGAACAAACGACCAGAACGCACCGCCTCGGCGCCGGCTCCGTCGCGGGCGAGGGAAGCGGTGGGCGCACGGTCCGGACCGTCTCCCCAGCCGCACACCGGTGAGACGCCCACGGCGGCGCGTCGGCGCGCCACCGCAGGACAAGTGATGCGGGCAGAGCACGGCTCACACCTTGATGGACGTGCCGACGAGGACTCGCAGCCGCCCACCCCGCGCAGTCGACCGGCCCGCGAGAGCGAGACCTACGAGTCGCGCATGGGAACCGCCAGCCCCTACCCGTCGACGCGGTCCCGGAACCGTCGCTGACGCATCGGCCGCCTCGGCGAACGGTCACATGTGGTCGGTCACCCAGCCGCCGAGCACTCGCGCTGCCTGATCGACCAGTGACGGCCAATCCATCGCACCCTCGTCGGCATTGTCGCTGACCACTTTCACCAGACGACATTCGACGCCGAAGCGCGCACTGACGTGTGCGATCGCGGCACCCTCCATGTCGACGAGGTCGGCGGTGTCGGCCAGCGCCGCGCGGCGCAGTGGGTCGGCGACAAAGGTGTCACCGGTGGCCAGCACGGTGCCGTCGCCATCGGGAAGGTCCCACCGATCGGTGACCGGATAGCCCATCGCGGCCAGCTCGGCAGCACTCAGGTCGTGCTCGAACACCGTCGACGGCAGAAAGAGACCACTGTGGTGATCGTGCAGTGCCCCGGCGGTGCCGATGTTGATCACGTGCCGGATCGACGAACCGTCCGGCCCGGCCAGCACACGGGTGAGTGCCAGCGTCGCAGCGATTTTGCCGATCCCGGTGATGAGCACGGGCACCCCGTCGGGCAGGTGCCGAGCCTCGGATTCGGTGGCCGACACCACCAGCACCGACGACCGGGCGGTCATCGGTGCCCGCCGAGTTCGAGGGTGGCCTGCGCCGCCCGTCCCAGCGCCGAACCATAGGACGGCCCATGTCCGGCAGCGTGGACGGCCAGTGGATGAAGCTGATGCAGCGGCACACGATCGCGCCACCCGGCTGCGAGGGGCCAATGGTCGTCGTAGGCGGCGAGGATGTCGCCGAGCAGCGGACATCCGAAGAGCGCGAGCATCGCCAGATCCGTCTCCCGGTGACCGCCATGCGCGGCCGGATCGATCATCACCACTCCGGTCGGCGTCCACATCACGTTGCCGTTCCACAGATCACCGTGGAGTCGCGATGGCGGTTCGTCGTCGTCGAAGCCCCCGGCCGCGATGAGCTCGCAGGCGGCACGCGTGACCGACTCGTCGGTGGCAGTGAGATTGCCCGCGCGACGGGCTGTTTCGAGATACGGGATCACGCGTTCGGTCGCATAGAAATCACCCCAGCTGCGGTGGGCGCGACTGCTCAGTGGCCGCTCGCCGATGAACTGCCGACCCGCATAGCCTTCCGGCGGCGCGCCGAACGCCGGTGCTCCCGCGCGGTGCACGCGTGCCAGAGCCACCCCGAAATCGGTTGCCGCCGTGGCCGAAGGCCGCACCTGTGACAGTCGCTGCAGCTCGATGCCGTCGTCGGAGACCGAAACCACCTCGACGACCGGCGCTCCCGCCGCGGCCAGCCACCGCAGTCCGGCGGCCTCGGCGGCGAAGAAGTCCGGGTCGATCCCCGCCCGGCGCTTCGCGAAGACTGTGTCCCCCACCATGTCCGGGCCCGCCGGAGTTCAGGACGTCGAACGTGGCGACGTGTCCCGCTCGGAAATCGACGAAACGTCCGGATGGTTACCGATGTGGGAGAGCCGATCGAACCGATCGTTGGCCACCCGCATGGCGATCTCGTAGGGCAACGCGAACTTTCGTGCCCACCAGTAACCGAACCGGATATCGAAGGACGTGTAGACCAGGAAGTGGTTCTTGGTGATACCCGCAAGGATCGCCGACGCCGCCTTCTCCGGTGTCACCGCTACCGAATGGAATTGGCCGACAGCCTTTTTCACCTTCGCGTTCTCGCGATCGATGCCGACGATGTCGACCGACTCGACCATCGGTGTGTCGACGGCCCCCGGGCATACCAGCGATACCCCGATCTTGTGCCGGCGCAGGTCGAACCGCAGCACCTCCGAGATTCCGCGGACACCGAACTTGCTGGCGCTGTAGGCGCCGTGCCACGGGAACGCCAAGAGTGCGGCAGCCGACGCCACGTTGACCAGGTGTCCGCCCTGACCCCGTCGCACCATCTGCGGCACGAAACTCTCGATGATGTGGATGGGGCCCATCAGGTTGATGTCGATGATGCGCTGGTAGTGAGCATGATCGACATTCTCGACAGTGCCCCAGGCAGATACGCCCGCGATGTTCATGACGACGTCCATCACCCCGACCTCGGCGTCGACGCGGCGCGCGAAGCCACTGACCCACTCGAGGTCGGAGACGTCGCCGGCCTGGTGATAAAGCACGGACCCACCGGATCGGGTGATCTGCTCAACGGTCGACGCGAGGGCGTCGGTCTGAACATCGGTGAGCACCAACTTGGCGCCGGCCGCCGCGGACGCCACCGCCGTCGCGCGCCCGATTCCGCTGGCCGCTCCGGTGATGAGAACCGTCTTGCCGGCCAGGCTGCGCACCGGCGGCGGCATGTAGATCAGATCTTTGAGTCCCATGGGCATACCCTAACGGCCGTCGACGTCACATCGACAGTGGTCGGCGAACCCGCCGGTCTCGAATCCCGACCGCCGCCAACTCAGCCGATGGGCAGTTTGCCGCCGAACAGTCCGTACATGATCGACAGCATCGCCTTGAGGACCTGAGCGGATACGTCCTGGCCCTGGCCGAGCAGAAGCTGCGTGATGGCCGCGGGATCCTTGGTGCCGAGCAGTTGCTGGACGAAAGGGATCACCGACGCAAGTCCGGCGTCCGGATCATCGCTGGTCTGAGGCGTGGTACCGGCCTGCGGTGTCGTACCGCCCTGAGGAGTGGTGCCGGGTGCGGCGTCGGAGCTACCGGTACCCACGCTCGGTGCGGCGGCCGCGCCGGGCTTGACGAAGTTCAGAATGCCGTTGGTGATGGCCATCGAGTACTTGAGCTGACCGTCCTTGCCGGCCAGGCTCGCGGCCTCGGTCGGGTTCGACAGGTTGCCCATTTCGATGAACACCGCCGGAACCTTGGTGAGGTTCACCGCGGCGATGTCGGATCGGGTCTGCAGGCCGTTGACGACGCCTGCATAGTTCGCCGGCGGGAACCCGGCCTTCACGAAGGCGTCACGCATGATCTCCGAAGCGCTTCGGCCGGCCGAGGACTGGACCTTGTTGACGGTGGCGTCGGGGATCGGCAGCGTCGGGACGATCATGTGGAAGCCCTTCTTCGACGCATCGGCACCGGCCGACGTCGAATCGGCATGCAGGCTCACCGCCACTGCGGCGCCGGACCGGCTGGCCGCCGCGGCCCGCTCGTCGACGCAACCACCCCATCCGGTGTCGTCGGCGCGGGACAGGACGACGCGGGCGCCCTGGCTTTCCAGACCGGCCTTCACCAATTGGGCGATATCCCAGTTCACGGTGTGCTCTTTGGCCCCGTTGACGCCCGTCGCACCGGTGGTCTGGCAGTCCTTCTTGCCACCGCGACCATCAGGGACCTGCGCGCTGAGGCTCCGGCCGCCACTACTGCCCTGGTGTCCCGGATCGAGGAAGACGGTCTTGCCCGCAAGACTCTTTCCCGCCGGAGCGGACAGGCTGGGGCTTGACGGGGCGGGGCTTGACGGAGTGGGGGTCGACGGAGTGGGTGCGGCGCCGGCGGGCGCGCCGACCAGAGTCGCCATCGAGGTGGTCAGCAGTGCCGCAGCGGCCACGCCGAGCACGCGGACAGTCGTCACGTGGTGTTTCCGGTTCATCGCAGTCTTCCGATTCATCGCAGTACGGCGCGGAGCGTCGCGCCTCTCCCCTTCTATCGGCAACAGCCCTTCGATCGGCAGCAGTCGCTTTGCAGAACTTCAGTCACTCTGGCCACATTCGTAACAAGTGAAACAGTCCGGGGCGGTTTTGCGAAATCCGCGACCTGCGGCGATGAAATCGTTAGGGAGATGTGATGCTCGACGCGCCGGCGTCGGGCAGGTAGCGCGTGATGTGCAGGATTCCGTTCGGGTCGACGGCGTCGGGATTCCACACCGCGCCGAGCAGGGCTGATCGAACCTCGTCGGCGTCGAGTCCGGTGCCGATGACCACGACGGTGCTCGATCTCGATTCGCCACGCCCCCACGGTCCACGTTCGACCCGCACGAAGCCGCCGACACCATGGATGACGTACCGGTGGGCAGCGACGCCGCCGAGGTGGACCACACCTTTGATGCGATAGCACCCCTGTGGGGGCCGTTCCAGGAACCGCGCCAACCGACGTGGGTCCATGGCGTCGACGACGCAGAAGTCGACAGACGTGTAGTCGTCGTGCAGGTGGCGATGACCGTGCGGCTCACCTGCGCCGTGCTCACCGGGGCCGTACTCGGCGAGCAATTCGTCGAGCGCCAGTTGCCGTGGCCCGACGTCGGGTTGTCGTGCGGTCACGTCGAACAGCAGAGCCGGATCGACCCGCGCCTCGCTGGTCGCGACGACTGCGGCTCCGGAATTGATCTCACGCACCCACTCATCGACTCGCCCGGCGTCGGCCGGTCCGGCGAGATCAACCTTGTTGACCACCACCAGATCAGCGATGGCGGCATGACGATCGAGCTCCGGGTGGTCGGCCCGCGTGGCCGCACACGTCGCCGCGTCGACCACGTAGACCAGTCCGCCGTAAGCGATCCGATCGTCGGACACGGTGGTGATCATCCGCACCAGAGCGCGCGGTTCGGCGATACCGCTGGCCTCGATGACGACGACGTCAATGCCGGCCGCCGGCCGCACCAGCTTCTCCAGCGCACTCACGAGTCCATCGGAATCGACTGTGCAGCACAGGCATCCATTGCCGAGCTGCACGGTCCCGTCCACCTGCCCGGCGACCAGCATGGCATCAACGTTGATCGATCCGAAGTCGTTGACCAATACCCCGATTCGGGTTCCCTGCGCCGACCTCAGCAAATGATTGAGCAGCGTCGTCTTTCCCGACCCGAGAAATCCGGCGATGATGACCACCGGAACCGCTTTACTGTGACGAATACCACTCTTCACGACGCTTACGATTCCCGGTTTGCTAAAACCGTCAGACAGTCGTCACACACAACCGCCAGGTCGCGTCCCAGATGATCCGGATAATTCGCCACCGTGTTGGTCGGCCGGCCACATTCGGTGCATTTGCCGAGTACCTGAGGATTGTCCGAATAATTGACAATCATCCTTTTATCGAACACATACAACGACCCTTCCCACAGGCCGCTGTCGCCATATTCCTCGGCGTATCGGACAATCCCCCCGTCGATCTGGTAGACCTCCTCGAACCCACGCGCCCGCATGAGACTGGTCAGCACCTCACAACGAACGCCGCCCGTGCAGTACGTCACCACCGGTCGATGCTTGAGATCGTCGAAGGCGCCACTGTCGAGCATTGGCACAAAGTCGCGAGTGGTCTTCGCTTCGGTGACGACCGCACCGGCGAATCGGCCAAGTTCGGCCTCAATCCGGTTACGGCCGTCGAAGAAGACAACCTCCTCGCCACGCGCGTCGACGAGCTCATGCACCTGCGCCGGAGACAACCGCTTTCCGCCGCCGACCACCCCGGAAGCGTCGACATGGACCTCGTCGGGCACACCGAAGGTGACGATTTCCGGGCGGACCCGAACACTGAGTCTGGGAAAGTCCGTGCCGGTCCCCTCCGACCATTTGATATCGATCGACGAAAACGGCCGATATGAGCGCGTGGCTTTCACGTACCGTTTCACATCGGGTAGATCACCCCCGACAGTGGCGTTGATCCCGTGTTCAGAGACGATGATCCTGCCGGTCAGACCGAGCGCCGCGCACACCGATTCCTGCCAGAGCGCAATCGCCTCCGGATCGGGCAACGGCACGAACTGGTAGAACAAGACGATTTTGGGAGTTGCCACAGTGCAAGGGTACGGACCGCGCCGACGCCCACGATCAGGCCGTCCGGTGATGCTGGCAGGTCTCACCGTGGTTGTCGCCGTCGGACTCTCGGGCTGCTCGATCAGCACCGACACCACACCTTCGAGCATCGTGATCCCGGCGACAGATCGCTTGTCGACCGAAGCGGAATCGGCGACACCGACAACAACCGTCGTCGACACTTCCGAGACCGCCGCCCTCTTACCCCGTGGATCGATGGGACGCGTCATCGCTACGGCACCGCGGGTGGATAACGCCGACTTTCACAAGGGCGCCCGAACACCCACAGCACAACCACAACCCGCCCCTGGATTTCATTTCTCGACGCCCCAACGGACGGTGGCCTGTTCAATACCCGTCGGCGGGCAGGCCACGCTGGCCTGCCGGATCGATGCGCCCGGTCTTCGACCGCGATCATCATCGGCCCGGAAATCATGTGAATGGCTGACGAACGTGATCACCCTGTCACCCACCGGGCCCGCGGTCGGCGCGTGCTCGGATCAATACCCGGTGCTCTATAAGAGCAACGTCGTGCAATATGGTTACGCAATTGCGGTGTCGCGAATCACGTGCCTCAGCGCTGCGAGTGGACTTTTCTGCATTGAATCTCGTTCCCGATCCGGATTTGCGATCGACTCCGAGGGTTATCGGGCTATCGCTGCAACACAACCTGCTCCCCGTGCACTACTGGCCGAAATGTCGTCGGAGTTCTCAAACCAGACAGATGACACCAAAACTGACTCGGAATCCACACCCACGCCAGTCCCGACTTCCTGACCGCCGCTCGTCGGGGTCATCGGACCACCTCGTGTCATTCTCGGGCAGAGCGAATCATTCAGGTATATTGTTCTTCTGACGGGGGTTTGCTGAACCCGCCAACCAAGACTATCTTTTGTGGCGCGGCTCCACGAATTCAGAACTAACAAGTAAGGATGTTCATGATGGCGAAGAAGGAAATCGTCCAAGTAATCGACGACATCGATGGCAAGGTGCTCGACGAATACGAGACGGTTCGGTGGAGCCTGGACGGGCGGACCTACGAATTCGACACGTCGTCTAAGCATGCACAACAATTCCGTGACTCACTATCAAAATATCTTGCGGTGTCACGTTCGACCTCACGCGGTGCGGCCAAGCGTTCGGCCTCGGTGAGCTCGAGCCGAAACAAGGCTCAGACCAAGGCGATTCGCGAGTGGGCTATCGGAGAGGGATACGACGTGAGTGATCGTGGCCGCATTCCGCACACGGTGATCGAGGCTTTCGAAGCCGCTCACTGATTGTTGGCTTGATCGCTGATCGACCATACCTCATCCGACTCCCCGGGTCCGCTTCCGCGTGACCCGGGGAGTCTGCTTTCGCATTTGATGAAGACCACGAATTGTCCGCTCGTGGTCATCGATCGGTAACAATTCATCTTCCGCAGCACCGTTCAATGCCGCCACGCCGAACATACGTCAAGGTATGCACGTATTGGCCGGAATTCCGAAGAGGCTTCGTCGACACCGTGTTTTCATCAAACGTCCAGGCCGTGAGTAGCGTATGACCAGCCATCGAGTAGTCCGCTACTCTGGCTAATCCGCATAGAGCCGACCATCGTGGGTATCACCATTACCCGACCCCGATGGGAGTCTTTCGATGACCGAGCGTGCAGAACTGCGTCTGGCCCTGGTCTGCTATGGCGGGGTCTCCTTGGCTGTGTACATGCACGGAGTGACCAAAGAGCTTCACAAGCTGGTCATCGCGTCACGTGCGTTCGACGCCGCAAACAATGATCCCGACTCCCCCAACCCTTTCGACCCGCCGACCGCGGAATTCGCACGACTCGAGCCCGACACCGAGAAGATCTACTACGACGCACTCGCCGCACTCGCACGGCGAGATCGGGACGGTCGGGAAGGTCGGCCCCTTTCGGTAGCGATCGACATCATCGGCGGTACCTCGGCCGGCGGAATCAACGGTGTCGTCTTGGCCAAGGCGCTCGCGCTCAACGCCTCGCAAACCGCGCTGCGAGATCTGTGGATCAGCGAAGCACAGATCACCAAGCTGTTGAACGCCCCAGAGTTCTTCGGTGTGAACGTGCAGATGGTGCTGGCGACGCTGAGAAGCGTGCTGCACCTGAACAAGTCGGAATCACTACTCAAGTCCGACGTGATGTCCCAGCTGCTGCTCGATGCCCTGCGCGATATGGACGCCGATCACGATGGTGCACCGACTTTGGTTCCCGACGGCGGATCGCTGGAATTGTTCGTCACCACAACAGATCTCCGCGGCTACGAAGTGACCGTCCCGACCGGATGCGGCGGTCGGATGCAGCGCGACCGGGGATTTGCACAGGTGATGCAGTTCAACAGCGGCGCGGAGTCCGGCGCGGACGGATTCGGCGGCCGCAACACCTACTCGTTGGCGTTCGCAGCACGTGCCACGTCAGCCTTCCCCGCCGCCTTCGCGCGAGTCAGCGTCGCGGGCTTCGCCGAGGAGATCGCCAAGGGCGACAATGCCGACCGGGATGAAGACACTCGAGCGCTCGACGTCGTTCCGCCGTCGATCTTCCGGTTCAACTATGCCGAGAACGGGCGCGACGTGGAGGACTCGTACTTCGTCGACGGTGGACTGATGGACAACGCACCATTCGATCTGGTGATCGAGGCAATCGCGCGCCGACCGGCCGAACACGAGGTGATCCGACGCCTCATCTACATCGAGCCCGACCCGGACAAGCGCCTCGACGACGACGAGCACCGGAATAGGGAGCACCGGGATGGCGACAACCGTGACGACGAACCGAGCCTCCTCGACATCAAGGATCCGCTGACCGCGCACCCATTCCTCAACGATCTCATCAAGCTGCGCGACATGAACGCACGAATCGAGCGCATCGGAGCGATCTCCGATCAGCAGATGGCCGAGATCGTCACGCAGATCGATCAGCAGGGCTTCTTCGCCAAAAAGGCTGCAGAGCAGGCCGTGCCCGGTGACCAGGATGGGACGACCAAGGCCCAGGAAGCCGCGACCAAGATCGCGAGCTCGATGCAGGAGGCCGCCGAGTCCGACATGCGACCCACCTGGAACACCTATCAGCGCATGAAGGCCACATCGGTGGCCGAACGGATCGCCAAGGCCATCAACCGCGTCACCAAGATGCCACCCCAGTCGAGCACCGCAACCTTCGTCACCTCCGTACTCGCCGAATGGCTGGAGCAGCAACACTTTTGGGAAGTCGGAGACAGCGGCAAACTGATCAACGCGCACGATCCGTCGACAACTCCGCCACCGGCCGACATCACCTACCGCGACGAGGCCAGTATCTCGGACTTCCTGCGGCCCCGCGACACTCCGTACCGCGAACGCCGCTTGCTGTACATCCTCGCCGGCATCAACAAGCTGTACCGGCCCGATGGACCTCCCGCGGCAAGCCTTGACACGCTCAAACGTGAAGCGTGGCGCCAACTGTCGGAGACCCAGACCGCGCCGGAAAAGGTCGTGGCGCAGCTGCAGAACCAGATCGCGTTTCTTGCGCCGGAGGCGCTGGACGACACGGTCTTCGAGTCGCCCGTCGACTTCGCCAACCGTCACCGGGACGACTTGACGACCCTGTTCGCCGACTACGCACGGCTACTCGCCGAGTCGCTCGGTGACGGTAGCCAATCACTCTGGGATGCCTTCAGCAACGCACTCAAACAGTCCGAGGACGAACTCGGTCGACCGTGGCCAGAAGCCGACACGGTGGCGATATTCCTGCGCTACCTCGGATTTCCCCGCTGGGATGCGTTGATGTACCCGGTGATCTCGCTGTCTCAATTACCCCAGTTCACCCCGATCCCGGTCTCGCAGTTCAGTCCGATCGAGGCGACCGCACTGGACCTGATACCCAACGATCCGCGCGACCGCGACGACGAGCCGAAGTTGTATGGCAAAGGGCTGCACCATTTTCAGGCCTTCATGGACCCGTCATTTCGACGCAGCGACTACCTATGGGGACGACTCGACGCAGCAGAGCTGATCATCAGGATGCTTAACGAGACCGTGCAGACACCGTCGTTCGATCTGGCCACAACGCTGGTCGGCGCGTTCACCGCGATCACCCAGACCGAGGGCACCGAAGGACTGCCCGAGAACTCACGCAACACGTCCCTGCTCAAGCGGATCGAGGCCGTACCGGAGCGTATCAAATACGAACGCGAACACGATCGCCGCCGCTGACCGGCCACCGGATCATCGCCAGGCCTGGCGCACCCCGGTCGGTCCCGCGCCCCGATCAACGGCGAGTATCAAAGCAGCACAGCCCATTCCGGACAGGACAACCGAGATGCCGAACAACGTCGGATAGCCCAGCAGGTCACCGATCACGCCGGCTGCCAGTCCGGCCACCCCCTGCACGATCGCGATGGCGCACGCCAGAAGTGTGTAATCGCTTCCGGGATGGTCTTTCTCCGACGCATCCATCATCAGGGTGAACACCGCTACCGTCGCCGCGCCGCCGAGCACGTGCTCGGCGATTCCGGCCGTCACGATCAATCCGAATCCGCCGATCCCCAACGCCGCAACGAGATACAGAAC
This sequence comes from Actinomycetes bacterium, assembly GCA_023461275.1. Taxonomy (GTDB): domain Bacteria; phylum Actinomycetota; class Actinomycetes; order Mycobacteriales; family Mycobacteriaceae; genus Gordonia. The sequence goes on along the minus strand of JAEYMI010000076.1, from coordinate 12,635 downwards.
CAGGCTCGCGGTCTGGGACACCCCGCCGAACAGCAGCGCGCGGCGTCGACCGAGGCGGTAGGCCATCGCGCCGCCCGCTGCGGCACCTGCGAGTGCGGCCAACGACGACAGCACACCTTTGATCAGCGCGATCTGCCCCAAGGTGAGCCCGGCGTCGAACATGAACGGGCTCACCAACGATGAGCCCATCGAGTCACCGAACTTGAACGCGCCGATCAGGCCGATGAATACGATCATTCCCGGTCGGCGTAGTCGGGTCAGCCACTCGCGCGCCACCTGCTGCGCCGTCGGACGCGCTGGTTCGTCGGGTCGCGTGCGCGGCAGCCACCACACCGGCAGCGTGGTGAGGAGCACGAGGACCGCGATGGCGATGAAGACGCTGCGCCATCCGGCGACCGAGAACACCCACAGCAGCGCGCCGCCACCGACGATCATCCCGATCCGGTACGCGCCCACCTGAACGCCGTTGCCCAGACCGCGCTGTCGGGTGTCGAGAGTGGACACCGCGAGTCCATCGGTGGCGATGTCCTGCGTCGCCGACAGCAGGTTGATGACCGCCACGCCCACCAACACCCAGCTCAGGGTGCTCGACGGCCCGATCGCGGCGAGCACGAGTGCCACTGCGGCCGAGGACAATTGCATCGTCAGCAGCCAACGTCGTCGGGTTCCGTAGCGGTCGACGTAGGGCGCCCAGAGGAACTTCAGTGCCCACGGCGCGAACAACAGTCCGGTGGCGCCGATTTCGGTGAGCGAATAGCCCGACTGCCGCAGCACCACCGGCAACGCCTGCGTGAAGAAACCGTAGGGCAGGCCTTGCGCGAAGTAGAGCAGAGCCAACGTCACCAAGGTGGAGGTACCGATCACCCTCTGACGGGCAGTCGACGTCATGGGAGTCAGACTAATCGGCCACCGCGATATCCGTAGGTGACGCCTCAGGTGCTGACGGTGGGGCTGCTCGGGCTCAGCCCTGTCGCGCCTTGAATCGGGGTTCCTTTTTGTTGATCACGAAGATACGACCACGACGACGCACCACCTGCGCGCCGGGCTTGTTCTTCAGTGAGCGCACGGAATTGCGGACCTTCATGCTGTCTCCTCGGTTCGACCTGTCGCGGTTTCTCGGCTCAGTCCGTACTTGCGGCGGAACTTCTCGACGCGGCCCTCGTTGTCGAACAAGCGAGCGGTGCCGGTCCAGAACGGGTGCGAGCGATTGCTCACCTCGACGACGATCAACGGATAGGTGGCCCCGTCGGACCACACCACGGTCTCCGCCGAGGTTGCCGTCGATCGGGTGAGGAATTCGTCGCCGGTGACGGCGTCGCGGAACACCACCGGGTGGTAGTCGGGATGGATGGCGGGTTTCATGGTCGCTCCTGTCGGTCGTCGGCGGCGGATAGTGATGGTTGCCCGGCTGATTCCTCGCATGGGTCGGCATGGAAGTGGCCGAAAGGATCCGGATAGGCCAGCCAGAGCTGTTGTCCGAGAGCCATTTCCGTATCGGTCAGGCAGGCCCGGCGCAACGCGGAGCAGATCTCGTCGGGATCGGCGCTGTGGACCAGGATGACCAGCGACGAGTGGCGGTCACCGAACTGCGGGTCCCACCGCAGGGCCGCCATCGCCACCCGCTCGGCGGATTCCGATGACCGCTCCTCGTCGTCCATGGCGGCCAGCCACCGGCCGCCGGTGGCCACCTGCAGTCCACCGCCGGCCGACTCGAGCCAGAGCGACTCCTCGGGTTGCGTTGCCAGCCATAGCCGCCCCTTGGAGCTGACCACACCGTCGAGCAACGTGTCGATCGCGTCATGCAGTCGTTCGGGGTGAAACGGTCGCTCAGAATGGAATTCGACGATCTGCACTCCACAGTCGGCTTCCAGTTGCGGCGTGCCACGCAGGAGTGGGTCGTGTGGCATGTCGATGCGCCCGCGTCGCGACGTCGATGGAATGGACGCGATCAGTCGCATCGCCATCAGCGGCGTCATCGGACGTTCCGACAACTCCAGGATCATCGGCGCGGATGGAGCCAGGCGTCGCAGGACCGCCATCATGCGGGTCGAGTCCCACGCATTACGTTGTGCGGGAGAGCATCCGGCGACGACGAGAGCGTCGGCGAATGCCACCTGGCCGACGGCGACCTGCGCAAGCGTGCGCTCGTCGTCCCCGACGGCACCGTCGCAGACCTCGGCGAGCGGGTCGTCGCCGGTGGCGTGATCCAGCCACGTCGCCTCATCGACACAGGTAAGCGTCGCATTGATCCGTACGTCGACTCCGGCCGGCGCGTCGAGGAAACCGGGCATGTCGGCGACGATCACGTTGTCGACGGCGAAACTGACGGCCTCGGGTTCCATCGTCGGGTCCAGCGCGACGATGATCGTCTCCACGTTGCTGCGTCGATGCAGCCGGCGCAGCAACGGCAGGAGATCCTCGCGCAGGGTGCAGCTGAGGCAGCCGTGGACCAGCTCGAGGTCGGCGACGGTGGTGCGCTCAGTACCGTCGACGTCGACAGCGTGGATGGCGCGAGTGATGATCCCGTCGTCGAGCAGCCTCAGATCATGGTGCACCACAACTGTTCCGGCGACCACGAGAGCCTGGGCGGTCCGGTCCACCGCGGCCGCGTCGAGCCCCGACACCAGGAGAACCGGGGTACGCGTGTCCTTCACTGAACTCCCCTCAACTTGAGAATGATTTTCATTTGACGACGCCTCACGCTACAGTCATCCACGACTTATTGCGAATCGTTGTCATTAAAGATGCGCGGATGCGCATACGAAAGGAGCGGGCATGTCGGCCCACTGTCAGGTCACCGGGCGAGTCCCGGGATTCGGGAAGCAGGTGTCGCATTCCCACAAGCGCACCTCGCGTCGCTGGAATCCGAACATCCAACGACGCAGGTACTACCTGCCCGCCGAGGGCCGCTACATCACCCTGCGGGTCAGCGCCAAGGGCATCAAAACCATCGATCGGCGCGGCATCGAAGCGGTGGTCGCCGATCTTCGGCGGCGTGGGGAGAAAGTCTGATGGCGCGCAACGAGATACGCCCCATCGTCAAGCTGAAGTCCACCGCCGGAACCGGTTACACCTATGTCACCCGCAAGAACCGCCGTAACGATCCCGACCGGATGGTACTGCGCAAATACGACCCCGTCATCCGACGCCACGTCGACTTCAAGGAGGAGCGCTGATGGCCAAGAAGTCCTCGATCATCCGCAACGAACAGCGCCGGGCCATCGTGGCCAAGTACGCCGATCGTCGGGCCGAACTCAAGCAGATTGCGCGGACCGCGGCCACCGAATCCGAACGCGCAGAGGCGCGTCGGGCCATCCGGAAACTGCCCCGCGACGCCAGCCCGGTCCGGATTCGCAACCGGGACGCCATCGACGGCCGACCGCGCGGATTCATCGGCAAGGCCGGCGTCTCCCGTGTCCGGTTCCGCGAGCTCGCCCATCGCGGCGAACTTCCCGGTATCAGTAAATCCAGCTGGTGAAAGGACACCGATCAGCATCATGAGCACCAAGAATCGACGCCGCGACCGGACCGAATCCACCAAATCGCCTGCCACCAACCGACTTCGGGTCCTCGGCATCACCGAACCGGTGGACTACAAGGACGTGGCCACGCTGCGACACTTCCTGTCTGACCGGGGCCGGATTCGTTCACGACGCGTCACCGGCCTGACTCCTCAGCAGCAGCGCCAGGTGGCGACCGCCATCCGCAACGCTCGCGAGATGGCGCTGCTGCCGTACGGAAAGTAGCGCAGGTGTGCAAGGGCCGCGCCGGGGCCGCCGATGTCGATCGGGCGCCGATGCCGCGCTAACGACGTAGTGCGGACGCACGGATCGATCGATCCACGGCCGCGGTGAGCCTGCGGACAGCCTCGTCGAGCAGTTCTGGCGCGAGAGTCGCGAAACTGAGCCGAACGTACTCGCTCAGGTCCGCGGTGACCGCGAATGCCGAGCCAGGGACGAACGCCACGCCCTCGTCGAGGGCATGGGGCAGGAGTGCTGTGGTGTCGATCCCGGGAAGCCGGAGCCAACAGAACATTCCACCGTCGGGCGCGGTGTACTCGGCCGTCGGACCCAGGTGTGTCGCGAGCGCTGATCCCAGTGCGCCGGCACGACGCCCATAGTGGTGCACCAGGGTGTCGATGTGGCCGCCCAGCCAATCGGTGTCGTCGAGCAGGCCGGCGACCATGAGCTGATTGAGGGTGGAACCACACAGATCGGCACTTTGCTTGAGCCGCTCGACCATGTCGATCAGCGCGGCGGGCGCCTGCATCCATCCGACGCGCAGAGCCGGGGCGAGGATTTTGGAGACGCTGCCCAGCCGGATCACCCGATCACCGGGAATCGGGGCGATCGGCTCGCCGCGGAATCGCAAGTGCCCGTACGGGTCGTCGTCGATGATCCAGAATCCGTACCGCTCAGCGAGGTCGGCGAGGTCGCCCCTGACCCGCGCGGTGGCGCTCGCCCCTGATGGATTGTGAAAGTTGCTGACGGTGTGCACTATTCGCGGCCGCAGGCCGTCGGCGAGCAGCTTCGCGAGTGCGGCCGTGTCCACGCCGTCGTCGGCGATGGGAACAGCGACGATGTCTGCTCCTGCTGCCTGAAAGGCTTGCAGCGCACCGACATACACCGGGTCATCGACCACCACCGTCTCCCCTGGATCGACGAGGGCGATGGCCAGCATCGACAGCGCCTGCTGCGAGCCGTGGGTCACCAGAATCTGATCCGGATGTGCGGCAACAAAGCGTCCGATCGACTCCCGGCATGCGTGGGCGCCCTTACTGGTCGTGTATTGCAACGACGCTCCGTCGACGATCACCCGCTGAGCCGCCTCGGCGATCCTGGCGGCCGGAATCAGTTCGGTGGCAGGCAAGCCGCCGGCGAGGCTGAGCACATCGGGTTGCTCGATGACCTTGAGAAGATCACGGATCGCCGATCCGCGAATCCGATTGATCACGAGCGACGGTGCCAGCGACGGAGCCGCCGGGCGATGACGGGACGAGATGGACGACAGCATGAGACACCACTCCTGGGAAGAGATTCTGACGGAGAGTGGTGATGAATGTGGTCACCGGTCGGACCACCGGAGGTCGTGGGGTCCGAGATCAGGCTACGACGCGGAGCCCAGTAAGTGAAACTCCTATCTCAAATATTGAGATAGGTCGGTATCAGAGTTCGGTGACCGTGCCGTCCACGACGCGCCATTGGCGATCAACCCGGACGGTGTCCAGCATGCGCCGATCGTGCGTGACCAGCAGCACCGTCCCGTCGTAGGTGTCCAGCGCGGCCTCCATCTGTTCGATCGCAGGCAGGTCGAGGTGGTTGGTGGGTTCGTCGAGCACCAGTAGATTGGTTCCACGTGCCTGCAGCAGTGCGAGTGCGGCGCGGGTCCGCTCCCCCGGCGACAACTCGCCCACCGGCCGGTTCACGTGGTCGGCACGCAGACCGAATTTGGCGAGCAAGGTGCGGACATCTGCGGTGGTCTGATCCGGGGCGAGCTCGGAGAACCGGTCGACCAAGGCCTTCTCACCGACGAAATGTCCACGGGCCTGGTCGATTTCGCCGATCGCCACGTTGGATCCGAGAGTAGCTGCGCCCTCGTCGGGTGCAATATCACCGAGGATGAGGTGCAGAAGAGTTGATTTCCCGGCGCCGTTGGGACCGGTGATGCCGATCCGGTCGCCTGCGTCGACCTGTAGTGACACCGGACCGAGGGTGAAGTCACCTTGCCGCACAACGGCATTGGCGACAGTGGCCACCACCGAACTCGATCGGGGTGCAGCACCGATGGTGAACTGCAGTTCCCATTCCTTGCGGGGTTCGACGACCTCGTCGAGGCGCGCGATCCGGCTTTCCATCTGCCGGACCTTTCGGGCCTGCTTCTCGCTGGATTCTGTGGCGGCACGGCGTCGGATCTTGTCGTTGTCCGGTGACTTGCGGATCGCGTTGCGGACACCTTGGCTGGTCCACTCACGTTGGGTGCGCGCGCGTGCCTCGAGATCGGCCTTCTTCTCGGCGTATTCGTCGTACTCCTCCCGACGATGCCGACGAGCCACCTCACGCTCCTCGAGGTAGCTGAGGTAGCCGCCCCCGAAAACCGTGTTGGTGTGCTGGGCCAGGTCGAGTTCGAGAACCTTGGTGACGCTTCGCGCCAAGAACTCCCGATCATGACTGACCAACACGATCCCGCCCCGCATCGCGCTGACGATGCCTTCGAGCTTCTCGAGTCCGTCGAGATCGAGATCGTTGGTCGGTTCGTCGAGGAGGGCGACATCGAATCGGGAGCACAGCAGTGCTGCCAGTCCGACCCGAGCGGCCTGTCCGCCGGAGAGATCGGTCATCAGGACCGATTCGGGTGCGGGGCCGGTGTCGAGGCCGAGTTCGGCGAGCACTTCGGGTACGCGGTCGTCGAGATCGGCCGCGCCGGTTGCCAGCCAGTGGTCCAGTGCAGCGGCATAGACGTCGGCCGGATCGTCAGTCCCCGAACCAGCCGATGGCTCCGAAAGTGCTTGTGCGGCAGTCTCCATCGCCCGCGTGGCCGCGGCACAGCCGGTGCGTCGGGCGATGTAGGCGCCGACGGTTTCACCCGCGACGCGGTCATGCTCCTGCGGCAGCCAGCCGACGAAGGCGTCGGGTGGTGTTCGGCTGACGGTCCCCTCCAGCGGGGGGAGGTCACCGGACAAGACCCGGAGCAGCGTCGTCTTACCTGCCCCATTGGCGCCGACCACCCCGATCACGTCACCGCTGGTGACGGTCAGGTCCAGGTGCTCGAACAGGGTGCGATGACCGTAGCCTCCGGCGAGGTCCTTGGCGACGATCGTTGCGCTCATGCCCGTATCGTCACACGGCGGTCGTCACCGGCGGTAATGGGTGAAGCGTTCAGTGTGCGGCTTCGAACGCCGCGATGATGTCGGCGGGAATCCGGCCGCGATCGCTGACGTCGTATCCGTTGTGCAGCGCCCAGCTGCGGATGGCGGCCGACTGCTCCTTGGAGCGCGCCTGACTGGGCGCCTTCGCGCCGGCCGGACCGGTTACGCGTCGGGAGACCTCGAGGTACTTATCGAGGAGCTTGTAGAAAACGGTCGCATGGGCCTCGGAAGTGTCGAATTCGTACGACTTGCCGTCCAGCCCAAAACGCACGGTTACCACTTCTTCCAGCGGTTTACCGTCGAGATCGTCGACTACCTGAATGATTGTTTGCTGTGCCATGGTTATCCCCCACTCGAAACCTGCCGAGAGCGTACATCAGTGGACCACAGGGCTACCACCTGGACGGCGCCCCCCTGTGGATAACGAACTTTCGGATGCTGTGGACGTCTAAACGTTCGTTATCTTTATCTCTACGTCATTGGCGATGAATTACGCTACCGAAATCTGACACTACGCGAAGGTTTGTCACCGGCGTCGCAGGCACCCGCGGAATAGGCTTCCCAGTGAACTGCATCACCGAGTGGTCGACCCGACCGCCACCCGAAACGTTCCAGGTCAGGCGCCTGCTGGAAACGACTGACCTGCCCGACGCACAGCCACGCAACGGGTCGGACCGGGTGCGGGATGTCGAGAAGATCAGCCAAGAACGGTTCGTCGTAAAACGATACCCAACCGATACCAATGTCTTCTGCTACTGCCGCAAGCCACATGTTCTCGATGGCCAGAGCAACGGAAAGCAGTCCGGTGTCATCGATCGTGTGGCGGCCCAGGATGTGATCTCCTCCGCGAATCGGGTCATAGGTGACGACCACTCCGGTACCGCTTTCGCGGATGCCGTCGATCTTGATGGGGTCGAATACCTCCCGGCGGTCTGCTGATAAGGACTCGGCGAACCGTGTCCGCGCCATTGCGACGTGTTCTGAGAAATTCCTGAGTGTGTCGGGCGATTGAACGACTATGAAATCCCACGGTTGGGTATTTCCGACGCTCGGCGCGTGGTGTGCCGCACTGAGAATGCGGGTGAGAACATCGTCGGCGACGATCTCGCCGGTGAACTCGGCACGCACGTCACGTCGGCGACGGATGGCGTCGTAGACGCTCATGGACGGTTCGAACGGGTCGGGGCAGCTGTCGTCTGTCACGCTCAGGAACGGTAACGCCGCGCCCAGAGGCCGTCGACGGTGAGTGGCTTGACAGCGCGAACTGATCCGACCGGTGCCGTCGGAACAGGGTGCGGTAGTCGGCGACGACAGGTACTCGACGATGACGGGCCGCCGTCGGGCACGGAAGATGACCGAGCCAGTCGGCCATCTCCCGATCTCGCCGAGAAAATCTCGAAATACTCTCTAGCGCAAGGATTGCGGGACAACTAATCAGTCAGGCCGGCGTGCTGCCATGATCGCGGTCACCCCCGTCGTCTGCTGTGTCGGTGTGCACCACCGACGCCGAATACAAATGTCGGCATGTTCGCGTGGCGACTCGTTGCCAATCGAGACGAGATGGGTACAAGTTCGTGCCGTCCCGAGTTCAAATGGCCTGAACCGCGGACAGCGATACATGACCACGAGATACCCTGAAATTGTCGGGATTTCACAAGAAGTGGCGGCATTGAAATGGAAACGATCACGTTTCTGCGAGCACTCGGCGAATCGCGTCCTTGCCATTGAACCTGTTGCTGTCACAACCACCGACCAACAGAGAGAAGATTATTAACATGCATTACAGTGCCGGCAACTATGAGGCTTTCGCTCGACCGCGCAAGCCTGAGGGCGTCGAGGACAAGACCGCGTGGTTTGTGGGCGCCGGCCTCGCTTCCCTGTCGGGTGCGGCGTTCCTGATCCGGGACGCGCAGATGCCCGGCGACAAGATCACCATCTTCGAAGAGCTCGATCTGCCCGGCGGCGCGCTGGACGGCATCAAAGAACCCAAGAAGGGGTTCGTCATTCGCGGCGGACGCGAGATGGAGACCCACTTTGAGTGCCTGTGGGATCTGTTCCGCTCGATCCCGTCGATCGAGCAGGACGACGCCAGCGTCCTCGACGAGTACTTCTGGCTGAACAACGACGACCCGAACTTCTCGCTGCGGCGTGTCACCATGAAGCAGGGTGTCGATGCCGGCACCGACTTCAAGTTCAAGCTCTCCGACAAAGCCCAGAAAGACATCGTTCGCATCTTCCTCGCCACTCGGGAGGAGATGGAGAACAAGCGCATTGAGGACGTTGTCAGCGAGGACTTCTTGCACAGCAACTTCTGGCTGTACTGGCGCACGATGTTCGCATTCGAGAATTGGCACAGCGCGCTGGAGTTCAAACTCTACTTGCATCGGTTCATTCACCACATCAAGGGATTGCCGGACCTCTCGACACTCAAATTCACCAAGTACAACCAGTACGAATCGCTGGTCCTGCCGCTCTACAAGTGGCTCCTCGATCGGGGTGTCAAGTTCCAATTCTCCACCACCGTGACCGACGTCGACTTCCAGATCGACGGCACGCGCAAGCAGGCCACCAAGATTCACTACACCCACAAAGGCGAGGACGGCACCATCGATCTCGGTGAGAACGATCTCGTCTTCATGACCATCGGGTCGCTCACCGAGAACTCTGACGAGGGCGATCACCAGACCCCGGCCAAACTCGACCGCGGACCGTCGCCGGCCTGGGATCTGTGGCGGCGCATCGCCAAGAAGGACCCGTCGTTCGGCCACCCGGACGTCTTCGCCGGCGACATTGACAAGACCAAGTGGGAATCGTGCACGGTCACCACGCTGGACAACCGGATCCCGGAGTACATCGAGAAGATCTGCGAACGTGACCCGTTCAGCGGCAAAGTGGTCACCGGCGGCATCGTCACCGCCGAGGACTCAAGCTGGCTGATGAGCTGGACGGTCAATCGCCAGCCGCACTTCAAGCAGCAACCGGCCGACCAGATCGTCGTGTGGGTCTACGCGCTGTTCACCGACACCCCCGGCGACTACGTCAAGAAGTCGATCGCGGAGTGCACGGGTGAGGAGATCACCCGTGAGTGGCTCTACCACGTTGGTGTTCCGGCCGACCAGATCGACGGGTTGGCCGCAACCGCCGCCAAGGCGGTGCCGTGCATGATGCCCTACGTCACGGCATTCTTCATGCCACGCCAGCACGGCGATCGGCCGTCGGTGGTGCCCGAAGGTGCAGTGAACTTCGCGTTCATCGGTCAGTTCTCCGAGAGTCCGAGCCGGGACTGCATTTTCACCACGGAGTACTCGGTTCGCACACCGATGGAGGCCGTCTACACCTTGCTCGATCTGGAGCGCGGTGTGCCGGAGGTCTATGGATCGACCTATGACGTCCGGGAGTTGCTCAACGCCACCGCACGGCTACGGGACGGCGAGGAAGTCCGGCTGCCCGGCCCGCACGTGCTCCGGGAGAAGTTGTACAACAAGTTCCAGGACAACGAAGTCGGCAAGCTGATCGCGGATTACAAGCTGATCGAAAAGCCCTGATCCCAGTTACCCAGCAGGGCGCTGTGACGCCGACGAGAAATCCCTCCGACACAGGTCGGAGGGATTCTTCGTGGGTGGGGCCAAGGGGACTCGAACCCCTGACCCCCGCCGTGCGAGGGAGCGCGGATCAGGCGCAAGTTTCGTAACCCATCGCCGATATGTGTTAAAAATATGCCCAAAATTTTGCACATTCCCCTTTGGTGTGCGACCGTTCCGGTATGAGCTGGATTGCCGACAAGCCATACAACGAGCTGCCTTCACCGCCGTCGGACGACGATCTTGAGACCAAGCGCGTCCTTAAGGCGAGTGTCGCAGCAACGGCTGCGCTCGTGAAGCTCGACCAGGCGGCCGCGTCGATGCCGAATCCAGACGTTCTGATCAACACCATCCCACTCCTTGAGGCGCAGGCATCGTCAGAGATCGAGAACATCGTCACCACCACCGATGAGTTGTTCCGGCACTCAGAGGATGAGTCTGGGGCCAGCGATCCCGCCACCCGCGAGACGCTGCGTTATCGCACTGCGTTGCGAAGAGGCTTCTCCCTCACAGAAGAGCGGGGACTCACGGCGTCGACCGCCACGGCCGTCTGCAGCATCATCAAGAACAGGGAGATGAAAGTCCGTGCTGTACCGGGAACTCGAATCGCTAACCCGGCCACTGGCGAGATCATCTACAGCCCCCCGGAAGGGCGTGAACAGATCGAGGCCAAGCTGGCCGAATGGGAGCGGTTTATTCACAACACGCCCAGCCTCGACCCTCTGGTGCGTATGGCGGCCGCTCATTACCAGTTCGAGGCCATCCACCCGTTCTCCGATGGCAACGGTCGCACCGGTCGAATCGTGAATGTGCTCATGCTCGTACAGGCCGGACTGCTCCGTATGCCTGTCCTCTACCTCTCTCGCTACATCATCGACACAAAGAACGACTACTACAGGCTGCTGCTCGCGGTAACGGGAGACGGCGCCTGGGAGGACTGGATCCTCTATATCCTGCGGGGGATCGAGGTCACCTCGATGACGACTCTCGGCAAGATCGAGGACATTCGCAGCCTCCAGGAGGATTTTGGTGAGCGCTCGCGAACGGTCACCAAAGGCGCCGCGCACGCGGTGTTCCAGTCCGTTCTGTTTGAGCAGCCCTACACCCGGATCAATGCGGTTGTGTCGCGGTGTGAAGTATCGCGGCCGACAGCGACCGCTTGGCTTAACGCACTTGTGGCGGCGGGGTTGCTTCGCGATGTGAAAGTTGGCCGTGATCGGCTGTTCATCAACTGGGAATTCTTGCAGCTACTGTCGCGGCGCGAGCCTCTGGAGTAGGAACACTCGATATGCCAAGAGAGTTCGCATGTTCGTCAAACCTCGCAAGAAAGGATGTCAAAACTTACACGTTTGTGTGATGTGCGCCACGCTAGGACATTTCGCCCCGCACCGAGATCGTCCAGGAACATCAAGAAACCCGCTGCGACCGAGGTCAGAGCGGGTTTCTTGTCTGTGGAGCTAAGGGGACTCGAACCCCTGACCCCCACACTGCCAGTGTGAAAGCCGGTGTGCGCGGGTGTCTTCGCCGTCATCCCGCGTCGCACCTGACCTCGGTGTTCGTGTCTGGTCTGTCTACCGCGTCGCACCCGGTGTCTCGGCGTCTTAGGCAATCGGTAGGCAATCGAGCACAGCCCCGAACGGGTGTTCGTTGGCTGCCCTGCACGTCACTCGCTTAACCATGGCGATCCATCATGGAGGATGGTTTCCTTCCCACCCTTGTTGCGCTTGTTGACGGACCATGTCTCGCCCTCGATCAAGGTGGGGTCCAGTGACATGCGCTCGGAGTAATGGTTGCCGTCGTCGTCCTGGTAGTCGAAGACGATGTCGGTCTCGCGTGCGATGCCGTCCTCGTTAATCAGACGACCGTGCTCATCCTTGTCGTCACCCAAGATCAAGAACTCGTTCCGCGCCGTGTACCCCGGTGCCCAGGCAGCAATCGACTTCGAGTAACGGTTACGAACAAACGGGATGATGCTTGGCTCCCCGGCGCTGGTCGTGGCATGGGCGGGTAACGGCGGGTCGAACGACACCTTGACGTCGCGAGCGATCGACGGTCCCGCGTTTGAAACAACGAGCCCCGCCGACATCGTTCCGGTGGGGCGGAGAACTGCAACCATCATTGGCCGTTTGGTGCGAGCGGTGGCGTCTTTGTTGTGCCGTAGTGCCCGGACGGCTGTAGTGCCCGTGATG
>JAEYMI010000075.1 GCA_023461275.1 Actinomycetes bacterium | reverse complement strand
AAATCATTGATTCTGCCATTTACTATGGCATCATTTAAAGCTCCCACCGTTTCAATTTCAAGGGCACGGGACCAGCGGTTGGCTTCCTTTAAAGTGGCAAAAAGCTTATCCTGGGATTTAAAAGGTTCCAGTACACTGGGATTTGTCTTCTCAGGCAGGAGTAACATTAATCCTCCCTCATATAAAAACAGGTCAAAGTACTTTAAAAATCCGGTACTGGGGGGCATAAACCCATAATAATAATCTTCAAAACCTTCCAGATTATATATATTAGCTTTGGATACACGGCGGTAACGGAATAAACGTTCCTTATCGTGCATTCCATACTGTTTGAATAACTCAATTGCATCGGCAGTACCTATAGATCTTTTCGTAATCGGAAGATCTCTGTCAATTAAAGACTGCATCTTTTCCTTAATTGCCCTGCACTGCTCTCCTGTAATGGCTTCTTTGGTATCCGTTTGACAATAAAGGCCGTTTCCCACGGAATATTCAATAGATATCTTACGAATATTCACTGCACCCACGACACTGTAGATCGCCTTTAACATTACCAGCGTCACACCCCGGTTGTAGGTTTTATGACCGGCATCCTCCTCTGTAGTGACAAAACGGATATGGCAGTCTTTCTGAACCGTTTTCTGCAATTCCCGCAAACGGTTATTCACAAAGGCTAATATGATATCTTCCTTATAGTCTTTCTGATATTCTTTGCTGATGTCCAGTAAACGGACACCTTTCGGATATTCTTTCACGTTACCGTTAATCTCAACCTGCACTTTTTCTTCCATGTGAAACCTCCCTTCCTATGATAAATACTCCCGAAAACCCCACCGCAGCCCCCTTAAAATGCGAGCTTGCTTTATAAAAATGAGTTCCGGGAGTACCTTGTTAATTATAACTATTCGTAATATGCCAATGCTTCATCGATATAAACCATATCTCTATTAATTTCAGTCAGGCGTGCTGCTGCTTTTTCCGTAGGAAACGCCTTTAGTTCTTTTACTACCTCACTCTGGATTCTGCCCTCCCGCTTAAGATATTCAAGCATAAGCGGTTCTCTTTGTTCCAGCAATAACTTACCATACTGGTAAAATACTTCCCGGTCATAACCATCTGTACCGGGCTCTGCCTTTATAATAAAATAATACTTTCCGTCTTCCTTAACCATCTGTTCTTTCCGGATGGCAAATCCAATTTTATGCAGAAATCTGCGTACCAGAAAGATTTCCGACTGAGGCTGCAGAATCAGTTCTTTGCTTTTCCTCACAGCATTCAGGCCTTCTTCTAATATCCTGACGGTAAGTGCTCCGCCCATGCCGGCTATTAATATAGTATCCGCTTCACCTGGTTCCAACCGTTGTAATCCGTCGGAAAGTCTGGTCTGGATTCGTTGGCCGTAACCATGGTGATTAATATTTTCAGAAGCTCTCATTAAAGGCCCTTTATTAACATCCATTGCAATTACACCCGGAGCTATGTCATTACGGATCAGATAAATCGATATGTAGGCATGATCACAGCCTACATCGGCAACCCGGTTCCCTGCTGTAACAGTATCTGCAACTGCCTGTAAACGCCTTGATAATCGCATGATATCCTCTTTCTTCTGTTCATTTTATGCCAGGTACCTGGTCTTTTACACTTATTTATTCTAAATAATCTTTTAATTTGCGGCTCCTGCTGGGATGTCTTAATTTACGCAGCGCCTTAGCTTCAATCTGGCGGATACGTTCTCTGGTAACATTGAATTCCTTGCCCACTTCTTCCAGCGTGCGGGCTCGCCCGTCATCCAGACCAAAACGCAGCCTTAATACCTTCTGTTCCCGGTCAGTTAAGGTGCCAAGTACATCAATAAGCTGTTCCTTTAATAACGTAAAGGCCGCCGCATCGGCTGGTACCGGTACATTGTCATCCTGGATAAAATCGCCCAGATGGCTGTCTTCTTCCTCCCCGATGGGGGTCTCTAAGGACACCGGCTCCTGGGAAATCTTTTGTATCTCCCTGACTCTTTCCACCGGAATATTCATCTCAGCCGCTACTTCTTCCGGTGACGGCTCCCGGCCTAATTCCTGAAGGAGCTGTCTTTGCACCCGGATCAGTTTATTAATGGTCTCCACCATATGCACCGGAATCCGGATGGTTCTGGCCTGATCGGCAATGGCTCTGGTTATGGCCTGTCTGATCCACCAGGTAGCATAGGTACTAAACTTAAAGCCTTTGGTATAATCAAACTTTTCCACGGCTTTAATTAGCCCCAGATTACCTTCCTGAATTAAATCCAAAAACTGCATGCCTCTGCCTACATAGCGTTTTGCAATACTGACAACCAGGCGCAGATTGGCTTCCGCCAGCCGTTTCTTGGCATCGGCATCCCCAACCTTCATCCTTCTGGCCAGTTCAATTTCATCATCGGCACTTAATAAGGGAACTTTACCGATTTCTTTCAGATACATTCTTACCGGATCATCAATGCTGATGCCTTCGGGTATGGAGAAGTCAATTTCCTCCAGATCCTCTTCATCGTCTAATATTATGTCATCTTCTTCATCCGTTATACGGAGTACATCTACATTATTAGCTTCCAGAAATTCATAAATCCGCTCAGCCATAACGGGATCCATATCAAAATCAACGA